>NC_014761.1:1800000-2100000 GCF_000183745.1 Oceanithermus profundus DSM 14977 | reverse complement strand
AGGGGCGAAGCAGTTCACCAACACCGTAGGCTTCGAGATCTTCCTGGGCGACGTCGCCGTCGAGGTCGTCGACGAGGAGGGGCGGCCCGTCGCGGGCGCCACCTACGCGACGAGCGGCTACTACGACCGCACCGTCCGGCTCACGAAGGTCCCCGAAGGCTGGACCCACGTGGCCACCGCCGCGACCTACGGCAAGAAGCTGGCCGAGGACCGGGTCCTCTTCGGACCCGGCGGCGGGCGGGTGCGCTTCGTGCTGCGCCCGCAGACGGGCACGGTCGCGCTCGAGGGCGCGGCGGTCTGCGCCGCCGAGCGCCTTCCGGCGCCGCTGGTCGTGAAGCTGGGCGCCCGCCGCGTCGAGCTCGACGCGGCGGGCGAGGCCCGGGTGGAGCTGCCCGCGGGCCGCTACCCGGTTGCCGTCGAGGTTCCCGGGGCCCGCGTGCAGGCCCCGGCCGAGGTCGTCGTGCGCGCCGGGGAACGCACCCAGGTCGCGCTGAACGTCGTGCCCGTGCTCGAGCTGGGGCTCGAGGTCACGCCCGCCGTGGCCGGCGCCGGAGACCGCGTGCGCGTCGTCGCCAGGTTGCAGACCGCCTACCCCTACCCGCTCCCCGCCGAGCTGCGCCTCGACGCCCCCGCGGGGTTGCGCTTCGAGGGCAACCCGGCGATCCGCGGCACCGTGCAGGCCGGCCGGCCGCTCGAGCTCGTGGCTTCGGCCCGCGCCGAGGCCCCCGGCGTCTACGAGGTGAAGGCGACGAGCCGCCCCTGCGCGGCCGCGCGGACCGCCCGACTCGAGGTGCGCCGCCCCGCTTCCTTCACGATCGAGAAGGAGGCGCTGACGCCCGAGGTGCCCCTCGGCGGCGAGGCGCGCTTCGCGGTGCGCGTCGCCAACGTGGGTGAGCGCGCGGGCGCCGTCCGCGTGCGCGACGTGCTCCCCGCCGGCCTGAGCGGCGAGGGGCTGGACGAGCGCCTGACCCTCGAGCCCGGCGCCGTACGCCGCTTCGAGGTTGCCGCGCGGGTGACCGAGGCCGCCGCCGCCGAGCGGGTGAACACCGCCGTCCTCTTCGACGAGGCCGGCCGCGAGCTGGCCCGCGCGAGCGCCGCCGTGCGCGTGCTCACGCCCGACGTGCGGCTCACGCGCAGCCTCGACAAGCGCGTCGTCGTCCCCGGCGAGGCGGTCGAGGTCTGCCTGCAGGTCGCCAACACCGGTCCCGCGCCGCTGAGCTACACCCTGACGGACCGAGCCCCCGACTGGCTCGAGCCCGAAGCGGCGCCGCGCTTCGAGGGCAGCCTCGACCCCGGCGCCGACGCCGAGCACTGCTACCCCGCGCGGGTGCGCTTCGGTCCCGCGGCCGAGGGGCGCTTCCACGCGCGTCTGGACTCCAATGCTGGTGAGCGCACCGCGCCCGACGCGATCCGCCGCGTTCCCCTGGGGCTCGAGAAGCGGGTGGCCCCGCAGCGGGTGGTCCTCGGTGGGGAAGCCGAGTTCACCGTGACCGTCACCAACCCCACCGACCACGAGCTCACCGTGCGCCTCCAGGAGGCGCCCGACGCCGAGCTCGGCATGGAGGCCGCCCGCGAGACGATCACGCTGGCGCCGGGCGAGCGCCGTGAGCTGCGCTACCCCGCCCGGCCCACCGCCGCCGGCCGCTTCGCGAACCAGGCCTCCGCCTACGTGGGCGGCGTCCCCGCGGCCTTCCCGGCGCGGGCGGAGCTCGAGGTGCGCCCCGAGCTGACCGCCCGGCGCGTCTCCGAGGTGCGCCTGCCCTTCCAGGTCGAGGGTCGGGGCGACGGCCTGCTCGTCGCCCACCGGCCGCCCGAAGGGGCGCGCTACCGCCTGGGCAGCAGCCGCCTGGACGGTCTGCCCACGGCCGAACCGCGCCGCGCCGCAGACGGCCGCCTGATCTGGAAGCTGCCCTTCGCGCACGAAGGCGTGCTCAGCTACACCCTCGAGCACGAGGGGCCGCTGCCCGAGCTGTCCGAGCCCGCGCTCACGCTGCTGGCGGGCGACCGCGAGCTGCCGCTCGAGGGCCAGCTGAGCCTCGACGACTACGAACGCGCCCGGCCGCTCGAGATCAACGAGCGTGAGGGCATGATCCGCGAGCCCGCGCCGGGCAGCGTGCTGCGCGACGCCGACGCGCTCAAGATCTTCGTCGAAGCGCCCTACGGGGAGGACGTGCAGGTGCTCGTGAACGGCGAGCCCGTCGGCTCCAACCGCCTCGGCGAGGCCACCTACGACGCCGCCCGCGGCGTCCAGGAGCTGCGCTACTACGGCGTGCCCCTCGCCGTCGGCGCCAACCGCGTCGAGGTGCGCGCCGGCGACCTGCGCGACGTCGTCGAGGTCTTCCGCGCCGGCCGCCCCGTCGAGCTGGTGGCGCGGCCGCTCGGCGCCGTCGCCGACGGCCGCAGCCCGGTGCGCGTGCGCATCGAGGCGCGCGACGCGGCCGGCCTGACCGCGGGTTCGGGATTCGTTACCGTGATGAGCGACCCCGAACCCCTCACCCCGGACGCCAACCCCGCCGAGTCGGGTTACCAGGCGCTGCTGCGTGACGGCGCGGCCGAGATCGAGCTGGCGCCGATGGTGCGCCCTGGCGAGGTGCGGGTACGCATGGCCAAGGACGCGATCGAGTCCGAGAGCCGCTTCTACGTCGCCGGGACCGAACGCCCCTTCTGGTTGGCCCAGGGCAGCGTCACCGCGCGTTACGGCGGCGGCTTCGAGCTGGGTGGTCTGGGCCGGGCCTACGGCGAGCTGCCCCTGGCGGGCGGCACCCTGCAGGCGGCGCTGGGCGCGAACGCGGCCGTCGACGCCGGGGGCGCGCACTACCGCCCCGACCTCGCGGACCGCGAGGACCCGAACGACCGTTTCCCGCTCACCGGCGCCGGCGCCGAAGCCGAGCTGCCCCTCGCCTCCGAAGACGGCGTGGCCCTGCGCTACGACCGCGAGGACTTCACCGCCGGATACCACCGCACCGCGCTCGCCCTGCCCGGCGTCCGCGGCCTGCCGAGCGCCACGGCGCTCTACGCCAAGACGCGCGGGCCGCTCGAGGCGGGCGGCTTCCTCGCCCTGCTGCCGGCCGGTGAGGTGAGCGAGGTCATCGTGCCCGACGGCACCCGCACCTACCTGCTCAGCCAGCCCGCCGAACCCGGCAGCGAAACCGTGGAGCTGATCACCGGCGCCCGGACGACGCGCCTCGTGCCGCTGCGCGACTACGTCCTCGACGCCCCCAGCGGCGTGCTCACGCTGGCGCGGCCGCTCTGGTCCAGCGAGCGCAACCTCGAGCCCGTTCGTTTGCGCGTGACCTACGCGCCCGCGAGCACCGCGCGCAGCGTCCTGGCCTTCGGGGCCGGAGGCCGCTACCGCAGCGGACCCTTCAGCTTCGGCGCGGGCGTGGCCAGCCTCGACCGCGGCGCCACCTGGAAGTTCGGCGCCGAGGCCGCCTACAAGGACGCCGACGTTTCCGCCGCGATCGGCTACGGCCTCGACGCGGGCCGCTCGGTCTTCACCCTGCGCGCGAGCGGCCGCCGGGGCCGCGTGGAGGCCGCGGGCGACCTGCGCTACGACGGCGCCCTGCAAGGCCGCTTGCGCCTGGCCGGTCACCTTTCCGAGCGCGACGCGGTCGTCTTCGAACACCGGGCTGCGACCGGCGACCAGCGCAGCGACGTCCTCTACGAGCGCCGCTTCGATCGGATCACCGGCGGGCTCGGTCTCGGGTACGACTGGAGCCGCGCCGCGCTCGAAGGCGTGGGCCGCGTCGGATACCGCACCGAGCGCGCCGAGGCGTCGCTGACCCACCGCCAGAGCTTCTCCGCCGCCCCCTCGCTCAGCGTGCTGGCGGCCCGCTACCTCGTCGACGCCAACCTCGAGGCCGAGGCCGAGCTGGCCCACACCTGGGGCGTGGGCACGAGCGGCACCGTGGGCCTCAAGCAGCGCCTCGGGCCCGCCAACCTGGGCCTCAGCTACCAGCTGCCTGGCGCCAGCGGCGACGGCAACCGGGCCCGCTTCGGCGTCGACGTTCCGCTGCCCCTTGGCGAGCGCACCACCCTCGACCTCAGCGCCGGTTACGAGAAGAGCTTCGCCGGCGGCGACCAGCAGCTCGCCGCCGGCGTCGGCGTGCGCTACCGCACCGACCGGATCGCGGCCACCGCGGGCGTCGAGGGCGCCGCCGGCACCCACGGCGGCAAGCTGACGCTGCGCAGCGGCGCCACCGGCCAGCTCGACGCGCGCCAGACCGTCTCCTTCGACGCCAACTACGTGTTGGCGAGCGAGACCCGCGGCCGTTTCACCCTGGCCTACGCCTTCCGCGGCGCGGCGCTGCAGTTCCTCACCTACCACCGCCTGGTGCACGCGGCGGCCACGACGCTCGAAGGTGAGTTCGCGCCGGTCTGGCACCCGAACCTCAACTTCCAGCTCCGCCCCAGCGCCGCCTACCGCGTGGCCCTCGGCGACCCCGGCGGCAGCCTCTATCAGCTGGGCCTGGGCGCCAACTACTACTTCACGCCGCGCTTCGGCCTGGGCGCCGGGCTGCTGGCGCTGTGGCAGCCGGGCGCGGGCGTGTCGCGCACCGCTTTCAACCTCGAGGGCAGCTTCCGCGTGGCCGACCCCGTATGGGTCAACCTGGGCTACACCTTCGGCGGTTTCCAGGGGCTGACCCCGGAAGCCCGCCCGGGCGTCTACCTCAGGCTCGATCTCTTCGGCGGATCCGAGGATCCGCAGCCTCAGGGGGGTAACCAATGAGTCGGACCATGAACAGCCGCGTCCTGGCCCGCTTGGGGTGGATCCTGATGGTGTTCGTCCTCTGGATCCATACGGGGGTCGTGGAGGCGCAGACGATCCGCAACTTCCAGCGGGAGTACACCAACGCGGGCAGCGAGTTCCGCGGCAACCTGCTCACGATCGGTAACGCGCTGGTCACCTGCACGAGCTGCGACCCCAACAGCTCGGGCATCCAGAACGGCAACCGGTCCATGGGCTTCATCGACGTCGACAGCGACGCCGCCACGACCAGCTCCTCGCGGGCGACGCTTAGCCTGCCCGCCGGCAGCCAGGTCGAGTACGCCGCGCTCGTCTGGGGCGCGCGCACCACGACGGCCTCGGGCAACAAGACGCTCAAGTTCAAGCTGCCCGGCGGCACCGGCTACACCACGGTGACCTCCGACTGGACCGAGTACATCACCGGCCAGTACAACAACGGGGATCCCTACGCCGCCTACGCCGACGTCACGGCGCTGCTGCAGGGCCTCGCCGACCCGAGCGGCGACTACTGGGCCGCCGACATCGACGCCGTCGTCGGCAACAGCGACGGCCTGGGCTTCTACGGCGGCTGGGCGTTGCTCGTCGTCTACTCGAGCGCCGGCGAGACCTACCGCACGATCACCGTGGACGCCGGTTACGCCAAGCTGGCCGGCGGCGGCTCGATCGACATCGACATCACCAACCTCGACACCCCCGTGACGGGTAGCTACCTCTTCCGCCTCTCGGCGATCGTCTGGGAGGGCGACGACGGCATCAGCGGCGACCAGCTGCTCGTAGGCCCGCTGCCCGGAACGCTGAGCAACGTCTCCGACGCCCAGAACCCCCAGGACAACTTCTGGAACTCGAGCATCAGCCACCTGGGCGCGCAGTTCACGGCCAAGGACCCCAACTACAAGAACCAGCTGGGCTTCGACGCCGACACCGTCGAGCTCGGCAACCTGCCCCCCGGCATCGACGCCATCCGCACCCGCTACCTCACCAACGGCGATCACTTCTTTCCCCAGGTGTTGGGCACCTCGGTGGGGCTTGCGATCATCAAAGGCACGGTCTACGAGGACGTGAACGGCGACGGCGACCTCGCCGACGCCGTGGCCGTGCCGAACGTCACCATCACCCTCTACCAGGACGACGGCGACGGCGTGCCCGACGCCGGCGACACCCCGGTCGCGGGGCAGACCGCGACCACCACAGCCCAGGGCGAGTACTCCTTCCAGAACATCCCCGACGGGGACTACTGGGTGGTCGTCGACTCGCGCACGGTGGCCCCCGCCGCCGGGTTCAACGCCGGGTTCGGCCAGGGCGACGTCTGGGCCGAGCAGACCTACGGCGCCGGCGGCGCCTGGGGCGGTGCGCTCTGCGACGCCGACGCCGACGGCGCCACCGCCGCCGCGCCGCGCAGCTCGGACGGCGTCTGCTTCGGCGGCCGCCGCGGCGGCGTATCCGACGACGCCTCCGCGCTCACCGGCGCCGAGCACGTGGCCAAGGTGGGCGTGCACGACGGCATCGTCACCGGCGTCGACTTCGGCTTTTCCTTCAACGTCGTCACCAACACGAGCGACCAGGACGACGACGCCGCGGCGAACCGCACCGCCCAGGGCGGCCTGCGCCAGTTCCTCCAGAACGCCAACGCGATCTCCGGCGGCAACGCCATGCGCTTCACCCCCGCGGTGCCCCTGCCCGCGGGCCGGAGCTGGTGGACCGTGGCCGTGACCCCGAACGATCCGCTGCCCGCGATCACCGACGGCGACACCACCGTCAGCGGCGCCGCCTTCGACTACGCCAGCGGCACCGCCGCACGCAACCCCAACGCCGGCAGCGCCCCGCGCAGCTGCAGCGCCGTGGGGGTGGACCAGGTCCCCTTCGCCGCCGTGGACCTGCCCGAGCTGGAAGTCAAGGCCGACGCCACCCACGACTGGGTCTTCAAGGTCGACACCCCGGGCCCCAACGTGCTGATCGAGCGCGTGGCCGCCTTTGGCTCGGGCTCGCAGGCGCGCACCGATCCCGCGGACGCGGGCTACGACCCCGACCCCACCGGCGACGTCTTCGTCGTGCAGGCGGGCGCCGGCTTCACCGTGCGTTACAGCCTGGTGGGCCTGCACGCCGACGCGAGCGTTCCCGCCGCCGCCGAGCGCACCCGCGGCAACGGCGTGCACCTCTACGGCCAGCTGGGAACCTCCGTGGCCTCCGGTTGGACGATCGCGCACAACGTGGTCGCCCATATCGGCCACCAGGGCATCTTCGTCTACGGGGCCAACTCGGGCAGCGGAACGATCCAGCAAAACGAGGTGCGCCGCGCGAACTGGCTGGGCCGCTGGAACGCCGACGGGATCTCCGTCGAGGACGATACGGGCGGCTCGCAGGTCCTGGAGAACTGCGTGGTGTCCAACAACGGTCCGGGCCTGGACTCCTGGCAGGGGACCGGGGGCAACGTCTGGCGCAACAACACGGTGCGCGACAACGGCCACAACCCCGACAACAACCCCTACTTCAACGGCGCCGACAACGTCGAACGCTACGGCGCGCGCATCATGGCCTCGGGGAACACCTTCGAGAAGAACGTCGTTTCCGGAAACTTCGCCGCCGGCGTGGTGGTGACCCGAAACCACGATCCCAACCGGGTCTTCGTCAGCACCCGAAACCGCATTTCCCAGAACAGCTTCTACGGCAACGGCTCGATCGCCATCGACCTGGACCAGACCCACGGAAACGCCTGGAACGACAACCCCACCGGCGACGGCGTAAGCGCCAACGACGGGGTCACGAGCAGTCAGGAGCAAAACGCCGGCCTGGACTACCCGGTCCTCACCAAGGCGGAGCTCGACGGCGCCAACCTGACCCTCGAGGGCTTCATCGGCACCCCCGCGACGCAGCTGCAGCCCGCGGGCGGGGCGACCTGGACGCTCGAGCTCTACATCGCCGACGACGACGGCAACAACGCCGGCGAGGTCTTCCTGAACGACGGCGCCAGCGAGCCCCACGGCGAGGGCCGGACCTACGTGATCGGCGTTCCGCTGCAAAGCGGCGACTTCACGAACGGCCGCTTCTCCAAGACGCTGAGCGTGAGCGGGCTCACCACGGGCGCGGTGGTGACCGCGATCGTCATCGACGACCAGAACAACACCTCGGAGTTCAGCGCCAACGCCCGGGTGGTGCCGCCGGGCATCCCGGTCTCGGGCGGGCTCTACCACGACCTCGACCCCAACGGCCAGCGCGACGGTGCGGATCCGGCCGTCGGGCCGACGGACCTCGATTCGGCGAACCCGCCCACGCTCTACGTCAAGCGCTTCGCGGATCCCGACGGCGACTGCACGAACGGCTTCCCTGTCCCTGCCGAAGAAGTGGCGACCGTCGACGGGACGGGCGGCTACGGTTTCACGGCCGTGCGCGCCGGAAGTTACTGCCTGGTGCTTTCGGAGAACAACGACCCGAACGACGCCACGCCCTACGACCCGCAGGCCGACGGCTGGCTCTACGTCAACCCGCCGGCGGGCGTCCGGCCGCTCGTCGTCACCCCGGGGCAGGTCGAGGCGCAGACCCCTTCGGGCGGTCACGACTTCGGCCTCTTCCACGGCGCGCTCGTGACCGGCACCGTCTTCTACGACACCGGCAACGCCGCCGGCACCCCCAACAACGCCGTGCAGGACGGCAGCGAGCCGGGCGTGCCCTCGGTGCCCGTCACCGTCGGCGACGGCACCCGCCGACGCACCGTGCTTACCGGAGCCGACGGCCGCTACGCCGTCTACGTGCCCGCCGACTGGGGCAGCGTTCGCCTCTTCCACGACGAGCGCCCCGCCAGCGGCTACAACTTCCCCGGCACCGTCCAGCCCGCCGGTGACTGGACCGACGCGACCGCAGCGACCGACCCCGACCACACCGCTTCTGCCCAGCTCCTGGGCGACGCCGCGGGCCTCGCAGGTCGGCAGCTGGCCGACCGCAACTTCGGGGTCGTGCGCGACGGCGCCTTCCGCTCCGACCAGCAGGGCACGGCCACCAGCCCCGGCGCGGTGACCTACGTGCACACCTACAAGCCCGGCACCCAGGGGGTCGTGACCTTCAAACGCACCGGCGGCGACTACGTCTACCAGGTGCGGGTGGACGCCGACTGCAGCGGCGGCTTCGACGCCTCAGAGCCCTGGCGGACCCTTTCGGCCACCGAGCAGCCCGGCTTCGGCGTCACCGACGCCTGGCCGCGCGACCCCGACGGTTCGTTCCGTGCCTGCGCCGTCGAGGTGCGCGTCCTCGTGCCCGACGGCGAGCCCGAGGGGGCCGTGGACCTGGCGCAGCTGACGGCCGAGCTGGCCTGGGACCAGAACCCCGGCGTCGTCGAGGTGGACGCGGTGGTCGACACCACCACCGTGCGCGTTCAGGGCGGTTTAAGCCTGGAGAAGGTCGTGCGCAACGTCACCCAGAACGTGCCCGCGTCCGGTTACGCCACCGCGGTGGCGGCGCGCCCGGGCGACGTGCTCGAGTACTGCATCCGCTACCTCAACGACGGCACCGAAGACGTGACCGACGTGACGATTCACGATCCGGTGCCCTACTTCGCCGACGTGGTGACCGACGCCTACGACAGCGACCCCGCGGCCGACGAGACCCTGCTCTGGACCGACGCCTCGGGTACGGCGCACCGCCTCAGCGCGGCGGCCGACGCCGACGCCGGCGCGTGGGCTTACGGGTTGGTGACGCTCAGGGCGGAGCCCCTGCTGCGCGCCGGTGCCGGCGGCACGGTCTGCTACCGGGTGCGGGTGCGTTAGCGAACGCGATCAGGCCCCACCGGCGTGGGGCAGGGCCGGCCAGACCATCAGGGTCTGGCCGGCTTGCAGTTCGTGCATGATCAGCTGACCGGTGCCGAGGAGGAGGAGGCCGCCGAGGTTCTCGGCGCCCCGCACCGGGAGGCTGAGGGTGCGGTTGTCCACCCGCACGTGCACGTGGTCGAAACGGCCGTAGTGCAACCGCCAGGTCGAGAGCAGCAACTCGTCGACGTGGGCGTAGGGGGGCAGCGGGTCCTTGATGGCGAGCGTGAGGCGGGCGGTGTGGGGGGCGCGGTGCTCCACCTCGATCACGCCGAGGCGGGCGAGGTGGCCCAGCGTGGTCATGACCGTGCGCAGCGGCTTCTCGCTGGCCACGGCTAGGTCGAGGACCGAGATGGGTTTGCTCAGGTGGGTGAAGAGGGCCAGCTCGTCGGGGTTGAGGGTCAGGTGCCCCACGCGGCCGCCCTGGCCGAACTTGACCCGGTCGAAGGGGCTGACCTCGACGCGGTCGTCGAGGCGGCGGATGGCCTGGAGCAGGTAGTGGTCCAGGTCGCGCTCGAGCGTGACCTCGTCGGCCTCGGCGCCCTCGATGAAACGAAAACGGCCCTCCTTGAGCAGGAGGACCCGCATCATCGCCTCCTCGCCCACGACCCCGCCCCAGTGGGCGTGGGTGACGCGGCTCCCGTGCAGGTAGACGGCCCCCTTACCCGAGGGGGCGAGGGTCTGGAACACCCCTTTCTTCCCGCCGCGGGCGAGGAGCTGCAGCAGGTCGAGCGGTCCGAGCAGGGCGAAGGTGCCTTCCATGGCGCCCGTTCATTTTACGCTATAGGAAACCGTAGTGCTGCAGCACCCGGCGCACCCCGGAAAGGTAGCCCGAGCCGAAGAAGTGCACGTGCACCAGCAGAAAGTAGAGCTGGTAGGCGGGCAGCGCCTCGCGCACCTCCGGCGGAACGGGCCGCGCCGCTTCGTAGCTCGACCAGAAGACCTCGGGAAACCCGCCGAAGAGCCGCATCATCGCCAGATCCACGGCGCGCTCGCCGTACCAGGCCGAGGGGTCGATCAGCGCCGGGCCCTCGGCGCTCATCAGTACGTTGCCGCTCCACAGGTCGCCGTGCACGAGGACCGGACCCTCGGCCGGCCAGTCGAAGGCGCGCGCGAAACGCTCCAGCGGCCCGGCCAGTTCCCCCAGGGCGCTGCGGGTTGCCTGCAGGAGCGGCAGCAGCCGCCGCTCCACCCAGAAGCCGGTCCAGTCCGTCCGCGTTCCCGCGGGCAGTTCGAACCGCCCCAGGAAGACGGGGTCGTCGGTTCCGTAGCGCGCGCTGCTGTGCGCGTGCAGACGGGCGATCGTTTGCCCCAACCCCGCCCAGTCCGCCGGTCCGGGGGGCAGGTAGTCGAGCACGATCCCCTCCTCGCCCACCCAGTGCACCCGGGGCACGCGCACGCCCGCCGCGGCCAGCGCGCCGAGGCCCCGGGCCTCGGCGGGGAAGAGGCCCCGCGGCGGGTTCGGATGGGTCTTGACGACGTAGGGCCCCAGCCGCCAGACGCGCCCCATGTCGCCGCCGGCCAGCGGTTCGGCCCGGCCCTCGGGGGGCAGCCCGGCGCGGTTAAGCAGTTCCCTCGGGTCCATCTTCGCCGTTCGACCAGCGCTCGAGCCAGCGGCCCACCAGGTCCTCGAGTTCGAGGTAGGTCTGCTCACAGGCCCAATCGCTCTCGTAGTAGGGGTCGGTGACCCGGCCGCCGCCCCAGGGCTCGGTGACGAGCGCGATGCGCGCCGAGGCACCCGGCGGGGCCATGCGCCGGAGGTCGCGCAGGTTTTCCTCGTCCATGCCCAGGATCCAGTCGAAGGCGCGGTAGTCCTCCGCCGTGATGCGGCGGGCGGTGTGCGGGAAGAGCGCGTCGTGGGCCGCGAGCACCTTCCGCACGCGCGGGTCGTAGGGCTCGCCCTCGTGGTAGCCGGCGGTGCCCGCGGAGTCGAAGCGGAAGCGGTCCTCCAGTCCGCGCTCGCGCACGAGCTTGCGCGCCGCGCCCTCGGCGAGGGGGCTGCGGCAGATGTTGCCCAGGCAGACGAAAAGGACGCGGGTCGGTGGCATGGGTTCTCCGGTTCAGCGGATGCGCTTCAGGAAGTCCTCCAGGGCGGCGCGGCTGAGCTCCCCGGTCTTGCGCGCCACCAGCATCCCGTCGCGGTCGAAGAAGAAGGTCGTGGGGTAGCCGATCACGTTCAGGCGGGGGATCAGCCGCTGGCCCGGGTCCAGGAGCATGTGGTTGAAGAACAACCCTTCTTCGTCGAGGAAGGCGCGCACCTGGGCCTCGGTTTCGCCGCTGTTGACGAAGACGAAGGCGACCCCGGGGTTCTCCGTCTCGGCCTGGGCCAGCATCGGCATCTCGCGGCGGCAGGGGGGGCACCAGGTCGCCCAGACGTTGATCACCACGGGCTGGCCGCGGTAGTCGGCGAGGTTGCGCGGCGCGCCCGCGAGGGTCGTCAGGGTCAGGTCGGGCAGCTCGGCCTGTTCGGGCACCTTGACCGCGGCGATGCCGAAGAGCGCCGCGGCGACGAGGGCGCCGCCCGCCGCCGGCCAGAGGACGAGGTGCAGCTCCCCCAGGCGTCCGCGGAACGCCGCGAGGGTGTAGGCGAGGCCGCCCAGCAGGCCCCACAGCGGGGCGAAGCCGCCCTGCCAGAAGTAGAGCACGCTGAGCAGGTCCTCGCGGTAGATGGGCCAGTGGCCGGCGACGTAGCCCAGCCGCGCGGCGACCAGGCCGGCGAAGACGGCGTTCCAGGCCCAGTTGGAAAGGAAGGGGCGCTTGAGCCTGCGCGCCATCAGTTCGGCGGTGGCGAGGAAGCCGGCGAGGGCCAGCAGGGTGAAGAGGCGGTCCAGCGGCATCACGAAGGGGCCCAGCGAAACGGCGTCCATCAGCGTTCTCCTCCGGGTTCGAGCAGGCGCTCGAGGTAGCGGGCGAGCTGCTCGGCCAGCAGCGGCCCCTGGTGCACGAAACGGATGCGGCCGTCGACGTCGATGAAGAAGGTCGTGGGCAGGCCGGTGACCCGGTAGGCCCAGGCCACGTCGGCGCCGCCGTCCTGCACCACCGGGAAGCTGAGCCCGTAGCGTTCCACGAAGGCGCGGGCGCTCTCGCTCGGATCCTGGACGTTGACGCTCACGAAGGCGACGCGGCCGGCGAACTCGCGAAAGAAGCGCTCCAGCACCTCGGCCTCCCGGTGGCAGGGGCCGCACCAGCTGGCCCAGAAGTTGAGCACCAGCGGGGTCTGCCCCAGGTAGGCTTTGAGGTCGAACCGGCCGCCGCCGAGCAGCGGACCGCTAAAGGGGATCGCCTCGCTGGGCGGGCGGTACGGGGGAACGGGCGTGGCCAAGGCCGCGCCGACGAGCAACAACCCCACCCCCAGGAGTCCGATTCGCCTCATTCCGGACTTGATGATACCAGCGTCAAGATGGGACACGTTAACCCTCCGGCGTCCCGATGAGAGCGCGCAAAAAGGCCTCGAGCCGCTCGGGGTCGAGGGGGCCCGTCCACACCCGCACGACCCGCCCCCCGGCGTCGATGAAGACGGTGGTGGGGATGCCGCCGACGCGGTAGCGCCGCGCCACGGCGCCCCGGGGGTCGCGAACGTTGGGGAAGGTCCAGAAGAACGTCTCCATGAAGGCCCGCGCGCCTTTCCGGGTGTCCTGCAGGTTGACCCCCACGAAGAGCACGCGCCCCCGGTAGCGCCGCTCCGCGTCGCGCAGCACCGGGGCCTCGATCCGGCAGGGCACGCACCAGCTGGCCCAGAAGTTGAGCACGATCGGCCGCCGCCCCAGCGTTTCGGCGAGGTCCAGCACCGCCCCCGGCCGGTCCAGCCGCTCGGCGGCGAACGGCGGGGCGGGCCACGACGTGGGGCCGGGCACGGCGGCCACGGCCAGGCCGAACAGGGCGAGAACGAGCGGCAGAAGGAGGCGGCCGGACGGCATGCTTTACCCTAGGCCGGAGTCATGAGAAATGAACCAACCCACCCCACCCGGGGTGGGTTATACTGGACGCGGGAGGACGAACGATGATCAAACTCAAGGTCGAAGGCATGACGTGCAACCACTGCGTAATGGCGGTCAAGAAGGCGCTCGCGAGGGTGGGCGGCGTGGAGGAAGTGGTCGAGGTCAGCCTCGAGCGCGGCGAGGCGCTGGTCCGGGGTCAGGCCGATCCCGCCCAGCTGGTGGCCGCGATCGAGGAGGAAGGCTACCGGGCCCAGCCGCTCGGGTAGGCTGGGGGCATGAAGACCCGCGTGCACCTGCACCTGGACCCCGACACCCGCGCCGAGGCACAGCGGCGGCTCAAGAGCGTGCGCGGCCACGTCGAAGGCATCCTGCGCATGCTCGACGAGGAGGGCGTCTACTGCGTGGACGTGCTCAAGCAGATCAAGGCCGTCGAGGGCGCGCTCGACAAGGTGGGCGAGCTCATCCTCAGGAGCCACCTGCGCGACCACGTGGTCACCGCCGCCCAGCGCGGCGACACCGACCAGATCGTCGACGAGCTGATGGAAGTCCTGAAGTACCGCTAGGGCCGCCAGCGGATCAGCCGCAGCAGGTCGCGCTCGAAGGCCGCGGCGTTCCCGTAGGGGCCTGGGTGGTAGCCCACCACGGTGCCGTCGATGCCGACGAAGACCGTGGTGGGCTTTCCCGTTATCCGGTAGGCCGCGGCCACGGCGGCGGTGCCGTCTTGCACGTTGGGGAAGCTCCAGCCGTAGCGGGCCACGAACTCCCGCGCCATCGCAGGGAGGTCCTGCACGTCCACGCCGACGATGAGCAGCCGGTCGCCGTAGGCCTGCTGGGCCTGCGCCCAGTAGGGGGCCTCGGCGCGGCAGGGCGGGCAGTTGCTCGCCCAGAAGTGCAGCACGATCGGCCGCCGCCCCAGGTGCTCGGACAGATCGAAGCGCGCCCCGTCCAGGGTCACGCCCGCAAAGGGCGGGGCCGGACGGCCGAGGGGCCCGGCGGCCCAGGCCGCGAGCTGCAGCAACGCCAGCGCGAGGACGAGCCCGCGTTTCATCGGCGTTACTTGGCCTGGTTGGCGGCGACGAGCAGCGGGTCCCAGACCGGGCTGAAGGGCGGCGCGTAGGCCAGGTCGAGGGCCCGCAGGTCCTCGACGGTGCCGCCCCGGTGCAGCAGGGCCGCCACCACGTCGACGCGCAGGGCGTCGTTCCTGTGCCCCACCAGCTGCGCCCCCAGAAGCCGGCCCGAGCCGCGCTCGTAGACGAGCTTGACGTGGAGGGGGTGGGGGTCCGGATAGTAGTGGGCGCGGTCGGCCGACCGGATCCAGACGCTTCCCGCGTCGAAGCCGGCCTTGCGGGCGTCCTCTTCGCTGAGGCCGGTGAAGGCGACGGCGAGGTCGAAGATCTTGGTGATGGCGCTGCCGACGACGCCTTTGAAGCGCGCGCGGCCGCCGGCGATCACGGTGCCGGCGGTGCGGCCGTGCTTGTTGGCCACGTCGCCGAGCGGCAGCCAGTAGGGCTCGCCGGTGACGAGGTGCACGCTCTCGGCCACGTCGCCCGCGGCCCAGACGTCGGGCAGGTTCGTGCGCAGCTGCTCGTCCACGGCGATCGCGCCCGTGGGTCCGGTCTGCACCCCGAACGAGGTGGCCAGCCCCACGTTGGGGCGGATGCCCACGGCCAGCAGCACCAGGTCGGCGGGGATCTCGAAGGCGCTGGTCTGCACCGCCTGCACCCGGCCCAGGCCGGTGAGGCTTTCCACCTCGGTGCCGGTGACGACCTGGACGCCGTTCTTGGTCAGCTCCTCGTGCACGAGGGCGCTCACCTCGGGGTCGGCGGCGGGCAGCACGCGCTCGGCGAGCTCGACGACCGTGACCTGCTTGCCGCGGGCGCGGAAGGCTTCGGCCACCTCGAGCCCCACGTAGCCGGCGCCCACGATGACCGTGCGCTGGGCCCGGTGCAGCGCGCTCATGATGGTCTCGCCGTCCTCGAGCTGGCGCAGGGTGAAGACGCCGGGGAGGTGCACCCCCTCGATCGGGGGCAGCACCGGCCGCGCCCCGGTGCTAACGACCAGGTAGTCGAAGGGTTCCCAGAACTCGCGGCCGCCGTCCAGGTCGGCCACCTTGACGCGCCGGCCCTCGTAGTCGACCTCGACGACCTCGTGCCGCACCAGGGCCTTCACCCCTTGCTTGGCGAACTTCTCGGGCGTGCGCGCCACGAGCTTCTCCACGTCGTCGATCCAGCCGGCCAGGTAGTAGGGCAGCCCGCAGGCGCCGTAGGAAACGTACCGCGACTTTTCGAAGGCGACGACCTCGAGGTCGGGGTTGCTGCGCTTGGCCTTGGCCGCGGCGCTCATGCCCGCGGCCACGCCACCGATGACGACGAGACGCTTGCTCATGCCCTCAGTCTACCGAGTGGCGCAGCGCGTTTCGTCCCGCAGGGCTTCCAGGGTCGGCGGCAACCCCTCGCGCAGCGGCCGCGGGGCGTACCCCAGCTCGGCGCGCGCCTTGGCGTGGTCGGCCGTGTAGCTCACCGTGGCGACCCGCAGGCCTTCGGAGGTGTAGACCGGGGGCATCCGGGCGTCGAACGGGCGGGCGAGGCGGCTCAGCAGCCTCAGGGCCGCGTGCGGCAGTGGCAGAATGCGCGAGGAGGAGCCGATCCAGCGGCGGGCCTGGCGCAGGACGGCCACGAGCCTGCGGGGTTCGCCGGCCACGATGTACTCTTCGCCCGGGTGGCCGCGCTCCATCGCCAGCACGTGGGCATGGGCCGCGTCGTCGACGTGGGACCAGCAGTAGACCGTCTCGGCCGGCACCGCCAGCGTGCGGCCGCAGACGAGCCGGCGCAGCAGGTCCCCGATCAGGCTGCGGTCGCCGGGGCCGTAGACCAACCCCGGCAGGACGGTGACCAGGGGCAGCCCGGCCTCGGCCAGGGGGCGCGCCACCTCGTAGTGGGCGAGCCACTTCGTGCGGTCGTAGGCGCTGGCCCAGCCGAGCCGGCGCCCGTCGTAGCGGTACCCCTCGTCCACGAGCCGCCCGCGGGTGTCGCCGTAGACGGCGATCGTGGAGGTGTACACCACCTTGGGCACCCCCAGCTCGAGTGCGGCCTCGAGCACGTGCCGGGTTCCCTGAACGTTCGTGGCTTCCGCCGCCGCGGCGGGGGCACCGATGGCGTACCAGGCGGCGACGTGAAAGACGCCGTCCACGCCGTCCATGGCCGGCTGCAGGGTTTCGGGCCGGGTGAGGTCGCCGCGGTGGACCCGGGCGCCGGCGGCTTCCAGGGAGGCCGCGGCCTCCGGGCGGCGGGCGAGGACGCGCACGCTGTGGCCGGCGGCGAGCAGCCGGCGGGCCAGGCGGCCACCGATGAACCCGGTGGCCCCGGTGACGAGGTAGGTCATGCCTCAGTGTCGCACGTTCGCGGGGGCGGCGGCGTCGCCCCCGCCGACGTTCAGGCCTCGCCGGCGGCCTCGTCTTCGACTTCCTCCCCCTCCGCGGGCTCGCGCCAGACCTGGCGCAGGCGCGCCTTGAACAGGCTCTGCAGCTTCTTGAAGCGGGGGTCGTCGAGCAGCTCGATCTTGTCGAAGCGGGGCTCCGCGGCCTCGCGCGTTTTGCGCTCCCGGCGCGACCGCGGGGACGCCGACCCGCGGCCCCCGCGCTGCGGGCGCGGCTTGGCTGGAGGCGGTTCGGGTTCCGGCGCGGGCGGTTCTTCCGCCGGGGACGCTTCCGCCGCGGGCGGGGCTTCTTCGGGGGGCGCCGCCGGCGCTTCCGCCGGCTCGGGCGCTTCCTGCGCCGGCGGGGGCGCGGCGGGCGGGCGCGTCGGCGGGCCGGGGCTAGGCGCTACCGAGTTTTTTTTACCCAGTTCGAAGCGCACCCCGCGGCCCAGCACCGCCCGCACGACCTCTTCCACGACGGCCTGCTGCTCGCGGGCGCGGTCGTGGTGGAAGCGGTGCCCCTCGTCGTAGACGAGCACCAGCGCGTCGTCCTCGAGGTGGGGGGTGGCCTCGATCAGGAAGGCCCGCACCTTGATGCCCACCTCGCCCAGCACCCGGCGCCAGGCCGCGGTCAGGTCGACCTCTCCGGCCGCCGGGGGCGCGGCGTCTTCTGCTTCCGCGGGTTTTTCGGCTGCGGGCGCCGGCTCCGGGTTCGCCGCCCGCGGCGCAGGCCCGGCCGCCTTGGCGGGGGCGGCCCGGGGTGCGGTCTTCCTGGGGGGCGGGGGTTCGGGCGCCCGGGCCGCCGGGGCCGCGGGTGCGGCGTGCAGCGCGGCGTAGACGCGCAAGAGCCCCAGCTCGAGCGTGAACGGGTCCTCGCGTCGGATCAGCTTCTCGGTGTGCTCGTCCAGCGCCGTGAGCGCCGCGATCAGCCGTTCGGGGTCGGACGCGAGCTCGGGCCCTTCGCCCAGCCCCAGCCGGGCGTAGAGGCCCGCCTGCAGCGCCTGGGCGAGCTGCTCGGTGAGCGTCCGCGCCGAATAGCCCTCCGAAAACAGCCGCTGGGCTTCCGCCACCGCCCGGTCCACCTCGCCGGAGTCGAGCGCCGCGGCCACCGCGGCCACGCGCTCGGCCGGGGGCAGCCCCAGGGCCTCTTCCGCGGCCTGGCGGGTGATCGGGTCGACGTCGAGCGCCAGCAACCGGTCGAGGATGCTCTCGGCGTCGCGCATCGCGCCGCCGCTCATGCGCGCGATCAGGCGCAGGGCCTCGGGCTCGGCGCGGCGCCCCTCGGCCTCGAGCACCGCGGCCAGCTTCCCGGCGATCTCCTCCTCGCTGAGGCGGCGGAAGCGGAAGTGCTGGGTGCGCGAGAGGATGGTCGCGGGCATGCGCTCGGGCTCGGTGGTGGCGAAGATGAAGATCACGTGCTCGGGCGGCTCCTCGAGCGTCTTGAGCAGGGCGTTGAAGGCGCTCTTCGACATCATGTGCGCCTCGTCGAGGATGATCACCTTCCTGGGCGCGACCAGCGGGGCGAGCAGGATCCGCTCGCGCAGCTCGCGCACGTCCTCCACCGAGTTGTTGCTGGCCGCGTCGATCTCCACCACGTCGGGGTGGCGGTCCTCGCGCACCATGCGGCAGTTCTCGCACTCGCCGCAGGGCCGGTTTTCGGGTTCGGCCGCGCAGCCCACGCTCATCGCGATCAGGCGCGCGGTCGTGGTCTTGCCCACGCCGCGCGGACCCGAGAACAGGTAGGCGTGCGCCAGCCGGTCCTTCTGGATCGCGCTCTTCAGCACGTCCTTGACGTGTTCCTGGCCCACCACGGCGTCGAAGGTGGCGGGCCGGGCGCGGCGGTAGAGGGCTCCCACGGGCCCCATCTTACCCCGCGGGATGTCCCCCTTCCGGGGCGGTATCATGGGGCCAAGGAGGCCACCATGGGACTCATGGAGTTCGCGCGGGCTGACGTGATCACCCTGCCGCCGACGGCGACCGTGACCGACGCGGCGGCGCTGATGGCCGACATGAACGTGGGCAGCGTGGTGGTCGCCGAGGGCCTGAAGCCGGTGGGCATCCTCACCGACCGCGACATCGTGGTGCGGGTGGTGCGTCCGGGGCTGGACCCCGACGAGACGCCGGTCTTCCGGGTGATGACGCCGGAACCGCTGGTGCTCGAGGAGCAGATGAGCCTCTTCGAGGCGCTCGAGGAGGTCAAGCACAAGGGGGTTCGCCGTTACCCGATCGTCGACTACGAAGGCAACCTCGTGGGCATCTTCACCCTCGACGACGTGCTGCAGCTTTTGGGTTTGGAGATGTCCGCCGTGGCGCGGGTGGTGGAGGGAAGATAAAAAAAGCGCCCCCGGCACCCCGACGGCACCCGACCCTGACCGCTTAGGGCTGCTCCCTTCCGGGCCTGACCCGGTTCACGGCGGGTCGCCGCGTCGGACCGGGGGCAGAGGGCAGTATACCGCGCACGGGCCCGAACGCCAAACCGCAGCGCAGCCCCCAGCTCGATTTCAAAGCGAGCTTACCCGGCCGCCGATGAAGACGAAGATCAGCGTGTTCATCGCAGCGTGCGCGATCACCGCACCGGCGAGGTTGCCGCGGCGCAGCGTCATCGCCGCGGCGATGACGCCGAAGGCAGCGACGAGGGTAAAGGTGAGGGGGTCGCCGCGCAGCAGGTAGCGCACGTGCTGGGCGGCGAAGAGGGCCGAGGTCACGGCGACCTGGGCCCAGGCGGGCGCCTCCAGGCGCGCCAACGTGCCGAGGAAGAGGCCGCGGTAGGCCAGCTCCTCGGGCAGCGCGGCGAGCAGCAGCGCCGCCGCCAGGGTGGCCGGAAGCTCGGCCAGGGGAAGCCAGTAGACGCCCCCGAGCGTCAGCCGGGCGTAGGCCCAGGCGACGGGCACGAAGGCCAGCGCGAAGACGAGGCCGTCGGTGAGGGCGGCCCGCAGGTTCCTGCGGGTCAGGAAGAACGCGGCCCCGCACCCGCGCTCGCGAGCCAGCGCGGCCCCGAGCAGCAGGTAGCGCAGCAGCACGAGGGCCAGGTAGCGCGGCCCCGGCCCCAGGTCGGCGGGCAGCAGCGCTGCGGGCAGGCCCCAGAGCGCCAGGAGCAACGACCCCTGGAGCGCCAGGGAAAGCGGATCGAAAGCGCGGGCGCGCGGCATGGCCTAGGCGGGGCGGCGGCTTTCCAGCCTCACCGCTCTTCCAACAACGGTTCTATCCGGGAAACCAGCTCGGGTAGGCTTTCCTTTACGGTTGCCCAGACCACCGAGGCGTCCACGCCCAGGTAGTCGTGGATCAGCTTGTCGCGCAAGCCCGCCATCTCGCGCCACGGAATTTCGGGGTGGCGCGCGGTATTCGGCGGGCACGCGCCTCGCCGTCTCCTCAATCACCGCGAGGGCGCGAACGATCGCGCAGGTCCGCCGCTCGTCGCGCTCGAGCGCCTCGGGTCCCCCGAGGTCGCCGAGGAACCGCCGCGTCTTTTTAGCCTTCTCGTAGACGTCCTCGAGGTAGGTGCGGACGGGTTTGCCGCCGTTCAGGGCTCACACCTCCACGAGGTCGCGTTCCACGGCGGGTCTAAGCGGCGGTTTGATCGCGCCGGGCGTGACCACCTGCACCCGAACCCCCAGGTCGTCCGCGAGTTCCCGCTCGAGCCGCACGAGGTCAAAGAGGGTGGGAACCCGCTCGAACTCGACCAGCAGGTCGAGGTCGCTTTCCGCGCGCGCGTCGCCGCGGGCGCGCGACCCGAAAAGGAAGAGCCGCTTCACGCCGTAGCGCGCGCGAAGTTCGGGGAGCCGACTTCTGAGCTCCTGGCGGTAGTCCACCTTGACGGCCACGTCTTCATTATGCCAGAGCCCTTGCCGCCGCGGCGGACCCGCCTTGCACGGTCACCGGGCGGCGCACGCCGCCCGGTGGGGTGGTTCGGCCCGGTTTAGAACCGCTCGGTGACCGACTTCATCTGCACGAAGTGGTGCAGGTAGTCGGGGCCGCCGGCTTTGGAGTCGGTGCCCGAGAGGTTGAAGCCGCCGAAGGGCTGGACGCCCACCAGCGCGCCGGTGATCTTGCGGTTGAAGTAGAGGTTGCCCACGTGGAACTCGTACCGGGCGCGCTCGAGCCGCTCGCGGCTCTTGCTGAAGACGCCGCCGGTGAGGCCGTAGCGGGTGGCGTTGGCCACCTCCAGCCCCTCGTCGAAGTCCTTGACCCGGATGGTCGAGAGGACCGGCCCGAAGATCTCCTCCTGGGCGATGCGGGCGTGCGGGTCCACGCCGGTGAAGACCGTCGGGGCGATGAAGAAGCCCGGCCCCTCCAGCTTCTCGCCGCCGAGGACGAGCTGGCCCTCGTTCTTGCCGATCTCGATGTACTTGAGTACCTTGGCCTCCTGCTCGGCGTTGATGACCGGGCCCAGGTCGGGGTTCTCCTCGGCGGGGCCGACGACCAGCTTCTCGCTGCGCTCGGTCACCTTCTCCATGAGCAGGTCGTGGACCTTGTCCACCACGATCAGGCGGCTTGCCGCCGAGCACTTCTGGCCCGAGAAGCCGTAGGCGCTGGCGACGATGTGCTGCGCCGCCAGGTCCAAATCGGCGGTCTCGTCCACCAGGATGGCGTCCTTGCCGCCCAGCTCGGTGACGACGCGCTTGATCCACTTCTGGTTTGGGATGCGTTTGGCGGCGGTCTCGGTGATGATCAGGCCGACCTCGAGCGAGCCGGTGAAGGTGATGAAGCGGGTGTCGGGGTGGGCCACCAGGTGGGCGCCCACCTCCTCGCCGATGCCGGGGAGCAGGTTGGCCACGCCCGGGGGCAGCCCCGCCTCCTCGAGCACCTCGAAAACCTTGTAGGCCACCACCACCGCGTCCTCGGCGGGCTTGGCCACGACGGTGTTGCCCACCGCGATGGGCCCGGCGAGCATGCCGGTGAAGATGGCGATGGGGAAGTTCCAGGGGCTGATCGAGACCCCGGCGCCCAGCGGAATGTAGAAGGCCTCGTTGTCCTCACCCGGGTAGGGGTGGAGGGGCACCGCCTCGGGCCCCTTGAGGTTCAGGGCGATGCGGCCGTAGTAGTCGAGGAAGTCGATGGCCTCGGCCACGTCGGCGATGGCCTCGACCCAGTTCTTGCCCACCTCGTAGACCATCCAGGCGGCCAGCTCGAACTTGCGCCGGCGCATGATGGCCGCGGCCTTCCACAGCACCCGCGAGCGGTGCTCCTGGGGCCAGCGCTTCCAGGTCTCGAAGGCCTTCCAGGCCGCCTCGAGCGCCGCGTCGGCCTCTGCGGGGCCGGCCTTGGCCGCCCGCCCCACCAGCCGGGCGGGGTCGGAGGGGTCGTGCGAGGGCAGCCAGTCGCCGGTGACCACCTTGTCGCCGCCGATGATGAGCGGGTAGTCGCGGCCCAGCTGGGCCTTCACCTCGGCCAGCGCCGCCTGCATGGCCTTGCGCTCCGCCTCGTCCTGAAACAGCAGAATGGGCTCGTTCTTGAAGGGTTCAACCGTCATAGCCGCCTCCTTTTCCCTAGCCCTGCGCCATGCCGCGCAGGACGAAGAGCAAGTTCTCGGGCCGCTCGGCGAGCCGGCGCGAGAAGTAGGGGTACCAGTCCTCGCCGTAGGGCAGGTAGTCGCGCACGGTGTAGCCCTGCAGGGCGAGGCCCTGCTTCAGCTCACGGCGGATGCCGTAGAGGAACTGGAACTCATAGCGTTCGCGCGGGATCCCCTCGGCCTCGGCCCAGGCGCGCACCTCCTCCACCAGCGCCGCCTCGTGGGTGCCGGTGGCGGTGTGGCCGCCGGCGGCCAGGTTGGTGCGCACGAGCTCGAGGAACTGCTCGCGGATCTTCCCCCGGTCTTGCCAGGCCACCTCGGCGGGCTCCTTGTAGGCGCCCTTGACCACCCGCAGGTTGGGCTTGAGGTGCAGGATCGCCTGCAGGTCGGCGGGGCTGCGCTTCAGGTAGCTTTGCAGCACGATGCCGACGTTCTCGTAGCCCTCTTCCTCGCGCAGCGTGCGCCAGACCCAGAGGGTGGCGTCGGTGCGGGGGCTGTCTTCCATGTCCACCTGGACGACCCCGTCCACCTTGCGGGCGGCGTCGAGGATCCGGCGCAGGTGGTCCCGGGCGAGTTCGCGGTCCAGGTCGAGGCCCAGCTGGGTCAGCTTGACCGAGATCCAGCGGGGGTAGGGCAGTGTGCCCAGCGCTTGCACCAGCCGCACGATCTCGCCGGTGAAGGCCGCGGCCTCCTCCTCGCTCGTCACCATTTCGCCGAGCAGGTCCACCAGGGCGT
This sequence comes from Oceanithermus profundus DSM 14977, assembly GCF_000183745.1. Lineage (NCBI taxonomy): Bacteria > Thermotogati > Deinococcota > Deinococci > Thermales > Thermaceae > Oceanithermus > Oceanithermus profundus. The sequence continues at coordinate 2,076,864 of NC_014761.1, read as the reverse complement.
GGATGCCCTGGTCTTCGAGCCGCTTCACGACGTCCAGGGCTTCTTCGAGGGTGTGGCCGGCCACGTAGCGGCGGGCGAAGCGCCAGCCGTGGGTGCGCACCAGGCGCTCGAGCCACTTCTGGTTCGCGACGCCCAGCACCAACGAACGGTAGAGGGGGTTTAGGTCCACGGGGCCTCCTGGATGCGCCGGGCCACGGTGGCCTTGAAAGCCTGCACGTGGGCCTCGGCGGCCGCGCGCGCGGCCGCGGCGTCGCCGGCGCGGATGGCGGCGACGATGGCGCGGTGCTGCGCACGGGTCTCGGGGGTCTGGTTGAGGTCGCGCGAGAACTGGCGGGTGAGGGCCAGCGCGGTGTCGAGGTCGTGGAAGACCTGCTCGAGCACGCGGTTGCCGCCCGCGGCCACCAGCATCGCGTGGAAGCGTTCGTCGGCGGCGATCTGGGCGGCGTAGTCGGCGGGGTCGGCCGCCTCGAGCGCGTCCAGCACGGCCTCGAGCCGGCGCACGCCCGCTTCGTCGCAGCGCTCCGCGGCGCGGGCCGCGGCCTCGCCCTCGATGAGCGCCCGCACCTCGTAGACCTCCTCGACCTCGCGGGGGCTGAGCACCCGCACCCGCGCCCCCTTGCCCGGCCGCAGCTCCACCAGGCCTTCCTGCGCGAGGCGCTGCAGCGCCTCGCGCACCGGGGTGCGGCTCACGCCCAGCGCCCCGGCGAGCGCGGGCTCGCTGAGCCGCGCCCCCGGCCGCAGCACGCCTTCGAGGATGCGGCGCTTCAGCCGTTCGTAGGCGGCTTCCCGGACCAGGTTGGGGCGTTCGATGCGCACGGGCGACCTCCTGAGATGTATACAGTATACACCCCAGGCCCGCAGGAGGCGGCCGCGGCCCCGGGGGTTCGGAGGTCAGCCGCGTTCCCAGGTGCCGGACTTACCGCCCGACTTGTAGAGCAGGCGCACGTGCTCGATCTCCAGGCCCTTGCTGGCCGCCTTGAGCATGTCGTAGACGGTCAGCGCCGCCACGCTGGCGGCGGTGAGCGCCTCCATTTCCACGCCGGTCTCGGCCTTGGTCTTGGCCTCGGCGAGGATGCGCACCTTTGCTGCGGCCTCGTCGAAGGCCACCTCGACGGCGACCTTGGAAAGGGGCAGGGGGTGGCAGAGCGGGATCAGGTCGCTCGTCTTCTTGGCGGCCATGATGCCCGCCAGCTGGGCCACCACGAGCGGGTCGCCCTTGCCGACCCCGCCTTCCTTCAGGGCCGCCGCGGCCTCGGGGGTCAGCTTCACCGCGGCCTCGGCGCGCGCGACGCGCACCGTGGCCCGCTTGTCGGAAACGTCGACCATCCGGGGTTTTCCGTCTTCGAAATGGGTCAGCTTGCCCACGGTTCCTCCCTCACACGTCCTTGCGTTCGAAGAGCAGCACCGCCAGCAGCCCGAAGCCGACGGTGTAGATGAAGAGCAGGCTGAGCCCCATGGCCCAGTCCGCGGGGTGCAGGTAGAGGTCGAGGTAGGTGGTCAGCAAGAGCGGCTTCAAGCCGGGGAAGGCGATGAGCAGCCGCATCAGCAGCACCGTGGCGATCGCCCCCAGCGCCGCGGCGGTGGTGGAGCTGAACCAGACCGCGAACATCAGGCTCAGCGCGGCGATGGGCAGCAGCGTGAGCGCGGCGAAGACGTAGGCCCGGAGCACCTCGGCGAAGGCCGCGCCCGCGCTCAAAAACCCCACCCCGGCGAAGCCGCCCTCGCCCAGGCCGGTGCCCCCGAAGAAGCCGCCCAGGCCGTGGGGCAGGCCCGCGAGGATCGAGGCGAGCAGGCTCGCCGCCAGCACCATGAAGGGGTAGGCGAGCGCGGCGATCAGCTTGGCGGCGATGAAGCGGGTGCGCGAGAGCGGCCTGAGCAGCAGGGGTTTGAGCGTGCCCATGCTGATCTCGGAGCCCAGCACCTCGGCCGCGGCCATGGCGATGAGGAAGGGGTAGAGGAACTCCATTCCCGCGAGCAGGGCCAGCGAGGGCACCTGCCAGCCCGAGACCAGGACCAGGCCGTAGACCTGCTTGAGCCCCGGCGCCAGCGTCCAGATGATGGGCAGCACGAAGGCGGCCGCCAGCCCCAGCCGCACCGAGCGCAGGTGCAGCATCTTGACGATCTCCCAGCCGACGAACCTAAACATGCTTGATCCGCTCCCGGTAGTACTCGTAGAGGTCGAAGTAGTCGGCCGTCACCTCGTAGACGCGGTGGCCGTCGTCCACCAGCGCCTTTACGATGGCGTCCACCGGCCCGCGCGCCACCAGCACCTCGCCCTTGCGCTCGACGCCGTCCACGAAGGGCAGGGTCTGCAGCACCGCCAGCGCCCGGTCGGGCTCGCTGACGCGCAGGCGGTGGCGCTCGGAGGCGCCTTCCATCACCACCTCGTCGATGAGGCGGCCGCCGCCGAGGATGCCCACGCGGTCGGTGTAGGCCGAGACCTCGCGCAGGTGGTGGGTGGAGAGCAGCACCGAGACGCCGCTGGCGGCCTGTTCCCGCAGGATCTCGTGCACCTTCTGGATCCCGTCGGGGTCGAGGCCGCTCGTGGGTTCGTCGAGGACGAGCACCTTGGGCCGGGCCAGGATGGCCGCGGCCAGCCCCAGGCGCTGCCGCTGGCCCAGGGAGTAGCCGGCCACCGGCTGGTCGGCCACGGCGACCAGCTCGAGCGCGAAGAGGACGTCGCGGATGCGCTCGGCGGCGCCCGCGAGCCCCGAGAGCCAGGCCAGCCGCTCCAGGTTGGCCCGCCCCGTCAGGTAGGGGTAGAAGGCCGCCGGCGCCTCGACGACCGCGCCCAGGTGGCGGCGGACGGCGAAGCCGCCCTCGTGAATGTTCTCGCCCAGCATCAGCACCCGTCCGCTCGTGGGGAAGGCGAGGCCGGTAACCATGCGGATCAGCGTCGTCTTCCCCGAGCCGTTGGGCCCCGCCAGGGCGTAGACCTCCCCGGGCGCCAGGGAAAAGCTCACCCCCTCGAGCACGGGCTTGCGCCCGTAGCGTTTGCTAACGTTTTCCACCACCAGGTGGGCGGCGGCTTCCCCGGTCTCGGACATGGCCCCAGTATACGGTCTGGTTCCCGGAGCTTTTCATCCGCGCCTGGGGTAACGTAAGCGTGATGCGAAGCCTCGTCTGGTTTTCCGCGCTGGTGCTGCTCGTGTCCGGCTGCGCCCCCGTGCTGCAGGGTGGGGAGCGGGCGCTGCCCCCCGCCGAAGCCGCCCCCGGGGTGCTGGTGATCGCTGGCGCCGGCGGCGTGCCGCTCCTCAGCGCCTACCTGCCGCTGGCCGCGCCGCCGGGCAGCGTGATCTACGAGCAGAGCTACACCGGCAAGCTCAGCTTCAGCCGCTTCAAGAACCCGCAGGACTTCGACGCGCTGCGCCGCTACCTGCTCGCGGCGCTCGAGGACGCGGGCTGGCGCGTGCTCGAGGCCGCCACCTGGGAGAAGCCCCCCAGCCTCTTCCAGACGACGCTGCGTGTGGAGAAGGACGGGGAACAGAAGGTCGTGGTGCTGCGCTACGAAAACGGCAGCTACAGCGTGGAGGTTCGCGAAGGGTGATCCGCAGGCTCGAACGTTACTTCCTCACCGGTGTCGTCGTGCTCCTGCCCCTGGTGGTGGTCCTCTACCTGGGGGTTTGGATCTGGAACACCTCGGACGTCTTCTTCCTGGCGCTGCTGCGCCTCTTTGGGGTCACGCCCCCCGACTGGCTGCATCCGATCCTGCCGGTGCTGGGGCTCTTGTCCACCGCCGCGGTCATCCTCTTTGTGGGGATGATCGCCGGGCACTGGGTGGGGCGGCAGCTGCTCACCGCCTTCGATCAGCTGGTGAACCTGGTTCCGCTGGTGCGGGACGTGTACAACGCGGTCAAACAGATCTCCACCAACTTCTTCACCCGCCCCGAGGTGCACTTCTCGCGCGCGGCCCTGGTGGAGTACCCGCGCCGCGGCAGCTACGCGCTGTGCTTCGTGGTGCAGAAGGTGGAGGAGCGCCTGAAGCCCCTGCCCCCGGGGCACACCGTCGTCGTCGTGCCCACCAGCCCGGTGCCCGCCTCGGGGTTCGTGATCATCGTGCCCGAGGACGAGCTGATCCCGCTCGACATCAAGGTCGAGGACGCCCTGCGTTTCGTGGTCTCGGCTGGCTTCCTGCTCCCGGGTCACCCGACGAACGACAACGGCACCGTCGCCGCGCGCCGGGGGGAGTAAAATCGTACCGGCTTTGCCGGAAGGAGGGAAACGATGAAGAAAGTTGCGATGCTCGTTGGGGTTCTGGCGCTGGGCGCACTCGGCCTGGCCGCCAGCGGGGAGCAGGTCTACGCGCAGTGCGCCGGCTGCCACCAGGCCACCGGCCAGGGGGTGCCCGGGGCGTTCCCGCCGCTCGCCAAGGAGCTGCCGCTGATCGTCGCCAAGGGCGACGCCGGCCGCCAGTTCCTGATACAGGTGGTGCTCTTCGGCCTCCAGGGCCCGATCGTCGCCCAGGGGAAGACCTACAACGGCGCCATGCCGCCCTACGGCCACCTCTCCGACGCCGACGTGGCGGCGGTGCTCAACTACACCCTGACCGCTTGGGGCAACGACAAGCTGCTGCCCAAGGGGTTCCAGCCGCTCACGGCCGAAGAGGTGAAGGCGCTGCGCAGTGGCAAGCTCAGCCCCCAGCAGGTCTTCGAGAACTGGAAGAAGCTGGGCCTGAAGTAGGTTTTCCGCTCGCCCCGACCCCGCGCCGCGGCGCGGGGTTTTCATCCTCTTAACCGGGTGTGTTTATACTGGGCCTCATGTCGGGAAAGACCCTGGTCGTGGTCGAGTCGCCCGCGAAGGCCAAGACCATCAAGAAAATTCTGGGCCCGAACTACGAGGTCAAGGCCAGCGTCGGCCACGTGGCCGACCTGCCGCAGCGCGATCTGGGCGTGGACCTCGAGCACGACTTCGAGCCCAAGTACGTGGTCAAGAAGGAAAAGCAAAAGGTCGTGAGCGACCTCAAGAAGGCCGCGGGGAAGGCCGAGCGGGTGTTGCTCGCCACCGACCCCGACCGCGAGGGCGAGGCGATCAGCTGGCACGTGGCCCGGCTTCTGGACCTCGACCCGCAAAAGCCCCTCAGGGTGCACTTTCACGAGATCACCCCGCGGGTGATCAAGGAAGCGGTCAAGAAGCCCACCCCCATCGACCAGAACCTGGTCGACGCCCAGCAGGCGCGGCGGGTGCTCGACCGGCTGGTGGGCTACAACCTCAGCCCGGTCCTCTCGGCGCAGTTCCGTCAGCGGGCGCTCTCGGCCGGCCGGGTGCAGTCGGTGGCGCTGCGGCTCGTTACCGAGCGCGAGGCCGAGATCGAGGCCTTCGTGCCGAAGGAGTACTGGACCCTCACCGGTACCTTCGACGCGGGGGCGCGCTTCGCCGCCGAGCTTTACGAGATCGACGGCAAACGCGTGCTCGACAAGAAGAAAGAGAACTTCCTGATCACTTCCGAGGCGCAGGCGCGGGCGGTGGAGGCCGAGGTCAGGGCGGTGCCCGCCTGGCAGGTGGCCGCGGTGGAGCGCAAGGAGAAGCGCCGTCACGCGCTGCCCCCCTTCACCACCTCGACGCTGCAGCAGGCGGCCTCGAGCCGCCTGGGCTGGGGCGCGGGCCGCACCATGCGCGTCGCTCAGCGGCTCTACGAGGGCGTCAACCTGGGCCCCGAGGGGCCGGTGGGCCTGATCACCTACATGCGCACCGACTCGGTGCGCATCGCCCCCGAGGCGATCGCCGAGGCGCGCGCCTTCATTCCCGAGCAGTACGGGCCCGACTACCTGCCCCCAAAGCCCAACTACTACCGGGGCAAGAAGCAGGGCGTTCAGGACGCCCACGAGGCGATCCGCCCCACCTCGGTGCAGCGCCGCCCCGAGCAGGTGAAGCCCTTCCTCTCGGACGAGGAGTTCAAGCTCTACGACCTGATCTGGCGCCGCTTCGTGGCCAGCCAGATGACGCCGGCGGTCTACGACCAGACGGCGATCACCGTTGAGGGTGGAAAGTTTACCTTCCGCGCCGCCGGTTCGATCCTCAAGTTCGACGGCTTCCTGCGGGTCTGGGGCCGCGACCAGCAAGAGGAACAACCCCTGCCCGAGGTGGACGCCGGCGCGCCGGCGCGGCTGGTCGAGCTCGCCAGCGAGCAGCACTTCACCCAGCCGCCGCCCCGCTACACCGACGCCAGCCTGGTCAAGAAGATGGAGGAGCTGGGCATCGGCCGCCCCTCGACCTACGCCCCCACGATCGACACCCTCGAGCGCCGGGCCTACGTGGAGCGCCAGGGGCGGGCGCTGAAGCCGACCGAGCTGGGCAAGCGCGTGATCGGCTTCCTGGTCGAGCACTTCCCGCGGGTGGTGGCCTACGAGTTCACCGCCCAGGTGGAGGACCGCCTCGACGAGGTCGAGGAGGGCAAGCAGGCCTGGCCCGCGGTGGTGCGCGAGTTCTACGAACCCTTCACCGAGGAGCTTTCGCGGGTGCCGCGCAAGACCTGCCCGGTCTGCGGGCGGCCGCTGGAGATCAAGGTGAGCCGCTACGGCCAGTTCCTCGGCTGCACCGGCTACCCCGAATGCACCTACACCGAGCCCCTGGAGGAGAAGAAGGAGGCCGAGCCGATCGGCGAGGACTGCCCCAAGTGCGGCGCGCCGCTGGTGCGCAAGTGGGGCCGCTACGGCTCCTTCATCGCCTGCAGCGCCTACCCGAAGTGCGACTACACCCGCGACGAGGCGCCCTCCACCGGCATCACCTGCCCCAAGTGCAAGGAGGGCGAGATCGTCCAGAAGACGAGCCGCCGCGGCAAGCCCTACTGGCGCTGCAACAAGCAGGGGTGTGACTTCCTGGTCTTCGACCCCCCCACCGAGCAGACCTGCCCCAAGTGCGGCTGGATCATGGTCAAGAAGGGCAAGCGCGAGGTCCTGAAGTGTTCCAACCCCGACTGCGAGGACTACGCCTACCCCAACTTCAAGAACCGTCCGCCGCGCGGCAAGGCGGGCGGCGGGCGCAAGAAGACCCGCAAAAAGGGCGCGGCGAAGAAGAAGGCCGGCCCCAAGGCCACCTGGGCCGACCTGGAACCCTTCACCGCCGGGCTCGAGGAGGCCGAACGGCGGCTGGTGGTCCAGGTCGAGGGCGAGGGGGTGCCGCTCGAGCAGGCCGCGGCCAACCTGGGCGTGACCGCCGAGGAGGCCGCCAAGCTGCACAAGCGGGCGATGTTCAAACTGCGGATGGCCTACGGCCGGGCGAAAATCAAACCGAGGTAGTCAACCTTCACACAAAGTATTAATAATAAGTTGTTTCAAGACAATGGGCAAATCTTCTGGGGTGCAATATTCGGCTAATGCTTGTGCTAAAGAAGGTTTAGTAAGCTTAGCCGCTCCACCAGCGTTAAGGGTGCGCAATAGCTTACTAAACTTCTGCCCTGATGAAGTCGCTTGGCTTCTTATTTCGGAAATGCTTTCTATCGTCCATGAACTAGGAACTGGCAGTTGACGCGACTCTAAATACTGTTTCCAACTATTATAAATCACTTCGTCAGAAAAGGCATCTTCAAATTCATTTGTACCTATAAAAAAAACATTTTCAGAAGGAATACTTAGTGCGTTAATCAAGTTTTCCAATTCCGCGCTCGCATCGTTGTCTGTTAGAATATAAATTATCTCAGGACGGACGATATCAGACAAAATTTCCGCAAAGCGTGGAATATCTGTGTTCCCCGGACGTCGCATCACGCGAATGAACCGCGACTGTATGCTCGTGCCACAAAGCTTATCAAATAAAATGTGTATGAATATTTCCTCAGTTTGCCCTTCGACGAGCAGGAACACGCGCGAGAACAAAATATCGACATTTGCTACACCGAGTACCGACATAAGTGACGCAGAAGCACTGGCAGATGTTAGCTTAGATACGATGGAATGGTTATCTTTCTTTTTCAATAAATATATTTGTTGTGGTTTTGTTGCGTTAATAATAAACGGTGAGTGAGTCGAAAGTAATACTTGCGCGCCTGACTCTGTAAATTGATATAAAATATTAAGTAGTTGCAATTGTGCTTTAGCGTGTAAGTGCGTGTCGGGCTCATCAAATATATATACACGCTCACGCTCTGATGCTATAGTAGCATTGGCCTCCAGGAGTGCGAGGGTCACGCGCCGCTTCGTTCCATCGCCCATCTTATCGATATCGATTTTCGATCCAGATGCATCTACGAATAATACACTTAACAATGGATTGATTCTTGGAAGAGATGGGAGCTTTGCATCCAATTCAATGTCGTTAACGTTTGGAAGATACATAGCAATCTTTTCAACTACACCAGTATCCAGAATTTTACTTTTTGCCTCAGCTATTAATTTATCTACATTATCCTGTATCAGGTCACTCAAGTTACCTTGTTCTGTGTCGATATACCATACGTCTGACAAGCGCTCTTGTAGCGCCATTTGAAAAATAAAATTAGTAATGTCGTGAAAACTGCGACCATCAAGATAGACGATATCTACTGGAGCGTTGCTAATTTCAATATCTTGTGGAGTAGACAAGTATTCAGCAATGAGTTCTTTAAGCTTATCGTGCAAAGTAGATAGGGACGCATTTCCCCCCGCTTTTCCGCCAAGTAGTTTAATATTCTCTCGTAAAAAAAATTTTTTCTCGGCATTGCCTAGCGAAATGTATTCATCCGAATCAAGATAAATAGCAATATTATTTACAAAATCGTTTGAGTATCGTATCACACGCTTAGTATCAACATTATCGTTACTGCCTCTTGAAAAATGCGCATCTAAAGTAAAATCGCTAAATTTCAATGAAATAAAAATATATTCTTTACTATCATCAGGCGTAACTGTAAAATCATTAACATCTACTTCCCTTTTCCCCGTAGCGGCTAATATTGCGTGAAAAATGGCGGATTTCCCACTATCGTTTTCTCCTACAATTACTGTGGATGCTGTTTCGAAAGTTAGCATAATGTCATGCAATGATCTAAAATTTTTTATTATAACGCGCGTTAACATTTTACCTTATTTGCATATTTATATTTAACATAACGATTAATATAGGAATTTAGTCCCTCGCCAGCCTCAGCAAGTGCTTTCATTTTTTCTATTGCATCGATACCGGCTGAAGCATAGGTGTATGTATAGCATGTGGAGTCTCTAAACTTAACTATAATATAATCCACTCCGATAGAGTAGGCTATAACTCCAGAGTCTCCCCCGAGATTCATGTAGCGCTTCATAATTCCCTCCTTCTACTTAAATATTAGCATATATAAAAAATATAATTTGTTCATTCCAACTTCATAGGCCAATCAGCTGGAGTAAAGAAGCATCCGAATCATGCAAGTTGTAAGGTGAAATTGAACGGAATGACCTCCACCACCTCGCCCGCCTCGACGTGGGTGTGCGGCGGGACGACGACGAGCGCGTTGCCAAACGCCATGCTGCGCAGCACCCCGGACGACTGGCTGTCCACGCTGGCCGCGCGGTGACCGCCGGGGGCCTCGGGGTCGTAGCGCAGCACCGCGCGGCGGAAGGCGGTCTTCTTGCCGGCGCCCTTGAAGAAGTCCTCGGCCACGGCCCGCACCCTGCGGTAGGGCGGGTCGGTGCGCCCCAACATCTTGAAGAGCATGGGGCGGCCGTAGAGGAAGAAGGTGACCATCGCGCTCACCGGGTTGCCGGGCAGGCCGAAGAGCGGCGTGCCGGCGAACTCGGCGAAGATGGGGGGGCCGCCGGGCCGCTGCAGGATCTTCCAGAAGTGGATGGTGCCCTCCCGCTCGAGCAGGTGGCGGACGATGTCGTAGTCGCCCATGCTGACGCCGCCGGTCGTGAGGACGAGGTCGAGCGACCCCACGGCGGCGAGCTGCTCCTTGACGGCCTCTACCCGGTCGCTGGCCTTGCCCAGCAGCACCGGTTCGCCGCCGGCCTCGCGCACCAGCGCGGCCACCGAGTAGGCGTTGGAGTTGTAGACCCCTCCGGGGGGCAGCGGCGTGCCGGGTTCGACGACCTCGTCGCCGGTCGAGAGCACGCCGACGCGCGGCCGGCGCACCACCGGCAGGGTGCGGTGGCCCATCCCCGCGGCCAGCCCCACGCGGCCCGGGGTGAGCCAGTCGCCGCGCTTCAGGTAGACCCGGCCCTTCTGCAGGTCCTGGGCCTTCGGGCGGATGTCCTTGGGCGTGGCCGGTTTGTAGAGCACGACGAACTCGCCGTCGCGCTCGGTGTCCTCGACGGCCACCACCGCGTCCGCCCCCTCGGGCAGGGGCGCGCCGGTGTAGACGCTCACGGCTTCGCCGGGGCCGAGCCGGCCGGGGAAGGGTCGCCCCGCGGGCGACTCGCCGATCCAGCGCAGCCGCACCGGGTTTTCGGGGCCGGCGCCGGCGGTGTCCTCGGCGCGGGCGGCGTAGCCGTCCACGGCGGTGTTGTCCACGTCGGGGTGGTCGGCCAGGGCTTCGAGGTCGCGCGCGAGCACGCGGCCGAGGGCCTCTTCGAGGGGCACGTCTTCGACGTCCGTGAGCGGACGGGTGTGTTCCAGTACCGCAGCAAGCGCTTCTTCGACGGTCAGGGAGGTGCGCATGGCTCTAGTCTACCGCCCAAGAAAAGCGCGGGCCCGCGGGCCCGCGCGGCGTCCGCAAAGGTCAGGTGTGGTTGCCGGGCACGTCCTTGTCCGCGAGGCCGATGCCCACGATGTGGTAACCGGCGTCTACGTAGAGCGTCTCGCCGGTGATGCCGCTGGCCAGCGGGCTGAGCAGGAAGACGCTCGCCTGGGCCACCTCCTCGTGGGTCACCGGCCGCTTCAGCGGCGCGACCGCGTTGACGTGGTCCCAAAGCAAGGTGAAGCCGGGGATGCCGCGGGCCGAGAGGGTGCGCAGCGCGCCGGCGGAGACGGCGTTGACGCGCCGGCCCCCCGGGCCCAGCTCGTAGGCGAGCATGCGCACGCTGGCCTCGAGCGCGCTCTTGGCGATGCCCATGACGTTGTACTTGGGCACCACCTTCTCGGCGGCGTAGTAGCTGAAGGTGACCATGCTGCCGCCGGCGTTCCAGTAGGGCTCGGCCTCGCGCGCGACCGCGACCAGGCTGTAGGCGGAGATCTCCATGGCCAGCAGCCAGTCTTCCTTGGTCGTCTCGATGTAGCGCCCCTCCATGGCCCGGCGCGGCGCGAAGGCGATGGAGTGGACGATGTAGTCGATGCCGCCCCAGCTCTCGCCCAGGTCGGCCATGACCTCTTTCAGGCGGGCCTCGTCGGTCACGTCGAGTTCGTAGAGGCGAATGTTGGGCATGTGCCGCGTGGCCTTTTCCACCAGGGGACGCACGCGGTCGCCTTGATAGGTGATGGCCAGCTCGCAGCCGGCCTCGTGGAGTTTTTGGGCGGTGGCGAAGGCGATGGAGCGTTCGTTGGCCACGCCCATGACCAGCGCCTTCTTGCCCGATAGGTCGATGGCTAACATACGCTCCGCATTCTACTACCCCGGCTCCGCGGCCTCCGGGGTACCCGCGGGCTCGAGCCGGACGGCCGCGAACTTGTACTCGGGGATCTTCGAGGTGGGGTCGTAGGCGTCGAGGGTGAGCCGGTTGGCGGGCTGCTCGGCGAAGTGGAAGGGGGCGAAGACGACGCCCTCGGGGGTGCGGTCGGTGACCCAGGCGGTCGCCTGGATGCGGCCGCGGCGGCTCACCACCCAGACGGGTTCGCCGTCTTCGACGCCGTAACGCTCGGCGTCGGCAGGGTGGACCTCCACCTTCATCTCCGGGTAGGCCCGTTCCAGGTCGCTGCGCCGGCTCAGGGTGCCGCCGTGCCAGTGGTAGAGGACGCGGCCGGTGGAGAGGACGAGCGGGTAGTCGCCGCCCGGCCGCTCGGCCGGCGGCCGCCAGGGAGCGGGCAGCAGCCGCGCCTTGCCGCTGGGCGTGTAGAAGCCGTCCGTGAAGAGCACGCTCACGCCCGGCGAGCGCTCGTGGGGGCAGGGCCAGCGCAGGGGCTCGCGCTCGAGCCGCTCGTAGCCGAGGCCGCCGAACATCTGCGGCAGCGCGAGCCGCACCTCCTCCCACACCGCCTCGGGGCCCGCGTAGTTCCAGGCCTCGCTCCAGCCGCGTTTGAACAACTGGGCGAGGCGCCGGCCCATCTGGGCGGTGATCCACCAGTCCGGCCGCGCCTCGCCGGGCGGCTCGAAGACGGGCCGGATGCGCTGCACCCTCCGGTCGGTATTGGTGAAGGTGCCGTGCTTCTCGGCGAACGAGGCCGCGGGCAGCACCACGTCGGCGTAGGGGAAGGTTTCGTTCTTCAGGATGTCCTGGACGATCAGCAGGTCAAGCTTCTCGAGCGCGGCGCGCACGTGGTCCTGGTAGGGCTCGGAGGTGATCGGGTCCTCGCCCATCAGGTAGACGGCCCGCACGCCTTCCGCATCCCCAATCGACTCGAAGGCCTCGGTCATGGTGCGGCCCGGGTTCTCCGGCTGGGGCACGTGCCACAGCGCCTTCCAGCGCTTGCGCACCTGCCGGTCGGCGACGGGCTGGTAGCCGGGGTAGACGTTCGGCAACGCCCCCATGTCGCCCGCGCCCTGGACGTTGTTCTGGCCGCGCAGCGGGTTGAGCCCGGATCCGGGCTTGCCCAGCTGCCCGGCGAGGAGGGCCAGGTTGATGAGGGCCTGGGCGTTGTCGGTGCCGTGAGCGTGCTGGGTGATGCCCATGGCCCAGTAGATGGCGGCGGCGCGCGCGCCGGCGTAGCGCTCGGCGGCCTCGCGGATGCGCCCGGCCGGAACCCCGGTGGTTTCCTCGGCAAACTCGAGGGTGTAGGCCTCTACGCTTGGCCACCATTCCTCGAACCCTTCGGTACGCCGTTCCACGAAGCCGCGGTCGAAGCGGCCCGAGGCCACCAGGTGGCGCGCCATCGCCCCGAAGAGGACCGCGTCGGTGCCGGGCCGGAGCCGCAGCCACAGGTCCGCGGCCTCGGCCAGGCCGATGCGCCGCGGGTCGGCGACGATCAGGAAGGCCCCTTCCCGGGCGGCCTTCTTGATCCGCGCGCCGATGACCGGGTGGGTCTCGGTGGTGTTGGACCCGGTAACGAGGATCACGTCCGAGAGGCCGATCTCCTCGAGGGTGTTGCTCATCGCCGCCGAGCCCAGCGAGCGCGAGAGCGCGGCGGTGGAGCTGGAGTGGCACAGCCGCGCGCAGTGGTCGACGTTGTGGGTGCCCACGGCGGCGCGGGCCAGCTTTTGCATCAGGTAGCTTTCCTCGTTGGTCGCCTTGGCGCTGGAGACGAAGTAGAGGGCGTCGGGGCCCGACTCGGCGGCGATGCGGGCGAGGCGGCCCGCAGCGAAGTCGAGGGCCTCGTCCCAGGAGACGGGCTCGAGCTCGGCCCCCTTGCGGCGGCGGATGAGCGGCGTCTTCAGGCGGTCGGGGTGGTGCAAGAAGCCCAGACCGAACCGCCCCTTGACGCAGAGCGCCCCGTAGTTTGGCGGGCCCTCCTGCGCCATCACCCGGTAGATTTGCTCGTCCTTGACGTAGAGGTCCACCCGGCAGCCGACGCCGCAGTAGGGGCAGACGGTGGGCACCACCCGGTCGGGCTGGAGGCGGAGGGGGGTCATGGGTGCCTCCCGGCAGGAAGTGGGGGGTGGGGTGTGGGGCGTGGGTCTTCCCACTTCCTACCTCCTACCTCCCACAACCTGAATGCGCGAAGTTTCATGGCGCCCCTCCTTCGGCAAGGGTGAGTTCCGATAACGGCACCAACGCCCCCGTCGGGCAGACCTGCACGCAGTTGCCGCAGAAGACGCAGGGGGTCGCGGGCAGCGGCAGGTCCAGCGGGGTGCCGGGAACCGCGGCGTGGCCGCGGCCGGTCGTGCTGTAGGCCCAGACGCCCTGGACGCCCTCTCCGCAGGCGTCGATGCATCGCCGGCAGGTGTAGCACTTGGCATAGTCGCGCACGAAGAAGGGGTTGTCCTGCACGGGTTCGCGTTCGCGCCGGCCGGCCAGGGGGGCGCCCCAGCGCTCGGGATGCGCCGCGTAGCGCTCGAGCAGGGCCTGGGTGCCCGCGTCGTGGCTCAGGTCGGTCTCGAGCGCCAGCAGCTCGAGCACCACCCGCCGCAACGCGGCGAGCGCCTCGGTCTCGGTGCGCACCACCAGGTTCGGTTGCACCTCGGTGGCGCAGGCGGGCACCGGCCGCCCCCAGCCCTCCACCTCGACGACGCAGAGCCGGCAAAGGCCGCGGGTGCCGGTGCGCTCGTGATGGCAGAGCGTGGGCACCTCCACCCCGGCGCGGCGCGCCGCGTCGAGCAGCGTCTCGCCCGGCTCGGCCTGGACCAGGTAACCGTCGACGACGAGCGGTACCTTGCTCACGACCTCACCCCCTCGAAGCGCCGGATCAGGCTGCGTACCGCCCAGGGGGCGGCCTGCCCCAGGCCGCAGAGGCTGCCCTGCTCGAGCGCCAGAAAGAGCTCCTCCAGCTGCGGGCCCCGTTCGCGCCGGGCCACGGCCGCGTGCAGGTGGGGCGTGCCCAGGCTGCAGGAGAAGCACTTGCCGCACGACTCGTGGGCGAAGAAGGCGGCGATGCCCTCGGCCACCGCCCAGAGGTCGCGGCCCCCACCGAAGGCCACCAGCGCCCCCGGCCCCACCGCGTCGCCCGAGAGCCGCGGGGCTTCGAAGTCGAGCGGCAGTTCGGCGGCGTCGGGCAGGCGCAAAAAGGTTCCCGCGGCCCCGCCCATCAGCACCGCCTGCAGGTCTTCCGGCGCGCCCCCGGCCGCCTCCAGAGCGCCGGCGAGCGGCGTGCCCAGCGGCAGCTCGTAGACCCCGGGCCGGGCCACGTCGCCCGAGATCGAGAACAGCTTGGGCCGCCGCGCGCGGTAGGCCTCCGCGCCGTGGGCGGCGATCCAGGCCAGGTGCGCCAGCGTCTCCACGTTGTTCACCAGCGTGGGCCGGCCGAACAGGCCCGCCTGGGCCGGGTAGGGCGGCTTGAGCCGGGGCTCGGCGCGGCGGCCCTCGATGCTTTCGAGCAGGGCGCTCTCCTCGCCGCAGATGTAGAGCCCGCCGCCGCGGAAGGTCTGCGTTTTCAGCCCTTCGAAATAGCCCGACGCCTCCAGCTCCGCCCGCGCCGCCTCCACGCGCGCGTGCGCCGCGGCGTACTCGCCGCGGACGTAGAAGACGATCTCGCCCGCGCCCACCGCCCGCGCCGCCAGCGCCGCCCCCGCCCAGACGAGGCGGGGGTTGTGCTCCATCAGCCAGCGGTCCTTGAAGTTCCCGGGCTCGGACTCGTCGCCGTTGACGACCACGTACTTCGCGTCTGCGGCCTCGGCGCGCACGGCCTCGAGCTTGCGCGCGGTGGGGAAGAGCGCGCCGCCCAGCCCCCGCAGGCCGGCCTCGCGCACCGCGCCGATGAGGGCGTCGGCGCCGGGAAACTCGGGGAGCGGGTCGGGCGGCTCGAAGAGGACTCCGCCTGCGCGGGCCAGCTCGGCGGGCAGGGCCTCCAGCTCGTGCGGGGGCAGCTTGCCCACGGCCAGCGCCCGCAGGTCGGCGACCTGCACCGGGGCGAAGACGCGCCAGCGGGCCCGCTCCTCGATCACCAGCGCCGGACCCACGGCCTCGAGCCCCTGGCTGTAGACCGTGCCGGCGCGCGCCTCGGCGCGCGGCGCGGCGTCCTCAAGTTCGGCCCAGAGCCGGGCGAAGTCGCGGCCGCGGACCACCGGGTCGTCCACCAGCAGGAAGCGCTTCTCGGGGGGTTCGGTGCGGTAACGGGGGTAGAAGCGCACCGCCTCCCAGGCCTGAGCCAGGGGCACGCGCGCCTCGCGCGCGGCGGCCTCGACGTCGGCGGGCTCGAGGTGGCCGCGGGCCGCGAGCGCCGCGTCGAGCAGGGGAAGCAGCAGAGGGGCTGAGTCCACGGAGCACCGTCCCTTCGGTCGTGCTTTGGGTCCATTGTATGCGAAGAAGTTGCCTCCGTACCGTTCGGGCGGACACATAGGCCCGCCCCACAGGTACGTCGGGGATACGGCGCAACGCCCGCTTCCTCAGGGGCAGGCCACGAACCGGCGTCGAACGCTGGACCCGGTCAGCGCCCACAACCCCTCCCCGGGCCCTCACCAGGGGGGAGGTTTATTTCGCGGCGAGTAATTCGTCATTCCAGCCAAGCGGGCCCTTGGCCTGCGCGAGCTGGAATCCAGAGCTTAAAGCATGGTGAACGCTGCGGTTTGTTTGACGGCCGACCTTAAAGCCTCCCCCTTGGGGGAGATGGCGGCGTAGCCGCCAGAGGGGGGTTGTTTGCTGGAATGCTGGATGTGGGGTGTGGGCCGGCCATGCACCAGCGACCAGCTTTTGGCCCAAGCATCACCAACAACCCCCACCCCAGGGGAGGGAGTATTATTTCGCGGCAACCAAACCGTGGAGCAATGACGCGCATGGGCCCGATGGGTCGGCTTCGCCGGGATGTGGGGTGTAGGGGGTAGGTGGTAGGAAAACCCAACATCGTGTTCTGATGCGTCGCGCCCAAGCCCGTTCGTGTGCTTCTGAAAAACAAGCCCCACCTCCCACATCCCACCCCCTACATCCTGCCTTTCCTGTATCCCCGGACGACCGAGCCTGATGGCCGAGGGAGATCCGGGAGCCTGCCCTGAACTTGATTCAGGGCAGGCTCCCGCGAAAGCAGGGGTCCATGCTGCGCGATAAGCCGACGTTTCGTTGTCGTTGAAGGACCACCAGAGGCCACGGGCTACCCGCTACAGGCGATGCAGTTACCAAGAACTGCGCACCACGAACTAAGTACTGATTGGGCGGGCCCACGGGCCCGCCCCTACGACGTACTGCGAACCACGCACCACGTACCAATTACACATCCAGCTCGGCGAACTTGGCGTTCTCCTCGATGAACTCGCGCCGCGGCTGCACGTCGGCGCCCATCAGGTCCTCGAAGATCTCGCTGGCGTAGAGGGCGTCCTCGATGGTCACCTGCTTGAGGACCCGGGTCTCGGGGTTCATCGTGGTCTCCCACAGCTGCTCGGGGTTCATCTCACCCAGACCCTTGAAGCGCTGGATCTCGTACTTCTTGTCGCCCACCTTCTTGAGCGCGGCCTTCAGGGCCTCGTCGTCGAAGATGTACTCGCTCCTGCGCCCCACCTTGAGCTTGTAGAGCGGCGGCTGGGCGATGTAGAGGTAGCCGCGGTCGATGATCGGGCGCATGAAGCGGTAGAAGAAGGTGAGCAGCAGCGTGCGGATGTGCGAGCCGTCCACGTCGGCGTCGGTCATGAGGATGATCTTGTGGTAGCGCACGCTGTCGACATCGAAGTGGGCCTCGTCGCCGGTTCCCTGGATGCCGGCGCCGATGGCGGCGATCATCGCCCGCACCTCGTTGTTCTTGAGCGCCTTTTGCAGGTTGGCCTTCTCGACGTTCAGGATCTTGCCTCGGAGCGGCAGGATGGCCTGGAAACGGCGGTCGCGCCCCTGCTTCGCCGAGCCGCCCGCCGAGTCGCCCTCGACGATGAAGAGCTCGGCCTCGTCGGGCTCCTCGGTCTGGCAGTCGGCCAGCTTGCCCGGCAGGTCGTCGGACTCGAGCGGGTTCTGCCGGCGCACCAGCTCGCGCGCCTTGCGGGCGGCTTCGCGGGCCTGGGCGGCGCGCTGGGCCTTGTCGTAGATCGTCTTGGCGATGCGCGGGTTGGACTCGAGGAAGTCCATCAGCTTCTCGTAGACCACGCTGCTCACCGCGCGCTCGGCCTCGGGGTTGAGGAGCTTGCCCTTGGTCTGCCCCTCGAACTGCGGCTGCGGGATCTTGACCGAGATGACCGCGAACAGCCCCTCGAGCAGGTCGTCGCCCGAAGGCTTGGGCTGGCCGTTCTTCTGCAGCCCCGCCTTCTTGGCGTACTGGTTCATGGCTCGGGTGTAGGCGCCGCGGAAGCCCGAGAGGTGCACCCCGCCGTCGCGGGTGGGAATCATGTTGGCGTAGCTCAGCAGCTGGGTGGTGTAGCCCTTGGTATGGATGAAGCCGACGTCCACCTCCACGTCGTCCACCTGGCCGCTGAGGCGGCCGGGCTTGTCGTAGAGCAAGTCCTCGCCCTCGGCCAGGGCCTTGGCGAAGCTCGCCACCCCGCCCTTGTCGTGGAAGACCTCCTGCTTGCCGCTGCGCTCGTCGGCCAGCTCGATGCGCAGGCCGCCGGCCAGGTAGCTGACCTCGCGCACGCGCCGGCGCACCCGGCGGTAGTCGAACTCGAGCCCCTCCTCGAAGATCGTGGCGTCGGGCATGAAGTGCACCCGGGTGCCGGTCTTGCCTTTGGGGGCCTTGCCCACGACCTCGAGCGGCTTCTTGACCTCGCCGCGGGCGAACTCGATGCGGTAGTGCTTGCCGCCGCGCCACACCTCGACGACCATCCAGTCGGTGAGCGCGTTGACCACGCTGGCGCCCACGCCGTGGAGGCCGCCCGAGACCTTGTAGGCGCCCTCTTCGAACTTGCCCCCGGCATGCAGCTCGGTGTAGATCACCTCGACCGCGGGCTTGCCCTCGCCGGCCATCACGTCCACGGGAATGCCGCGGCCGTTGTCCTCCACGCTGGCGGAGCCGTCCTTGTGGAGGGTGACCTTGATGGTGTCGGCGTAACCCGCCAGGGCCTCGTCGACGGAGTTGTCCAGAATTTCGGTGAGGAGCTGGTGGTAACCGTCCGTGCCGGTGCCGGCGATGTACATCGCCGGGCGCTTGCGCACGCCCTCCAGCCCCTTGAGCACCTTGATGCTCGAGGCGTCGTACTTGCTCATTGTCCTCCCTTTGTGCTTGTCAACGTCGTGCCTACCTCACTCGTTTCATTATACCACCCGGGCGCGATTCCGTCGACATGAGGACGCAGTGAGCCACGCAATTCTTTAGCAATGCAAAGCCCGTTTGTCGGGAACCCGTCCACTCAGAAGGCGAAGCCGAAGGCCACCGCCGCGCCCAGCCCTTCGGGCCAGCCCGCGCTCAGGCTGACGTCGCCCACCACGTTGGGGAAGACCCGGTACTGCAGGCTCGCCACGCCCTCGACCAGCGGCCGGAATTGGCGGAGCTCCGTTCCGTGGACGTCGCGCAACCGGCAGAGCTGGGCCCCGCCGCCGGCGCCGTAGCGGATGCGGTAGGTCGTTTCGTTCACCAGGGTCCAGCCCAGGTAGTCGAGGGCCGCGGTGTAGCACAGGCCCGCGGCCGGGATGGGGCTCGACACCGAAACCGCGCTCATCGCGAAACGGCCGCGGTAGGCCCAGAGGTCCAGGAAGCCGCCCGCGCGGGCGGCGGGATCGAGGCCGAAGTCGAGCGCGCCCGCCCCCTGCATGGCGAAGACGCCCTGCACCCGGTCCATGGGGATGGGCGTGTGGAAGACGTGGGTCTGGGCCAGGGCGGGCAGGCCGAGGAGCAGTACGAAGACCAGGGGTCGCATGGGTCCAGTCTATTCCAGGACCGCGGAAGGGCGGGCCCCATGGGGTTCGCTTCCGGGGAGTGATAAAATTGGAGTGAACAGCGAACATCCTGCGCATCCGTGCTTCCGTCGCGCGCCGATCCGGATCGAACAGCGGAGGAGGTGAAGCGATGAAGAAGCGGTGGATCTTCGTTGGCGCGGTCCTGACGGTGCTGTTGGCGGCTTGCGGAACCCAGGCTCCGAGCGGTGGAGGGGGGACCTCCTCCATCGATCCGCGCGAGGTGGCCGGGACCTTGAGCACCGCCAACGAACAGCTCTACGACGTATCGGCGCCCTTGGGGCGCGTGGGCATCCCCGTACCCCTGTTGCTGCTGCCCTTCTCCTCGGGGACGGCGCCGCTGGACGTGGCGAGCTGGGACTGCGGCTCCGTAACGGTGACGGGCACCCTCACCGACACCGACGGTGACGGCATCCCGGTGAACGCCACCTACGACGGCCGCTGCAGCTGGAGCTACAGCGGCACCGAGGGGTCGTTCAGCGGCTACTGGGAGTACCGGAACCTCAAGGTTCAGGACCCCGACGACGCCGACCCCGCGGCGGGCATCAAGGTGAACGGCGTCGTCGAGTGGGGCTACAGCGGCGGGGGGCAGTCCCTGACCTGGACCTGGACCCTCACCCAGCACGACTTCGTCAAGCAGAGCGGCGGTTACGGCTTCACCTACGTGGGCAACTGGAGGATCGTCGTCAACGACACCGATAATTACGCCTTCGATTACAACCTCAGCGGTACCTGGGCGCCCGACACCGCGACCGACCCCTGGGGCAACGGCACCCTGAACGCCTCCGGCGACTTCAGCGGCAGCGGTCCCGCCTGCACGGGCTGGAGCCTGCAGGCGACGCTGAGCGGCGTGCACTTCAACGGCGGAATGATCGACGGCGGCAGCGCCACCTACACGGGCACCGACTGCGACGGGACCAGCGTCACGTTCGACGTGACGTGGACGCCCACACAGGTCTGCATCACGGCGGGCGGCAACACGATCTGCGTCCCGAACGGCTGACCTTTGGCGCCGCCGGACCTCCGCGCCGCCCGGGGAACCGGGCGGCCTATTCGTGGGCGCGCGTGGCCTCCACCAGCCGCTCGAGCACCCGGGCGGCCTCCCCCTCGTCGAGGATCCGCCCCGCGGCCTCGAGCCCCTCTTCCAGGCTGTCCGCCCGGCCCGCAGCCACCAGGCCGGCCGCGGCGTTGAGCGCCACCACGTCCCGCTTTGGGCCCCGTTCCTCGCCCGCGAGGATGCGGCGGGTGAGCGCGGCGTTCTCCTCCGGCGCGCCCCCGGCCAGGGCCGCGAGCGGGGCCTCCTCCAGCCCGTAGTCGGCGGCGCGGAAGGTGAAGCGCCGCAGGCGGCCGTTCCTCAGCTCCACCACCTCGTTTTCCCCCAGTGTCAGCTCGTCGGTGCCGCGCGAGTGGACCACCCAGGCCCCCAGGGCGCCAAGCTCGCTTAGGGCGTAGGCCATGGGCTCGAGCAGCTCCGGACTGTAGACGCCGAGCAGGAAGTACTGCGCCCGCGCCGGGTTGGTGAGCGGCCCCAGGACGTTGAAGACGGTCCGGGTCTTCAGTTCGGCCCGCACCGGGGCGACGTGGCGCATGGCCGGGTGGTGGGTGCGGGCGAAGAGGAAGCCGATGCCCACCTCTTCGATCACCCGGGCCACCCGCTCCGGCTCCAGCTCGATGTTGACCCCGAGGGCCTCGAGCAGGTCGGCCGAGCCGCTACGCGAACTCGCCGCCCGGTTGCCGTGCTTGGCGACCTTGAGGCCGGCCGCCGCCAGCACGAAGGCGACGGTGGTCGAGATGTTGAAGGTGCCGGCGCCGTCGCCGCCGGTCCCCACCACGTCCATCAGCTCGCCGGCCACCCGCACCGGCCGAGCCGCTTCGCGCATGGCGTGGGCGAAGCCGGCGATCTCGTCGGGCGTCTCCCCGCGCACCTTGAGCGCCGCCAGCAGCGCCGCCGTCTGCACCGGGCTCAGCTCGCCGGCCATCATCCGCTCCATCAGCGCCCGGGCCTCGTCCTGGGTCATCGGCTTGCCGTCCAGCACCTTGTGCAACGTGTTCATCGCTCCTCCTCCCGTGGGTGGGTCTTCCAGTAGAGCCCGACCTCGCCGAGCCAGTTGACCAGAAGCTGCAGCCCCAGCTCGGTAAGGATGCTCTCGGGGTGGAACTGCACGCCGACCGTGGGAAAGCGCACGTGCCGCACCGCCTGCACGGTCTGCTGCCCCTCTTCGGGCGTCCAGGCCAGCACCTCCAGCTTGCCCGGCAGCTCGTCGATCACGAGCGAGTGGTAGCGGGTGGCGGTGAGGGGGTTGGGCAGGCCCATGAAGATGCCCTGACCCGAGTGTTCGATGGGGCTGGTCTTGCCGTGCATGATGCGCGGAGCCGGCACCACCTTGGCGCCGAAGGCGGCGCCGATGGCCTGGTGGCCCAGGCAGACGCCGAGGATGGGCAACCTGGGGGCGTACTCCTTGACGAGCGGGATCGAGAGGCCGGCCTCTTCGGGCGTGCCCGGCCCCGGCGAGATGACCACGGCGTCGGGAGCCAGCCTGTCCACGTCCTCGAGCCGGAACTTGTCGTTGCGCCAGACGGTCAGCCGCGCCCCCAGCTGGCCCAGGTAGTCGGCAAGGTTGTAGGTGAAGGAGTCGTAGTTGTCGACGAGGAGGATGTGGGGGGTGGGGAGTGGGGGGTGGGAGGTAGGAGGTGGGAGGTGGGAGGTGGGTTTATTCGATTGGCTCATTTTTGTTCCTCCTGATGGCGGATGTAGGCGTTCAGTCTCTTTGCCAATCTGGCAAGGTCGGCGCGCAAACCAGCAGTCTCCTCGGGGTTTGCGAAACCTAACCTCACTGCGATTTGCAACAGGGTATCGAGCTCGTAAAGCGAGCCGAGGGCGATCCGGCCGTAGCGCGACTTTTCTTTTCGAGTTCCCCTACCCGCTCCCTCGGCAAGGTTGGCGGGAATGGAAACGACTGCACGCCGGGTTTGCGAGGTCAGGCCGTATTTTTCGGCTTCAGGCCAGGTTTGGGTCAAGGCGTAGGCCAGCTCCACGGCGTCCATGGCTTCGGACCAGATTTCCAGATTCCCCACGCTCAGGCCGGCCGTGTGTTCATCTCCGCGGTTGTTAGACGGTGTTCCCATAACCCACCTCCTACCTCCCACATCCTGCGCGGGCTACAACCCCTGCTCCGCCAGCTCCACCGCCCGCATGAGCGCCTTCGCCTTGTTCACGCACTCCTGGTACTCGCGCTCGGGGTCGCTGTCGGCCACCACGCCGGCGCCGGCCTGGACGTGTACCTGGCCGCCCGCGATCACGAAGGTGCGCAGCGTCAGCGCCACGTCCATGGCGCCGTCGTAGGCGATGTAGCCGAAGGCGCCGCCGTAGGGGCCGCGGCGGGTGGGCTCGAGCTCGTCGATGATCTCCATCGCCCGGATCTTGGGCGCGCCGCTGACCGTGCCCATGGGGATCACGCTGGCCAGCGCGTCGAGCGGCGTCTTGTCCTCCTTCAGCTCCCCGGTCACGGTGCTGACGATGTGCATGACGTGCGAGTAGTGCTCCACCACCATCAGCTCGTCCACCTTGACGCTGCCGTGCTTGGCCACCCGGCCGATGTCGTTGCGGCTCAGGTCCACCAGCATCACGTGTTCGGCGCGCTCCTTCTCGTCGGCCAGCAGCTCCTCGGCGAGCGCGCGGTCCTCCTCGGGCGTCTTGCCGCGCGGCCGGGTGCCGGCGATGGGCCGCGTGGTCACGGTGCGGCCGCTGGCGCGCAGCAGGCTCTCGGGGCTGGCAGAGACCAGCGTCACCTCGCCCAGGTCCAGGTAACCCATGTAGGGGCTGGGGTTGACGCTCCGGAGCGCCCGGTAGAGGGCGAAGGGGTGCACGCCCAGCTCGGCCGAGAAGCGCACCGAGGGCACCACCTGGAAGATGTCGCCGGCGCGGATGTACGCCTTGCTCTTTTCCACGATGCGGGCGTAGTCTTCCGGGCTCAGGTTGGCGCTGAACGCGGTCCGGCGCCCGCCGCGCCCGCCCGGCACGCCCGGCAGCGGCCCCCGCAGCCGGCGCTCGGCGGCGTCCAGCAGCTCCCGGGCGCGGGCGGTGGCCGAGGGGCCGTCGCCCAGCGCCGGGGCCACCAGGTGCAGCACCTGCTTGAAGTGGTCGAAGACGACGACGAGCTCGGGCTCGACGAAGAGCAGGTCGGGCGCGCCGATCTCGTCGGGGTTCTCGTCGGGCAGTTCTTCGTAGTGGCGCACCAGGTCGTAGGCCACGTAACCCACCGCGCCGCCCCAGAACGGCGGCAGCTCGTGGCCGTTTTCCACCTCGCGGTGGACCGCTCCGTACAGGGTGGCCAGCGGGTCTGCGGCCTCCACCTCGGTGCCGTCGATGGTGAAGACGCCGCCGGCCAGCCGGAAGGTCCTGCGCGCCCCCACGCCGATGATCGAGTAGCGGCTCCAGCGCTTGCCCGCCTCCACCGATTCGAGCAAGAAGCTCACCGGCGCTTTTTCGGCGAGCTTGAGGTAGGCGGTCACCGGCGTTTCCAGGTCGGCGAGCAGGGTCTTGACCACGGGTTTCGTCTTCATCGTCGTTTCCCCTTCCTAAAAAGAAAAACTCCCGGCGTGCCGCACCCCGGGAATCAAGCAAACGCCGTCCGCCCCGGGG
This sequence comes from Oceanithermus profundus DSM 14977, assembly GCF_000183745.1. Lineage (NCBI taxonomy): Bacteria > Thermotogati > Deinococcota > Deinococci > Thermales > Thermaceae > Oceanithermus > Oceanithermus profundus. Next base: position 2,052,849 of record NC_014761.1, on the reverse strand, counting down.
TTAACCGGGCCACCACCAGAAGCGAACGGCGAAGCGCTTCATTGCGCTCACTATAACCGCGCCCACGGCCGCCGGGCAAGCGGGCTCAGCGGGAAGCGTAGACGACGAAGGCGTAGCGGAAGCCGGGGCGGCCGCCGGAGACGTCCGTCGTGCACGGCGGGCAGAAATCGGGCACGAAGGCCCCGCTCCAGAAGAAGCGCTGCTTGGGGTTGGGGGAGGGGCGGTCCGCGTAGACGTAGATGCGGTAGGGCCGGCCGGGATGGACCCGCAGCGGGGCGTCGAAGGGGAGGTAGACCCAGCCGCTCGCGCGTACGGCGCGCACGAACCGGACCAGAACCGCGTCTTCCGCATCGCGGATCTCCACGATCAGCTTCCCCGGGTCCCCGACGACGCCCACGTGCAGGGCCAGAGCGCGCAGGCTGTCGTGGACCGGGTAGAACACCTGCCAGCGCGGCACGCTTTGGTCGAAGCGGAAGCCGTAGCCCACCTGGGTTTGCGCGACGTCCACGGGCCAGGGGACGTCCGCGGGTTGCCCCCGGACCGCAAGCGCGAGCACCGCGCCCAGGCACACCAGAAGCAGCGTCCAAGAACGCGCCGCACCCGCTTTCACCGCGACCTCCACCTTCAGCTTAGGACGGCCGGGATTCGTCTTCAAGGGGCCGCTCGGGCGGGCGCAGCCGCCGCAGGTACAGGTTCGAAAGCGCCAGCACCACGAACCCGCCCAGGCCGGTGAGGCCCACCAGGAGGTCGTTCGTGCGGGCCAGCGGATCGGCGCTGCCTGCGAAGACGAGGAGGGGCAGCCCGGCCACGGCGTTGAGGGTGCCGTGGAATAGGGCCGGCACCGCGACCGCCCCGCCCTTTTCACGCAGGTAGAGCATCCAGGGGGTAAGCAATACCGTGAAGACCACCATGAAGAAGACCCCCAGGAAGCGGTGCTCGGGGTAGTTGTAGCCCAGGAAGTAGACGAGCGGGGCGTGCCACGCGCCCCAGACGACGCCGATGTAGAGCGACGCGGGCCAGAAGCCGAGCTCGCGCGTGCGCTCCCAGAGGTAGCCGCGCCACATCAGCTCCTCGCCCAGCGCAAAGAGCAGGTTGATCGTCGCGCCCGCCAGCAGCCCCTGGACGATCAGCGCCGTCCACAGGGCCCACTCGGGCAGGCCCGCCCCTTCGGCCCCGGTGCGCGCGGCGATGGCCTCGCGGACCTGGGCGAGGCCCACGTAGGTGTCGAGGGGGAGGCTGGCGACGATGCTGGCGAGGGCAAACAGCACCGGCAGCAGAAGGGCGAGCAACCACCAGCGGTTCGGTCGGCTCCAGATCTGCAGGCGCAGCCCCTCCCGCCGCGCCAGCACCAGGGCGACGATGCCCGGAATCCACATGTAGACCAGGCTGAACCCCAGGAACCAGGGGCTCGAGAGCGTGCCCACCTCCACGTAGTAGACCGCGAACAAAAGCCAGCTGAGGACGATGGTCAGGGTTACGGCTCGGTCGGCTTGGTTCACCTTAGGCCTCCTCGGCGCCTTCGCGGGTTGCGCGCTGCAGCCGCGTCCGCATCAGACCGGCCCGCTTGGGGGCGAGCAGCACCTGCTCGCCGGTGTGGAGCACGAGCAGGAGCCCCTCGCCCGCGGCGCGTCCGGTGTAGGCGGTGACGCGGCCCAGGTTGCTCTGGAACCGCCCCACGTAGTACCCCGGCAACGCGGCGCTGCCGCTGCGGCGGCCCAGCGCGAAGGTGACTTCGTGGACCTCGCGCAGGTTTTCGAGCTGAATGCGGCGGCGGCCCAGAAAGTGCTGGATTTCCAGGGCCTCGTCCGACAGCGCGTACCGCAGCCGCGCCGGCATCCACCACAAGAGCCCCACGAAGACGGCCACGATCAGAAAGACCCAAAGCGCCACCAGCGCCCGTGCCAGCGGCAGCCCCGCAGCCGTGCCGTAGGCGTAGTAGGCCAGGGCGGCCCCCATGAGAAGCAGGCCGGCGGCGCGCAACGGGCGTCCGGCGGTGTCGAGGTCGGGGTCAAACGTCTCCACCTTGCGTCTCCTTGCGTTCCTCCTCCCGCGGAAGGCGGCCCGCCTCCTTCAGCGCCTTGGTGAGCAGGTACTCGATCTGGGCGTTGACGCTGCGCAGGTCGTCGGCCGCCCACTTGGCGAGGGCATCGTACACCTTGGGATCGAGGCGGAGGAGGAAGCGTTTTTTCATAGTTGGGATGTGGGATGTGGGTGGGGTGTAGGAAGCGGCATCCTCATCGCAGCTTCTTAGCTCGTTGCTTCCGGGGTAATGCGCAAGTGGTTACGTAAGAAATCTGCACGGGCTTCCTACCTCCTACCTCCCACACCCTTACCTCCTGCTTAACCGTAAAGGGTTCCGGTATTAATCACCGGACTCGCCGACTGGTCGCCGGTCAGCACCACCATCAGGTTGTTGACCATGGCGGCCTTCTTTTCTTCGTCGAGCGCGACCACGTTTTGGCGCTCCAGGTGCTCGAGCGCCTGCTGCACCATCCCCACCGCCGCGTCCACGATGAGGCGGCGCGCCGAGATGATGGCCTGCGCTTGCTGGCGCCGCAGCATCGCCTGGGCGATCTCCGGCGCGTAGGCGAGGTGGCTGATGCGGGCTTCGAGCACCTTCACCCCGGCCACCTTGAGCCGTTCCTGCACCTCGTCGGTGAGGGCCTGGGCCACCGCGTCGGGGCTGCCGCGCAACGAGAGCTCGTGCTCCTCGGCGTCGTAAGGGTAGCGGCTCGCCAGCGCCCGGATGGCCGTCTCGACCTGCACCCGGACGAACTCCTCGTAGTCGTCCACGTCGAAGACGGCCTTGGCCGTGTCCACCACCTGCCAGACCACCACGGTGCCGATCTCGATGGGGTTGCCGTGCTTGTCGTTGACCTTGAGCACGTCGGAGTTAAAGTTGCGCACCCGCAGGCTGACGGCCACCTTGCCGGTGAAGGGGTTGGCCCACCAGAAGCCGTCGTCGCGCACGCTCCCGGTGTACTTGCCGAAGAAGATGAGCACCTTGGCCCGGTTGGGCTGGACGGTGAAGAATCCGGGTACGAGGAGGAAGAAGGCGATCAGGGCGAGCGTGCTCCACGCGAGGGCGCCCCAGTTCGTGCGCAGGGTGATCTCGGCGAAGAAGCGCCAGCCCTCCCAGCCGCTGAAGACGAGCAGCGCGAGGACCACCAGCAGCATGGCGAATCCATTGATCTTGAACGCCGGTTTCTCGGCAATCTGTTTCATCCGCACCTCCTGGTATCAGGATGATATCATAATGATGTTATTCCCGTCCAGCGGTCCCGCCCTCGGACCCCGCGTACAATGAGCCATGCTGCGCGAAGACCTGGGGGCGGGGCTCGAGCTGGCTCTGGCCGTGCCCCAGCACGCCGAAGCCCTTTTCGAACTGATCGACGCGGGCCGCGAACACCTGCGCCGCTGGCTGCCCTTCGTGGACACCACGCGGGACGTCGACCACACCCGCGCCTTCCTGAAGGACCAGCTGCGCGAGCTGGCCGAGGGGCGGGCGCTTACCCTGGTCCTCTTCCACCACGGGCGGGCGGTGGGGGTGTTGGGGCTGAACCGCGTGGACGCGGTGAACCGGGTGGCGTCGGTCGGCTACTGGCTCGCCGAGGACGCCACCGGACAGGGGCTGATGACGCGGGCGGTGCGGCGCCTCGTCGAGCTCGCCTTCGCGCACTTCCCCGTGGACCGGATCGAGATCCACTGCGCGGTGGACAACCGGGCGAGCTGCGCCATTCCCGAACGGCTGGGCTTCACCCGCGAAGCGGTGCTGCGCCGGGCGCTGCGCGCCCACGAGTTCGTAGACGACCGTGTGGTCTGGGGGCTCTTGCGCGAGGAGTGGGAGGGTTAGTCCTCGGGCCGGAAGACGCGCCGCACCTTGAGCTTGAAACCGTCGCCCTCGGCCACGGCCACGAGCCGGCCCTGGCGGTCGGTAAGGGCAACCAGGCCGCGGGCGGGGATGGGCAAGGGTACGCCCTGGAGCACCCGCCGCACCTCGGTGTGGTCGAGTTCGACGGCGGGGAAGGGGAGCACCTCGGCCGCAGCCAGCGGGCGCGCCTGGGCGAGCGTCTCGGCGGGTACGGTCTGCTCGAGCCCCACCCGCCCCACGCGCGTGCGCACCAGGCCGCTGAGGAAGGCGCCGGTACCCAGCGCCGCGCCCAGGTCGCGGGCGAAGGCGCGCACGTAGGTGCCCGAGCCCACGACCAGCCGCACCACCGCGGTGGGGAGGGGCGCGAGTTCCGGCGGCAGCTCCACCGCCTGTCCCCGGGGGTCGGGCCGCCAGCCCTCGGCGCCCGGGGCGATGCGCAGCGGTTCGGGGCGCTCCTGCAGGGCCAGCAGCTCCACCTGGTGGTAGCGCACCGGCCGGGGCTCGAGCGCCAGCGCCTCGCCCCTGCGGGCCGCCTCGTAGGCCTTGACCCCGCCCACCTTGACCGCCGAGTAGGCGGGCGGTACCTGCTCTTCGAGCTCCAGGAACCTCGCCAGCGCCCGCCTCAGGGCCGCCTCGTCGGGCCGCCAGGGGGCGGCTGGCTCGAGCGGCCCCTCGGCGTCGAGGGTGGGGGTGCTGCCGCCGAAGCTGATCCAGGCGAGGTACTCCTTGTCCTCGCCCGACAGGAAGGGCACGAGCTTGGTGTGCGAGCCGGTGGCCAGCACCAGCACGCCGGTGGCCAGGGGGTCGAGGGTGCCGGTGTGGCCCACCTTCTTGGTGGCCAGCACCCGGCGCGCCGTCTCCACGACGTCGTGCGAGGTGGCGCCCAGGGGTTTGTAGACGGCGTAGACGGCCACAGCACACGGATTGTATCACCGCAGGCGGCGGACGCAGCGGTAGCCGTGGCGCGGGTTGCCCCAGTCCGCCGGCTGGTGGGCGATGCGGCCGCCGTAGCGCAGGCCGCCGGTGTAGGGCACGTACCAGGCCTCGCCCGCGGGCGCGGTGTCGGCCGTCCAGTAGTAGACCGCGGGGGCGGCCGGGTCCCAAAGCGGCCCCTCCTTGTTCGGCACCCGGTCGCAGTCGGCGCGGGACGCCCCCTCGCGGTAGCGGCAGCCCGCCAGCTCGCCGCCGCGCACCAGCGAGGCCGCCAGCTCGGCGCGCGTGGGCAGCCGCCAGACGCCCACGCGTTCGCGCGTAAGCCGCGTACCCGCAGGGTCCAGGAAGGCGCACAACCCCTCGCGCTCCGGGTCGTAGGGGCCCGGTTTCTCGGCGAGGCCCACCGGTTCCCGCCCGTAGGCGGCCAGCTCCGCCCACGAAGGGTAGCGCGCGCCGAGGCGCAGGTTCCACCCCGGCCCCGCGGAGGCCCACTCGAGCCCCCCCGCCGCGGTGGCCACCCGCCACGCTTCCGGTCGGGCGGGCGCGCGCCCGGAAACGTAGGGGAGGTAGTAGACGGCGACGGCCAGCACGACGGCCGGCGGCGCGGCCAGCGCCCAGAAGCGGCGGGCGCTCCGCGGCCCGGGTGCGCGGCCCTCGAGCCACCACAGCCCCCCCACCAGCGCCAGGGCCAGGCTGACCGGAGCGGTGCCGAGGGCGCGCTGCAGGTCGAAAAGGCCGCGTGCGGCCATCGACCCCCACCACCAGGCGGTGAAGCCCAGCCCCACGACCACGAGCGAGATCCCGCCCCAGCGGGGGTGCGCGAGCGCCAGCGCCCCCAGGAGCCACAGCGCCGCCGCCGGCACGAAGTAGGCCCAGCCGGGGTTCTCGGGCACCCCGTAGCCTTCGAAGAAGTACTCCCCCGCGCCCCAGTAGGCCCAGAGCGCGGCGGCCAGGAGCCACAGCGCGGTCGCGATCCAGCCGGCCCGGGTTTTCATGCCGTACCCCCCTCAGTATGCGCCTGTTCAAAACGGGAAATCTAGGGCAAAATGGTAAGGATGGACGGGATCCGCCTGCAAAAGTACCTGGTGCTCGCCGGGGCCGCACCCAGCCGCCGCAAGGCCGAGGACCTGATCCGTGCGGGCCGCGTCTCCGTCAACGGCGCCGTGGTGGGGCTGGGGGCCAGGGTCTACCCGGGGGACGAGGTGCGCGTCGGCGGCCGCCGGGCCGAGCTGCCCGAACGCCGGGTCGTGCTCGCCCTGCACAAGCCCAAGGGTTACGAAACCACCCGCCAAAGCCGCTCGGGGGCGCCCACGGTCTACGAACTGCTGCCCGACCTGCCCGGGCTGCACCCGGTGGGCCGCCTCGACCGCGACTCGGAGGGGCTTCTGCTTTTCACCAACGACGGCGCGCTCACCCAGCGCCTCACCCACCCGCGCTACGGGGTCAAGAAGGTCTACCGCGTCTGGAGCCGGAAGGGCACGCCCCCGCCCGACCTGCTGCGCAAGCTGGAGCGGGGGCTCGTCCTCAAGTCGGGCGTGCGCGTGCAGGCGCTCAAGGCCCGCCCCAAGGACGGCGGCGCCGTCATCACCCTGACCGAGGGCAAGAAGCGCGAGGTGCGCTACATGATGGCCGCGATCGGCTACCCCGTCGAGCGGCTGGTGCGGGTGAAGATGGGCCCGATCCGGCTGGGCGGGCAGAAGCCGGGAACCTGGCGCGAGCTCAGTGCTTCCGAGTTGAAGGCCCTAGACCGGGCGGCCTTCGGCCCGGAGGAGGACGAGGCGAAGCCGCGTTCCGCAAAGCGATAACGATTCGCATTCTCAAAGCCAAGAAATCCGACCGGCATTGACGGGATTCAACCCCCGGGACTAGAATGCCGGTGGAACGATGCGACGCCTATCCGACCTGCCCGAAGACACCCCCGCGCGCATCCGCGCGCTGCGCACGCCGCCGCTGCTCCGGCGGCGCTTGCTGGCGCTTGGGGTGCGGCCGGGGGCGGAAGTCCGCGTGGTGCGCCGGGCCCCCCTGGGCGACCCCATGGAGATCGCCGTGGGCGATACCCTGATCGCCATCCGCCACGCCGAGGCGGCGGGTGTGGAGCTGGAGGAGTAGGCGTGGGTTGCCCCGAGTGCCACGGAACGGTGGCCACGGCCCCGCGGACGGATGGGACCCGGGTCGTCACCGTGGGCAACCCCAACACCGGCAAGACGACGCTGATCAACGCCCTCGCGGGGTCCAACCTCAAGGTGGGCAACTGGCCGGGGACCACCGTGGACCGCCTGGAGGCGCGGCTGCGGTTGCCCGGGGGCACGGTCCGGCTCGTCGACCTGCCCGGAGCGTACAGCCTGAACCCCACCACCCCGGAGGAGGCGCTGGCCGCCCGCGAGCTGCTGGCCCATCCGCCCGACGTGGTGGTCAACGTCGTGGACGCCGGCAACCTCGAGCGCAACCTGCACCTCACCCTCGAGCTGGCCGAGCTGGGTCTGCCCATGGTGGTGGCCCTGAACCTCATGGACGAGGCCGAGGCCAAGGGGTACACCCTGGACCCGGCGGCGCTGGAGCGGGCGCTGGGGGTTCCGGTGGTGCCGCTCGTCGCCAGCCGCGGGCGCGGTACGGACGAGCTGCTCGCGGCGCTGGAGCGGGCCCGCGTCCCCGGGTTGCGCCTGCGGTACCCGGGGGAGCTGGACCGCGCGGCGGTGCGGCTCGCCGACCGGATCGACCACCCCGGACGGCGCTGGATCGCCCTTGCCCTGCTGGCGGGCGAGGAGGTGCCGCTCGAGCTGGACGGCGAGCTGCTCGAGCTGGCGCGGCGGCTGCGCGCCGAGCTCGAGCGCGTCGGCATCGACCCCTACCTCGAGATCGAGAACGCCCGCTACGTGCGGGCGCACGAACTGGCGCAGACCGCGCTCTTGGGGTCGGAACCGCGCCTGACGCTCACCGACCGCGTCGACCGCTGGGTGCTGCACCCGCTCTTGGGCGGGCCCATCTTCCTGCTGGGCATGCTGCTGGCGTTCCGCTTCACCTTCCTCTTTTCGACGCCCTGGGTGGACTTCATCGGCGCGGTGCAGGAGGTGCTGGCCGGCTGGATCGCCGCCCTGCCACTGCCCCCCCTCGTCGCCTCGTTCTTCGCCGACGGCCTCGTCGGCGGGGTGGGGACGGTGATCAGCTTTGCCCCGGTCCTCTTCTTCCTCTACGTGGCCCTCGCCTTCCTGGAGACGAGCGGCTTCCTCGCGCGCGCGGCCTTCATCGCCGACAAGATGATGCTGCTCGCGGGGCTTCCGGGCCGGGCCTTCATCCCCCTGATCCTCGGCTTCGGCTGCAACGTGCCCGCCGTCTACAGCACCCGCATCCTCACCGGGCGTTTCGACCGCCTGCGCGTCGGGCTCGCGATCCCCTTCATGAGCTGCAGCGCCCGGCTCGTCGTCTTCACCCTCTTCGCCGCGGTCTTCTTTCCCCGGCAGGCGGCCTGGGTGGTCTTCGGCCTCTACCTGCTGGGGATGGCCGTGGGTCTGCTCACCGCCTGGGGGCTGGGCCGGGCCGCGGGGCAGCCGGCGAGCAGCGGCCTCATGGAGCTGCCGCCGTACCGCCTGCCCACGATGCAGGTGGTGCTGAAGCAGGCCTGGGCCCGCACCCGCAGCTTCCTGGAGGGCGCGGGCGGCCCGATCCTGCTGGCGGTGCTCTTCGTCTGGCTGCTGCTCAACCTGCCGCCCGGCGACCTCGAGGGCAGCCTCTACGCGCGCGTCGCCGGTTGGCTGGCCCCGCTCTTCGCGCCGCTGGGGATCGGCGACTGGCGGCTCCTGGGGGCGCTCATCCCCGGCTTCGTGGCCAAGGAGGTGGTCGTGGGCACCCTCGCGGTCAGCTACCTGGGGGCCGAGCCCACCGCGGCGCTGGGCTTCGTGCAGGGCCTGGGGCAGATCCTGGCCACCTTCTGGGCCTCGCTCCTGACCACGCTGGGGGCGGTGCCCGCGCTCTTCGGCCTGCCGCAGCTGGCTCCTCCGCCGCCGGAGGCGCCCACCGCGCTGCAGGCGGCGCTGCGCGCCTCGGTGGCCCCGGCGGCGGCGCTCGCCTACATGGTCTACGTGCTGCTCTACACGCCCTGCGTGGCCACGGTGACCGCGCTCAAGAACGAGTTCGGGCGCTTCTGGGCCGCGGTCGCGGTGGTCTACGAGCTGATCCTCGCCTGGGTGCTGGCCTGGGGGGTCTACCGCCTGGCCCTGCTGTGGCTGGGGGGCTAGGGTGCTGCGCCGGGTCCTGAGCGAACTGGAGCGCCCGCAAACGCTGGCGCAGGTGGCCGCGCGGGTCGGCGTCGAGCCGGGCGCGCTCTGGGGGATGCTCGAGACTTTGCAGCAAGGCGGTTACGTGGGGCTGGCCTACTCCGAGAGCCCGGCCTGCAACGTCGCCTGCGGCGGGTGCGCCCTGAGGAACCTCTGCCCCGCGGCGGACAGCGAGACCCCGCCGCCCACGCCGGTCTGGCGCCTGACGCCCAAGGGCCGCCGCGCCCTAGAGCAGGGGCTCTAGGGACCGCGCCAGCGCCTCGAGGGCCCGGGGCACGTCCCAGCGGGTCTTGTCGCGCACGCCGGCCAGGTTCGAGACCGCCCGCACCTCGGCCCAGGGCACGCCGAACCAGAGGGCCGTCTGGGCCACCGCGGCCCCCTCCATGTTCTCCACCGCCGCGCCCCAGCGGCGTTCCAGCTCGGCCGCCTCTTCGTGGGTCTCGCTCACCGCGTCGCGGGTGAGGAAAGGGCGCGGGGTCAGGCCCAGGAGCGCGTGCAGCTGCGAGGTCCAGAGGGGGTCGGCGGGCAGGTGGTTGTAGTAACGGCGCGCCTCCAGTTCCAGGGCCGGCATGCCCAGCGACTCGAGCCCCCCGACGGTGCCCAGGTCGGCCTGGATCTCCTGGGCGGCCAGGACCACGTCCCCTGCGCGCAGGCCCGCGCCCGGGTAGGCGCCGGCGATGCCCACGAGCAGCACCTGGCGCACCTCCGGGTGGGCCTCGAGGAAGGCCCCCAGCGTCATCGCCGCGTTGGCCTTGCCCAGCCCCAGCTCCAGCGCCTGCCAGTCCCGCCCCACGAGCCGCTCGCGCCCGCGCCAGCTCGCCTGCTCCAGCGCGCGTTCGCGCAGAAAACCGGCCTCGCCGCGGGTGGGGTAGACGATCAGCATGGTCAGGTGTCCTGGTCGCGGTAGAGCTCGAGGTTCTCGAGCATGTAGAGCGCGTCTTCCAGGGGCCATTCGCGTCCGGTGCCGTCGCGCAGCACCCCGTCGGGCCAGGCGTAGAGGCTGCACTTGGAGTTGCCGTCGAGCCGTACCGCCTTCCCCGTGCGCCGTGCTTCGTCCAGGGCGCGTTCGATGCGGTCCTTGCGTTCTTTCACCCGCTCAGGCTACCAAACCTTGAATTGCGGTGCAGCGGCCGGGGCTGGTACACTCAGTTCGGCTGACCCGAACGACGGTTGGACCATTCACCTGGAGGTGAGCAAGGATTAGAAGAAGAGGAAGGGTACCCCCACCGACCAAGACCCAGCACCGCATCAACGAACAAATTCGCGTACGGCAGGTCCGCGTCATCGACGAATCCGGCGAACAGCTCGGCATCATGGAGACCCGGCAGGCCCTCGACCTGGCGAAGCAGAAGGACCTGGACCTCGTCCTGGTCGGCCCCACGGCCAGCCCGCCGGTGGCCAAGCTGCTCGATTACGGCAAGTGGCGCTACGAGCAGCAGCAGGCCGAGAAAGAGGCCCGCAAGAAGGCCAAGCGCCAGGAGATGAAGTCGATCAAGTTCCGGGTCAAGATCGACGAACACGACTATCAAACCAAGCTTGGCCACGTGCGCCGCTTCCTCGAGGCCGGGCACAAGGTCAAGGTGACGATCATGTTCCGCGGCCGCGAGATGGCCCACCCCGAACTGGGCAAGAAGATCCTCGACCGCGTGGCCGAGGACCTTTCCGAGATCGCCGTGGTGGAGATGAAGCCGCTGATGGCCGGACGCGACATGAACATGGTGCTCGCCCCCATCCCGCCCGAAAAGCGCGGCAAGGCCCGCCCCGAGCGCGAGGAGGCGGCCCCCCCGGCGCCCGAGCAGGAAGCGGCGCAGGAGTAACCCGAACCCTCACCCTTTCCGCGGCCCCCGGGCCGCGTTCGTTTTTTCCGCCCGCAGAGAATTCCGCTCCTCGTCGGGTTATGGGGTCGCGCGGGGAGACCTGCCGCTAACGACCTATTGGTGCAAAGGACGAAAATCGACACGTAACGTGTCGGATTTCAACACGCAGCGTGTCAATTTGCAGGTCCTGCAAGGTGACGGGGGCGGGGCCGGTGTGCTAGACTGGCGTTTGCTGCGTCCGGGCTCAGCAAGACCCTACGGGGCGCCCGGCCGGCGGAGGTAAGAGGAATGCCGAAGATGAAGACCCACAAGGGCGCCAAGGGGCGGCTGAAAGTGACCGCCCGTGGCAAGGTGATGGCATCCAAGCCCGGCAAGCGCCACCTCAACTGGCACAAGTCGGGCAAGAGGATCCGCAGCAAGGGCAAGAAGTTCGTGCTTGCCGAGGGCGAGGCGCGTCGCATCCGCGAGCTCCTGCCCTACGACTAGGAGGCGCGTCATGCCGAGAGCGAAAACGGGCGTCGTCCGCCGCCGCAAGCACAAGAAGATCCTCAAGCAGGCCAAGGGTTACTGGGGCAGCCGCTCCAAGAACATCAAGCGCGCCAAGGAGACCCTCCTCAACGCGGCCGAGCACAGCTACGCCGACCGCCGCAAGAAGAAGCGGGTCTTCCGCCGCCTCTGGATCGCCCGCATCAACGCCGCGGCGCGCCAGAACGGCCTCAGCTACTCCAAACTGATGCACGGCCTCAAGGCCGCGGGCATCGAGATCGACCGCAAGATGCTGGCCGACATCGCCGTGCGCGACCCCGAAGGGTTCGCGGCGCTGGTGGAGCAGGCCAAGAACGCCTGACCGCGCATGCGGCCCTACGGCGCGGCCGCGGCCGCGCCGTTTATGCTGGAGATCGTGACGCTTTCCGAGGTTTCCGCCTGGCTCTGGGTCGCCTTCGTGAGCATGCTCCCGGTGGTGGAGCTGCGCGGGGCGATTCCCCTGGGGCTGGGGCTGGGGCTTTCGCCGCTGGCGGCGCTGGCCGCGGCGCTTCTGGGCAACCTGCTCGTGGTGCCGCTGCTGCTTTGGCTGGTTCCGGGGGCGGTGGCCTGGCTCGAGCGCTTCCCCGCCTTCAAGCGCTGGTGGGACCGGCTCGAGGCGCGCGTGCGCCTGAAGAGCGAGGACACCGTGCAGCGGTTCGGAGCGCTCGGCCTGCTGCTCTTCGTGGCCGTGCCGCTGCCCGGCAGCGGCGCCTGGACGGGCGCGCTGATTGCCGTGGTGCTGGGGCTCAAGAAGCGGTTCGCCGGCCCCGCGATCGCGCTGGGGGTGCTGCTCGCGGGCGTGCTGGTCACGCTGGCGGCCACGGGCGTGCTCAAGGGGCTCGAATGGATGGCCCGCTAGCGGCCTGAAGTAAACTGGACCCGCTAGGGAGGCTCGACTTGACCTGGACCTTACTTCCCCTCGCGCTGCTCGCCTACCTGATCGGCGCCGTGCCGGTCGGCTACTGGGCGGTGCGCCGGCTCTCGGGCAAGAGCCCGCGCCTGGCCTCGGTCTACAACCTGGGCTTCGAGAGCGCCGCGCGCGTGCTGGGCGCGGGGCCGGTGCTGCTGGCCTTCGGCCTCGACGTCTTCAAGGGGTTCCTCGCGGTCTACCTGGCCCGGGGGCTGGGGCTTGAGGCCGCGCTCCTCTTCGCCGTGGCCGCCTACCTGGGCCACCTCTATCCGCCGCCCTTCCTCGCGCCCGAGCGCCCCTTCCGCCCGCGCGGCGGGGCGCTGCTCGTCGGCTTGCTCGCCGGCCTCTCGGTGACCGGCTACCCCTACCTGCAGGCCTTCCTGCCGCTCGTCTTCGCCCTCATCGTCTACGCCCTCACCGGCTACGCCTCGCTGGCCGTGGTCACGGTCGCCTTTTCGCTCGCCCTCGTCCTCATGTTCCTGCCCGTCGGTCCGCTCGCGCAGGGGCTCGCCTGGGTGCTGGCCGCCCTGGTCGTCTGGCGTTACAAGGAGAACCTGGGCCGCATCCTCGAGGGCACCGAGCCCAAGCTGGGCGAGCCCGCGCCGCTCCCTGGCGAGGACCAGGTCGTCTGCGCCTTCATGATCCACCCGCTCACCCTCGAGGACTTCTGGCAGAGCCCCCGCTTCGCCTGGCTGCGCCCGCTGGTGCGCGCCGGTCTGGTCCGGCAGGCCTGGGTCGAGCGCATCGCCGAGTTTTTCCGCCCGATGAAGGTGGGCGAGATCCGCGGGGTGCGCACCAAGGACGGGCGCGAGGTCCGCTGTTACCTCATCTCGGCCCCGCTCCTGCCGCACCAGATCACCGGCAAGCCCGAGCTGGCCACCCGCCGCGCCGTCCAGGGCGCGCGGCTGGCCGCCGAGCTGGGGGCGACGGTCTTCGGCCTCGGGGCCTTCTGGAGCGTGGTGGGCGAGAAGGGGTTGAAGGTGCAGGAGGCCGTGCCCGAGATCCAGGTAACCAACGGCGGGGCCTACACCGCCGGCACCGTCAAGGCGGCGATCCCGCAGATCCTCGAACGCTTCGAGCGCGAAGGCAAACCCCTCTCCGAGGTGACCGCCGCGGTGGTGGGCGCGAACGGGGTGGTGGCCTTCGGCATCGCCCGCCAGATCGCGCCGCTGGTGGGGCGGCTGATCCTGGTGGGGCGCAACCTCGAGCGCCTCGAGAAGAGCGCCGAGACGCTGCGCCGGCTGGTGGCCCGCAAGGGGGCGCAGACCGAGATCGTGACGACGACCGAGATCCCCGCCATCAAGGAGGCCGACCTGGTCTTCACCGCCACCTCCGACCCGGGCGCGGTTATCTTCCCCGACTTCGTCAAGCCCGGCGCCTGGATCTACGACGAGGGCGTGCCCCCCGACGTGGACCCGGCGGTGAAGGACGTGCCGGGCGTGCGCGTCATCCCCGGAGGGGTCGTGCGCCTGCCCGGAGAGGCCGAGGTGAACCTCGACCTGCGCTTCGGCGGGCCCGACCTGGTGCCGGCCTGCCTGGCCGAGACGATGATCCTCGCGGCCGAGGAGGCCTGGGAGCGAAAGAGCCTGGGCGGGCAGACCAAGAGCGAGAACATCCAGTTCTTCGTGGACCGCGCCGCCGAGCTGGGGTTCGAGGTGGTGGACTGAGCCGTGCGGAGTGGGTGCATGGAGCCCGCGGATTGGCGCTAAGCTGGACGCTATGAACGTTTCTTTGGAGGAGCTGGCCGCCCGATTGACGGAGGGCACGCAGGAGCTCCGGCTCGAGCGCCTGCCGCGCCCCGGTGTGATCCACGAAGCCGTGGAGCGGCTGCGGAGCCTGCTCTTTCCCGCGGGCGACGTGGAGTCGAACGCGCTGGCGGTGCTGCGCGAGGTGCGGGCCGAGATGGTGGTCCAGGTGGGCCGGGCGCTCGACTTCGCCCGGGTGCGGGCGCTGCCGCAGACCTCGCAACCCGAACCGCAGCACGACAGCCCCGAGGCCCTCGTGGACGCCTGGCTCGAGCGCCTTCCCGAGGTGCGGCGCATGCTCGAGCTGGACGCGCAGGCCGCCTACGAGGGCGACCCCGCGGCGACGAGCCCCGAGGAGGTGGCCTGCTGCTACCCGGGTTTCCTGGCGATCGCCTACCACCGCCTCGCTCACGAGCTCTACCGCCTGGGGGTGCCGCTGGTGCCCCGGGCCATCAGCGAGCGCGCCCACAGCCTCACCGGGATCGACATCCACCCGGGCGCCCGGATCGGCGAGCGGTTCTTCATCGACCACGGCACCGGCATCGTGGTGGGGGAGACGGCCGTGCTGGGGCGCGGCGTGAGCCTGTACCAGGGGGTGACCCTGGGGGCCAAGAAGTTCGAGCTCGACGAGCACGGCAACCCCGTCAAGGGCGTGCCCCGCCACCCCATCCTGGAGGACGGCGTCATCGTCTACGCCGGGGCGACGATCCTGGGGCGGGTGACGATCGGCCGCGGCTCGGTCATCGGCGGCAACGTCTGGCTTACCGAGAGCGTGCCGCCGGGCAGCAAGATCACCCACAGCAGCGAGAAGATCTAGCCTCCCCGCGGTCCGGCTTCGGAGTGCGCCCGGAGGGTACAATCGGGGGTACATGAGCGGAAAAAGGTTCCAACGGGTTTGGATCACCGGGGGCTCGAGCGGCATCGGGCGGGCCCTGGCGCGGCACTACGCCCGCCAGGGGGCGTACGTGCTGGTCTCGGGGCGCAGCGCGGAGCGCCTGGAGGAGGTGGCGCGCGAAACCGGCGGCGCGGCCTACCCGCTCGACGTCACCGACGCCGAGGCGGTGGCGCGGACGGTGGCCGCCGTCTGGGAGGACGCCGGCCCCCTGGACCTGGCCGTCCTGAACGCGGGGGCGGCGTTCAAGCGCGCCGGGCGCGACGACACCGCGGAAAACCTCAGGAAACACCTCGACGTCAACCTGCTGGGCGTGGCCTACGCCCTCGACGCCCTCAGGCCGCGCATGCGCGCCGCCGGTGGGGGCACGATCGCGCTGGTGGGTTCGCTGGCCGGCTACGTGGGCCTGCCGCGCACCAGCGGCTACGGCACCAGCAAGGCGGCGCTCGGCTACTACGCCGAGGCGCTGTGGGCCGAGCTGCAGCGTGAGAACATCGACTTGAAGCTCGTGAGCCCCGGCTTCGTGAAGACGCCGATCGTCGCCGCCAACGAGTTCCCCATGCCCTTCATGCTCGAGGCGGACGAGGCGGCGCGCATCATTGCCCGCGGGCTGGCGGGCCGCGCCTTCGAGGTGGCCTTCCCGCGCCGGCTGGCCTGGCCGCTGCGCCTCCTGCGGGCGCTGCCGGCGAGCTGGCGGGTGCGCCTGATCGCCGCGGCCGAACGCGCGGCCGCCCCGAAGGGCGGCCGCAATGGGGAGCGGAAAGCCTAGGGGCCCTAGCCGGCGAGCTCCAGCGCGGGCAGCAGGTCCGCGCCCACCGCGTCCTCGGCCCGCGGCCAGGCAAAGCCGAGGCAGCCGCGGACGCCGTGGTCGCCGGTGTTGTCGCCCCGGCCAGGTTGCCGGCGTCGGCCGCCGTCTGGCCGGGAACGGCGAAGCCGTCGAACGCCGCTTCGCTATACGACGTCGCCGTCAGCGTTCGCATCGTGCTGAAGGTGACCCGCAGCGGTTCGTCCAGGTGGCGGCCGTTCCGTCGGCCGGTTCCGTGCCCATCTCGAAGCCGTAGAAGGCGTAGTCGTCGGTGGGGCTGCAGGCCAGGGGCTTGCCGGGCTGGATGACGATCCTCCGGCCGCCGTCTTCGTGGACCCGTAGGCCTCCAGGAAGCGGTTCAGGCCCACCGGGGCGCCGAACCCGATCGTGATCGCGTCGGCCTGCGAAAGCCGTGGCAGCCGTCGGGCGGGAAGACGCGGGTGACCCGGAGCGGCCCCGGGGCCGGCGCGCCGCAGCCCGCCAGCCAGGCGGCGAAGAGCGCCAGCCGCGGCGGGGCCTTCCGCATCGTCACGTTCCTCCGTTCTCAGGGCGCCAGGAACTCGACGTAGACGTAGGGGGCGTTGCCGTTCGTGTCCTCGCTGGTGACGAGGGTTAGATAATCGTGCTGACCGTCGCCGTCGCTGCAGACGGGGAAACGGTAACGAACCTGGAAGTGCGCCCGGCCCGCCTCGAGGTCTCGACGCAGCCAGTCCTGCAGCACGGGTACGGCGTACCAGCCGCTCGTCCAGGCCGTGGCCACCTGGCGGGTCTCGGGGTCGCCGTTCGCGTCGGTGAGCGGCGGCAGGTCGGCGTCGGCGTCCTCCAGGGTTTCGCCGTAGTCCACGTGGTCGAGCTCGAGCGCCCCGCCCAGGTCGGCATAAGGGGTGCCGGCCGCTCCACTGGCGTAAACGACGAGGGCGGCGTCCTTCAGGGAGACGAGGTCCGCCGGGAGCGCGCCCGGGTCGAAGGAGAAGAAGGCGTAGGCGCACTTGCCGGTGTCGCGGTCGCCGACCCAGGCGTAGGTTGCGGTCGAGTTGCTCAGCTCGACGGTGCCCGAGGGCGCGAAGGTCATGCCGTCGATGGCCTCGGCGGGGAGCCGGGTCGTGAGCGTGCGCAGCGTCGTGAAACGGGCCTGGTGGGACCGCGGCAGGGGGTTGCCGGCGGGGTCCTTGGCGGTGTCCGCCAGCTTCCAGAGGAAGGTTTCGTCGTCGCTGTTGGGGCTGTAGGGCAGCGGCGGGTTGGGCTGGATGCGGACGCGGCGGCCGCCGTCCTCCCAGGCGTAGGTCACCGGCCACGCGGTCGCGCCGTCGCGCGTGAGCACGAAGGCGGCTTCGACGGAGGCGGTGTCCATGGGTTCGCTGAACTCGAGCACGATCTGCTCGCCCGCCTGGAAGCCGCGGTAGCCGTCGCCCGGGAAAGCCGAGAGCAGCTCGGGCGGCGTGGTGTCGGGGGGCGGGGTGCGTCCGCAGCCTGCGAAGGCCGCAATCAGAAGCAAGTAGGGCAGTAGCTTGCGCATCGTTTACCTCCTCAAGGTGCGTAGTAGCCGATCTCGAGCCGCGGCGGGCGGTCGCCGTGCTCGCCGGTGGTCGGGTTGACGCTGTCCTCGTTGCCGTCGTTGTCGCTCTCCTGCTCGAAGCGCAGCCGCACCTGCAGGTAGCGGTCGCCGGCGCTCATTGCGCTCCTGACCCAGTCGTCCACCGCCACCTCGACCGCCTCGCCCGTTGGCCAGGCGACCACCGGGTCCGCGCCGGCTGCGGCTTCGGCCGCATAGTCGCCGGCGTCGAGGCTACCGTCGTCCAGGTACTCGACCCGCTCGGGAATCAGGTTGCCCAGCGCGGCCGGGCCGAACGGCGCCCCGTAGACTGCGTTGTTGTACAGGCTCAGGTGAGCGAAGGCGACGTCGGAGGGGTCGAAGGTCAGCCCGTTCAGGTCGAAAGCGAAGAAGCTGCGCACGCCGATGTCGGCCGCGGTGTCCCCGGTGCGGGCCGTGGGGTAGAGGGAGGGGTCGTTGGGGTCGTTGTAGACGAAACCCCGTGCCGAAACCGCGCCGTCGAGGGCGGCCACGGAGTCGCGCACCACGGTCAGCGTCCGCAGGGTGCTGAAGGTCACGTCCAGCCCCGCCTCGAGCGCCACGCCTTGCTGGGAACGGGCGCCGGTCGAGAGCAGGTAGCGGTAGTTCAGGTACTGGTCGTCAGGACTGTAGGCCACGGGGTCGGTCGGGGTGGCCCGCAGGCGGCGGCCGCCGTCTTCCCAGGTGAAGGTCACCGCCACCGGGGCCCCGTGCGGGTCGAGCAGCTGGAAGGCCGCTTCGGTGGCCGCGGCGTCCATGGGTTCGCTGAAGGCGATCGCCACGGCCTCGCCGCGGCGGAAGCCGTGGTAGCCGTCGGGCGGGTAGAAGCTCAGCACCTGGGGCGGGGCCGCGCCCTGAGGTCCGCAGGCCACCAGGGCCAGGACCAGGGCCGCCGGGAGGATACGGACGAAGACCTTGCGCATGCTCATCACCGGTTCCTTGGTACCCTCCGGGGCGTCACAAGAGCGTCACAAGCCCAGGGCGTAGACTGGATCATGGACGTTTCCCGGTACCGCGTTCCTCCGGGCTCGGGCTTCGACCCCGAAGCCTGGCCCACCCGCGAGGACGACGACTTCGCGGGCGGCAAGAAGGAAGCCAAGAAGGAGCTGGCCCGCCTGGCGGTCCGGCTGGGCGAGCTGCAGGCGCGGCTCTACGCCGAGGGCCGGCAGGCGCTCTTGATCGTGCTCCAGGGGATGGACACCGCCGGCAAGGACGGCACCATCCGCCACGTCTTCCGGGCGGTGAACCCCCAGGGGGTGCGGGTGACCTCGTTCAAGAAACCCACGGCGCTGGAGCTGGCCCACGACTACCTCTGGCGGGTGCACCGGCATGCGCCCGCCCGCGGCGAGATCGGCATCTTCAACCGCAGCCACTACGAAGACGTGCTTGTGGTGCGGGTGCATGAACTGGTGCCGCCGGAGGTCTGGGGGCGGCGCTACGACCACATCAACGCCTTCGAGCGGCTGCTTGCCGACGAGGGCACCCGCATCGTCAAGTTCTTTTTGCACATCTCCAAAGACGAGCAGAAGCGCCGGCTCGAGGCCCGGCTGGAAAACCCCAGGAAGCACTGGAAGTTCAACCCCGCGGACCTCTCCGAGCGGGCCCGCTGGGGCGACTACGCCGCCGCCTACGCCGAGGCGCTCTCGCGCACCAGCAGCGACCGCGCCCCCTGGTACGCGGTGCCTGCCGACCGCAAGTGGCAGCGCAACCGCATCGTCGCCCAGGTGCTGGTCGACGCCCTGGAGGCCATGGACCCCCGCTTCCCGCGGGTGGACTTCGACCCCGCCTCCGTGCGCGTGGAGTAGGCGCGGGGTGCCCCGCGCGCTGGTTTAGGCTAGGGGCATGAGCGAAAACCTGGTTCTCCGCCACGACCACGGCCGCGTCCGGCTGCTCACCCTGAACGACCCCGAGCGTAGAAACCCGCTTTCCGACGCGCTGGCGGACGCACTGGAGGCCGAGCTCGCGGCCGCCGAGCGCGACCCCGAGGTGCGGGCCGTGGTGCTGACCGGCGCCGGCAAGGCCTTCTCCGCGGGGGCCGACCTGGCCTTCCTGAAACGCGTCCGCGCCGAGACCGCCGAGGCCAACCTGGCCCACTCCCAGCGGCTCGCCGACCTCTTCCTGCGCGTCTACACCTTTCCCAAGCCCACCCTCGCCGCCGTCAACGGCCCGGCGGTGGCGGGCGGGGCGGGGCTTGCGACCGCCTGTGACCTGGTGGTGATGGACGAGGCGGCGCGCATCGGCTACACCGAGGTGAAGATCGGCTTCGTGGCCGCGCTGGTGGGGGTGCTGCTGGTGCGGGCGGTGGGCGAGAAGCACGCCCGCGAGCTGCTGCTCGGCGGCGACCTGGTCGACGCCGCCACGGCCTACCGCATGGGCCTCGTCAACCGGGTGGCGGCTGCGGGCGAGAGCGTGGACGAGGCGCTCGCCTGGGCCGCGCGGCTGGCCGAGAACGCCCCCAGCTCGCTGGCGCTCACCAAGCAGCTGCTGGCCTCGTTCTACGGCATGGGCCTGGAGGACGCGCTGCGCTACGCCGCCGCCGCCGGCGCCTGGATCCGCCAGAGCGAGGACCTGCGCGAAGGCCTCGACGCCTTCTTCGAGAAGCGCAGGCCCCGCTTCTAGTCCTCGCGGCCGACCAGGGCCTCGAGGTCGAAGCGGGTCTTGATGATCGGGGAGGCCAGGGCCACCGAGGTGCGGGTGCTCCCGTAGACGCTCATCTCCTCGATGATGCGGCGCAGGTTGTCGATCGAGCGCGCGACCACCCGCACGATGAACGAGGCCCCGCCCGTCACGAAGTGGCACTCCTGCACCTCGGGGGTGCGGGCGGCGTAGCGGCCCACCTCGTCGTAATGGGCGGGGGTGGTCGTCAGCTCGATCAGCGCGATCACCGAAAAACCCAGCGCCGCCGGGTTCACCTGGGCGCGGTAGCCCTCGATGATCCCGGCCTCTTCCAGTTTGCGCACGCGTTCGGCCACGGCGGGGGCGCTGCGGCCCACGCGCCGGGCCAGCTCGCTGATCGAGATGCGGGCGTCGGCCTGGAGCTCGGTGAGGATGGCCAGATCGATCGGATCGATCCGACTTCGATTTCGTGAACCCATATGCCCATTATGCTTTATGAACCGAAAACCAAGGCCGGCTTCGGCCTTCGGTTTCCCCTTCCCTTTACGAATCCGCTTGGCGTAGCCTCGAATCAAGGAGGCCCGCTATGAAGATCGGAGTACCCAAGGAGATCAAGACGCTGGAGAACCGCGTGGCCATGACCCCTGGAGGCGTGGAGAGCCTGGTCAAGCGGGGGCACGAGGTCTGGGTCGAGCGCGGCGCGGGCGTGGGTTCGGGGCTGGCCGACGCCGAGTACGAGGCCGCCGGGGCCCGGCTCGTGAGCGCCGAGGAGGCCTGGAGCACCGAGATGGTGGTCAAGGTCAAGGAGCCGCTGCCCGAGGAGTACAAGTACCTGCGCTCCGACCTGATCCTCTTTACCTACCTGCACCTGGCGGCGAGCGAGGAGCTGACCCGGGCGATGCTCGAGTCGGGCGTGATCGGCATCGCCTACGAGACGGTGCAGACCGAGGACGGCGCGCTGCCGCTGCTCGTGCCGATGAGCGAGGTGGCCGGGCGCATGGCCACCCAGGAGGGCGCGAAGTACCTGGAGAAGTCGTTCGGCGGCCGCGGGGTGCTGCTCGGCGGGGTGCCGGGCGTGGCCCCGGCCGACGTGGTGATCCTGGGCGGCGGCACCGTGGGCATCAACGCCGCCAAGATTGCCGTGGGCATGGGGGCCCATGTGACGATCCTGGACGTCAACCACGCCCGCCTGCAGTACCTCGACGACGTCTTCGCGGGGCGCCTGACCACGCTGACCTCGACCGAGGCCAACATCAAGAAGGCGGTGCGCTACGCCGACGTGCTGATCGGCGCCGTGCTCATCCCCGGGGCCAAGGCGCCGCACCTGGTGACCCGCGAGATGCTGCCGACGATGAAGGAAGGCTCGGTGATCGTGGACGTGGCCGTGGACCAGGGCGGCTGCGTGGAGACGATCAAGCCCACGACCCACGCCGAGCCCACCTACGTCATCGACGGGGTGGTGCACTACGGCGTGGCCAACATGCCCGGCGCGGTGCCGCGCACCAGCACCTTCGCCCTCACCAACCAGACCCTGCCCTACGCCCTCAAGCTGGCCGAGAAGGGCGTGGCGGCGCTCGAGGAGGACCCCGCGCTCCTGAAGGGCCTGAACACCTACCACGGCCGGCTCACCTACGCCGCCGTGGCCGAGGCCTTCGGCCTCCCCTACACCCCGCCCGAGGACGCGCTGAACGGCTGACGCCTCCCCCTCCCCACCGCCCCGGCGCCGCGGCGCCGGGGCGGCCCCGTTAGAGTGGGGGTATGCGCCGTACCGTGGTGGGGCTGGCGCTCGCGCTGGCCGCCTTCGCCCTGGCGGGGTCCGACCTGCCCGAGCCTCCGCCCGTCCCCTGGCCCAACGGCGAGCGGCTCGTCTACGTGTTGCGCTGGAAGGGGCTGGTCGTGGGGCACCAGGCCATCGAGGCCGTCCGCACCGGGAGCGGCTGGCACTACGCCGGACGGGTCCGCGGCGGCGGGCTGGCGCAGCTGGTGGGCTTCGACCTGGTCTCGGACTCGTACACCCGGCGCGACCTCTTCACCCGCCGCTTTCAGCGGGACCTGACCGTGCCCGGCGAGGGGCGGCGCGTCCTCACCGCCGTGGTGGGGCAGGAAACCGCGGTGCGCTTCGTCTGGGTCACGGGCCAGGTGTACACCTTCCGCGAGCCACAGACCGACGTGCTGGACGATTTGTCGGTCCTGTATTATGTCAGGGTGCACCCCGAGCCGAAGCCACTTTGGTTGATCAACTACCCCCGTCTGGTTCGGGCCCCGCTCGAGCCCCTGGGGGTGCGGCGGCTTTCGTCGCCCGTCGGCCGGATCGAGGCCGAGGGCTACCGTTTCGAAGGCGAAGGGGCGCGCATCGAGGTGTGGTACGGGCGCAACGAAGCGCGCTGGCCGCTACGCATTTACTTCGGACAGCAGTGGGGCGGACTCTCCGCCGAGCTCGTCCGGGTGGAACGCATCCGTTGAAGCGAACGGGGAAGGAGATGCCATGAAGGGGAACATCACCGTAACCGAACAGGCCCTGGCGGCCATCGTGGGGCTGGCGGCCCACGAGGTCCCGGGCGTGGTGGGCATGAGCCCGGTGGGCATCCGTGACGGCCTCAGCCGCATCCTGGGCCGCAGCGAGGCCAGCCAGGGGGTCGTCATCAAGGCCGACCCCGCCAAGCCGGGCCACTACCAGGCCGACCTCTACGTCGTCGTGGCCTTCGGGGTCAAGGTGCCGACCGTGGTCGAGGGCATCGCCGAGCGCGCCGAATGGGCGGCCGAGAAGCTGGCCGGGGTGAAGCTCGAGCGCGTGCACGTCCACGTCGTGGGGGTCAGCCGTGGATAGCTGGACCCCCGAGCGGCTGGCCAGCGCCTTCCGCTTCGCCACCGACTGGTTCGCCGTCTACGTGGAGGAGGTCAACGCCCTCAACGTCTACCCCGTCCCCGACGGCGACACCGGCACCAACATGCACCTCACCCTGCAGTCGGTGCGGCGCGAGCTCGACCTCTGCGACAACACCAAGATGCGCGAGGTGGCGCGGGCGCTCGCCTACGGCAGCCTGCTGGGGGCGCGCGGCAACTCGGGCGTCATCCTCTCGCAGCTGCTGAAGGGCTTTTCCGAGACGATCAAGCGCAGCCCCGCGGTGACCCCCGAGCTGCTCGCCGAGGCCCTCGAGGCCGGGGCGCAGTCGGCTTACCGCGCGGTGATGAAGCCCGTCGAGGGCACCATCCTCACCGTGGCCCGGGGCGTGGCCGAGGGCGCGGCCGCGGCCGTGAAGGAGGGGGCCGACAGCCTGGAGGCGGTGCTCGCGGGGGCGCTGGAGCGCGGCCGCGAGCTGCTCGAGCAGACCCCGGAGATGCTGCCGGTGCTCAAGACCGCGGGCGTCGTCGACGCCGGCGGCAAGGGCTACCTCTACCTCGTCGAGGGGCTCGAGGGGTACGTGCTGGAAAAGCCCCTGCCCGAGCCCCCCAAGATCGAGAAGTACGCCCAGGAAGCCTTCGAGGAAGAAGAGTACGGCTACTGCACCGAGTTCCTAATGGAGGACGTCAAGGAGCCCATCGAGAAGATCCGCGAGCTCGTCGCGCCCTTCGGCGACTCGCTCCTCGTCGTGGGGGCCGAGGGGTTCGTCAAGGGGCACATCCACACCAACGAGCCCGACGCCCTGCTGGCCACCGTGGCGCGCTACGGCAGGATGAAGCGCACCAAGGTGGAGGACATGTCCGAGCAGCACTCGGAGATCCTCTCGGCGGTGGGCGCCGCCGACGAGGCTCCTCCGCCCACGGGGCTGGTGGCCGTCGCCAGCGGTTGGGGCGTGATCAAGGCCTTCCGCGGCCTGGGGGCGCGCATCGTCGCCGGGGGGCAGACGCAGAACCCCAGCGTGCAGGACATTCTCGACGCCATCAAGAGCCTGCCCAACCCCGAGGTGATCGTGCTGCCCAACAACAAGAACGTGATCCTCGCCGCCGAAAAGGCCGCCGAGCTGGCCGAGAAGGAGGGCAAGAAGGTGCACGTCGTGCCCACCCGCACCCTGGGCCAGGGGCTGGCCGCGGCGGTGCTCTACGCCCCCGAGTCGGACGCCGCGGGCCTGGTGGAGGAGATGAAGGAGGCGGCCGCGCACGCCGTGACCTTCGAGGTGACCCGCGCCAGCCGCGACGCGGTCGTCGAGGAGGTGGGCGAGGTCAGCGAGGGGCAGGTGATCGGGCTGCGCGACGGGAAGCTCGCGGTGGTGGCCGACGATCCCGACGAGGCGCTCTTGAACCTGCTCAAGCTGACGCTGGACGGCGCGGACGACTACGAGATCCTCACCCTCTTTCACAGCCCCGCGGTTCCCGAGGAGAAGGTTCGCGCGCTGGTGGAGAAGATCGAGTCCGCCTACGAGGACCTGGACGTTGAGGTGCACCCCGGCGGGCCGGACCTCTACGACTACCTGGCGGTGCTCGAGTGAGGCCGTCGCCGCGTTTAGGTTTTCTTAATCGTTTCCAAAGGATGGCCTCGGGGGCTGCGCTAGAATGGAACGGAGGAGGGGTTCGATGAAGAAGTGGATGCTGGGGGCGTTGCTCCTGGGGCTCCTGTCCGCCTGCAACATCAACATCATCCTGCCGGGGACGAGCGTCGTCGTGGACGGCCCGGCGGTCGAATCGGGGGTGCTGGGCGAGGGCGAGTCCGCGCGCTTCGAGCTGCTGGTGGGCACGGACCCGGTGCGCATCGACGCCACCGACGTGACCAACGGCGCCGCCGGCTCGCTGCGCCTGCGCGTCTTCGACGCCAACAACGCCGTCTACGCGCAGACGGTGAGCCGCCAGTACTTCACGGCGCCGCAGCCGGAGGTGCTGGACCTGGGCGCGGTCGGGCTCGGCATCACCCCGAACCCGATCTACTCGATCAACCTGCCCGCGAACTTCGGCAAGGCCTACGTCGAGGTCACGAACCTGAGCGCCGACCCCACGGTGGTCCGGGTCGCCGCGGTCACCCGGCAGGACGGCATCGAGAAGAACAACGCCTTCACCTTCAATGCCACCGTTACCGGCGCCCTGCTCTACCTGGGCCAGCTCGACACCTGGACCTATACCGGAACCGGTCCGGCGACGCTCGAGCTCGTGGGCGGCACCACCGTTCACGCCCGGGCCAAGGTCGTGCGCGGCTTCGACACCCAGACGGTCCTCGAGCCGGGTGAGGAGTTCACCGACCTGCAAAACGGCGACGTCGTCTACGTCCAGGCGCAGGGCAGCGGGGCGCTCGCGGGCTTCTGCAGCACCCTTCCAGGGTGCGCCGACGGCATCACCAGCGGCGAGTACACGCTGCAGGTTACTCCCTGACCTGCGCGAGCACCCGCGCGATCTCGGCGGCGCGTTCGGCGCCGCCCTTTTCCAGGCAGCCCGCGACGAGCTCGGGGTTTTGGGGATCGCTCAACGCGGCCAGGCAGCCCAGCTCGGCGTCGGTTAGCACCTCGGTGTTGACGGTGCCCAACTCGGCGGCGCGGAGGCTGCGCCAGCGGGCGAGGGCGCGGAAGACAGTCGCGTCGGCCCGCCTCGGCGCGGCGGGCGCCGGCGCGGCCGGCGGCCGCAGCAGCAGGTAGGCCCCGAAGGCCAGCAGCGCCAGGGCCACGAACAGACCCCCGGGCGACTCCCAGAAGAAGACCAGCGCCCCTGCGGCGAGGAGGGCCCCGCCGCCCCAGGCCGCGAGCTCCCGCCGCTCGAGTCCGCCCCAGAGCCCCAGGCCCAACCCCGCCCCCACCAGCTTGAGGGACTGCAGGCCGGTGGCGTCGGCGGCCAGCGCCCCCAGCGCCCAGCCGATCAAGAGGCTGCCGAGGCCCGCCGCCTCGGCCGGGGCGCCGCGCCGGGCCAGCAGCAGGAAGAGGCCGCCGCCCAACAGGCCCCACAGCCAGCCCGGTCCCCCGGGGGGCCGCCCCACCAGGTAGAGCACCCCCAGCGCCACCAGGGCGAGTCCGAGCCAGCCGTGCCGCGACGTCTTCATGAGAGTCCGGGTCCCCTCCTTAACCTAGCCGCAGTCTAGCATGGGCGGGGAGCGCCGTTGGGGACGCGTCTGCCGCAGGCGGGCGGGGTCGGCACGGCCGCGGGAACGCCAAGATGAGAAAATCTGCGTCCGGCTCTTAAACAATTTATTTGTTTTTTTCTACACTTTCGTTTGGGAGGTGAGGGGTATGCGGTGGATGCGAACGCTGGCTCTGTTGACGCTCGCCGTGGCGTTGCCGCTGGGCGTGCAGGCGTCGGGGCCCGAAGTGCTCGTGCTCAAGGCGACCGCGTACACCTCGTCGGTGCGCGAAACCGACTCGACCCCGTTCGTCACCGCCACCGGGGCGCGGACGCGCTTCGGCATCATCGCCGTGAGCCGCGACCTGCTCGGTTCCGACCTCCCCTACGGCTCCAAGGTCAAGATCGAGGACCTGGGCGAATGGCGCACGGGCCGCGGCAAGGGCCGCTTCGACGCCATGCTCAAGGACGTCGTCTTCGTCGTCGAGGACACCATGCACAAGCGCAAGCGGCAGCAGATCGACGTCTGGATGCCCGACCGCTCGCTCGCGCTCAAGTGGGGGGTGCGGCGGGTCCGCATCACCGTGCTCCAGCGCGGGCGGTAGAGTGAGGGCGTGCGTTTCGCCTGGTTCCTGGCCCTCAAGCACCTGACCTACCGGAAAACCCAGAGTCTGATCACGGTGCTGGGGGTGGCCGCGGGCGTGGCCGTGCTGACCACGGCGCTCTCGCTCACCAACGGCTTCACCGCGGGGTTGATCGAGGCGACCCTGCGCGCGGTGCCGCACGTGACCCTGACGGCGCTCGATCCCGAGGACGCGCCCCGCCCCGAACACCCCGAGATCGTCGCCGAGACGCCGGTGCTGATCGCCAAGGCGCTGCTCACCCGCCGCGCCGGCGAGGGGCGGCGTGCGGGGGTCGACTTCGGGACCCTGATCGGCGTGGGCCCGGGGGCGGCGCGGGTCTACCCGGGGCTGGGGCTCGAGGCGCTGACGCCGGGAGGCGTGATCCTCGGTTCGGCGCTCGCCCGTTCGCTCGGGGCCTGGCCCGGCGACACCGTCTACGCCCTGTCGGTCAACCAGCAACGGCGGCCGTTTCGCGTGATCGGCCGCTTCGTGACCGGAAACTACCTGATCGACTCGGTCTTCGCCTTCGCTCCGCTCGCGGACGTTCAGGCCCTGCTGGAGACGCCGGGCGCCGTCGGCGGCTGGCACCTGCGCCTCGCCGACCCCGAGAAGGCCCCGGAGGTGGCGCGGGCGCTGGAGGCCGACGGCCGCTACGTGGCCCAGACCTGGCAGGACGCCAACCGCACCCTGATCGAGCAGCTCGCCCTGCAAAAGCGGGTCATCGGCATCGTCGTCTTCCTCATCGTCGTCGTCGCGGCGCTGGGGATCGCCAACGTGCTCGTGCTCGTTGTTTTGGAGAAGAAGGCCGACATCGCCATCCTGCGCGTCCTCGGCGCCGGCGCCGGCCAGGTGGCGGGGGCCTTCGCGCTCGAGGCGGTGCTGCTGGGCGGGGCCGGGGTGGCCCTGGGCGACCTGCTGGGCTGGGCGCTTTCGAGCTACTTTGCCCTGCGGCCGGTGACGATTCCCGGCGAGCTCTACTTCATCACCCAGCTGCCGGTACGGATTCAGCCCGCCGACTTCGCCTGGGTCAGCGGGCTGGCGTTCGGCACCGTGCTTATTTCGGCGTGGTTGCCGCTTCGTCGGGCTCTAGGCGTGAAGCCGGGGCAGGTGCTGCGTTGACCCCGGGCTCGGCGGCCACCGCCTCGCGCAGGAAGGCGAGGAAGACGGCGAGCATCAGCGAGAGCACGGCGGCGAGCGCGGTGTTGAGCAGCACCCGGGGGGCGACCGGCTCCTTGGGGACGGCGGGCGGGCTGAGCACGTTCACCTGGGCGACCTGTTCGCTGAGCCGGCGCAGCTGGGCCGGGTCGCTGGCCAGGGCCTCGAGCGAGGCGATCTCGGCGTTGAGGTTGGCGAGCTGCGCCTGCTGCTTGGCGAGCTCGAGCCCCAGGTAGGCGAGCGCCGGGTTGCTGGCGCGGGCCACGTTGGGCGGCACGTCCGCGGACTCGAGCGCCGTCTGGGTGTCGGTTCCGGCGTTCACGCGCGGCACCTTGTCCAGCGAGGCCTCGAGCTCGCCGATCTGCGACTGCACCGAGGTGAGCTTGAGCCGCGACTGCGCGAGCGCGCCGGCCAGGTTGGCGCCGGCGCTTTGGAAGACGCGGTCCTTGACGTAGTCGTCGAAGGCGCTGAGCAGGTCGAGGGCGAACTGCCAGGTCTCCTCGGGGTCGCCGCCGCGCACCGTGATCGTGAGCAGGTTCTTCTTGTCGTCGAAACGGGCCTTGGCCTCGATGGGGGCGTTCCCCACGACCCGGGCCACGTAGGGGCCCTTGGTCTCGATCTGCTTGTTGAAACCGACCCCCAGCGCGGGGCCGGCGGGCAGGGTGCGGAAGACGTAGGCCGCCGCGGGGAAGCCGAGGTCGTTGCCGTCCTGGTTCAGCACCAGCGCCTGGGCCACTGCCTCGCTCTCGTAGGTGGGCGGCCAGAGGCTGCTGACGGCGAAGACCGCCGCGGTCACGAGGACGGTCACCGCCAGGATCCAGCGGCTCTGCCGCTTGAGCATCAGGTAGAGGTCGCGCAAGCTGATTTCGTCTTCCATGCTGCGTCCAGTATAGGTCCTTTTTCGGGAGTAAAAGATGAAAAACTCGAAACGGTATAGTTAAGGATGGTAACGCCGTGACGGACGATACGCTGCAGACCCTCGACTTCGAACGCATCCGCCGGGCGCTCGCGGAGCGGGTCTCCACGCGCCTGGGGGAGGACCGGGTGCGCGCCTGGGGGCCGCTGCCCACGCCCGAGGAGGCCGCGCGCTTCCGCCGGGCCACGCAGGAGGCGGCCGCCCTGGGCTACCGCCTGGGCGGGGTCTTCGATCCGCGGCCGCTGCTCGCGCGCATCCGCCGCGGCGAACGGCCCGAGGGGGCCGAGCTGGTGGAGGCGGCGGCCACGCTGGAGCGCGCCGCCGAGCTCAAGCGCGAGATCCTGGCCGCCGGCGAGGGCGAGCTGGCGCGCGTCGCCGCCCGCATCGGCGAGCACGCCCTCTTCCGCCGGCGCGTGGCCGAGTCGCTCGACGAGGCCGGCGAGGTGAAGGACGACGCCACCCCCAAGCTGAAGCGCATCCGCCGCAGCCTGAACCCCCTGCGCGAGCGCATCATCCGCCGCCTCGAGGCGGTGATGGACGCCCACCCCGAGGCCGTGCAGGAACGCTACGTGACGCTGCGCCGCGACCGCTACGTCATCCCCGTGCGCGCACAGCAGCAGCGCCAGATCGGGGGGATCGTGCTGGCCCAGTCCGACACCGGGGCGACCGTCTTCATGGAGCCCGCCTCGGTGGTGCCGCTGAACAACGAACTCGCGCAGCTGCGCCTGGAGGAGGAGGCCGAGGTCCTCAAGGTGCTGGCCGAGCTGGCGGGCCTCCTCGCCGGCGACGCCGAGCTCGAGGCCACGCTGGACGCGCTGGCCTGGCTGGACGCCGTCCGCGCCGCCGCGCTGCTGGCCGAGGATTGGGAGCTGACGCCGGCGCAGGACGGGCCGGTCGGCCGCTACCACCTCGTGGGGGCGCGCCACCCGCTGCTCGACGACCCGGTGCCCAACGACCTTCACCTGTCGGAACGCACCCGCATCCTCCTCGTCACCGGCCCCAACATGGGGGGCAAGACGGTGCTCCTCAAGACCCTGGGGCTGGCGGTGCTCATGCACCAGGCGGGGCTGTTCGTGGCCGCCGAGGCGGCCGAGCTGGGCTGGGTGCGCCGGCTCGAGGTCGACATCGGCGACGAGCAGAGCCTGGAGGGCGGGCTCTCCACCTTCGCCGCGCACCTGAAGAAGCTCGACCGCATCCTCGATTCCGCGGCCCCCGACGCCCTGGTGCTCGTCGACGAGCTGGGGTCGGGCACCGACCCCGAGGAGGGCGCCGCGCTCGCCCAGGCGGTGATCCTGCGGCTGCTCGACAAGGGCGCGCGGGGCATCGTGACCACCCACTTGACGCCGCTCAAGGCGCTCGCGGGCCGGGCCGCGGGGCTCGAGAACGCCAGCATGGGGTTCGTGCTCGAAGAGTTCCGCCCCACCTACCGGCTGCAGGTGGGCCTGCCGGGGCGCAGCTACGCGCTGGCCGTCGCCCGCCGCCTGGGCCTCGACGAGGAGGTGCTGCGCGCCGCCGAGCGTTTCCTGGGCGAGGGCGGGGCGCGCGTCGAGGAGCTGCTCGAGCGCCTGGAGCGGCAGCAGGCCGAGCTCGAAACGCGCTTGGCCGCGGCCGAGCGGGCGCGGCGCGAGGCCGAGGCCGTGCGGGGCGAACTGCAGGCGCGGCTCGAGCGGATCGACCGCGAGCGCGAGGCGCTGCTGGAGGCGGCCCGCGCCGAAGTGGACCGCATGCTCGAGGAGGCCCACCGCCAGATCCGCGAGCTGCGGGCGAAGGCGCGCAAGGGCGGGTCGGGCAAGCGCGACGCCTTGCGCGAGGTGATGGCGATTCGGGAGCGCACCAAGCCGCGCACCGCGGCGGGGGCGAACCCGCTGCCGGGGCTGGAGCCGGGGATGCTCGTCGAGGTGCCCAGCTACCGCCAGAAGGGGCGGGTGGTGCGCGTCGAGGGCGAGGAGACGCTGGTGCAGATCGGCCAGGTCAAGATCCGCGTGCCCACCGCGGAGCTGCGCCCCCGCGGCGAGGGGGCGCCCCGGCCCAAGCAGGCGGTGGTCGTGGAGTCGGGGTTCGAGACCGAGCTCAACGTGCGCGGCCTCACCGCCGCCGAGGCGCTCGAGGCCGTCCACGACTTCCTCGCCGAGGCCGTCGCCACTGGCAACTCCCCGGTGCGCATCCTGCACGGCAAGGGCACCGGGGTGCTGCGCCGCGAGATCCAGAACTTCCTGCGCCACGACCGCCGCGTCGAGCGCTTCCACGACGCCATGCCCAACGAGGGCGGCCACGGCGTCACCGTGGTGCACCTGCGGGTCTGAGGCTCAGTCGACGCGCAGCTCGACCGCGGCCAGGTCCTCGCCTCCGCCGGCGTCGGTCGCCCAGAGGACCGCGCGGTAGAGGCCGGGCCGCTCGTAGACGTGCCGGACGGCCAGCTGCGCGGGGCAGCCGCGCGGCCAGGTGCGCGGCGGGCTGCCGTCGCCGAAGTCCAGCGCGCAGGCGGTGCGGGCGCCGGGGGGCGCCCGCACGCCCAGCCGGAAGGTGACGGCCAGCGAAGCCGCCCCCCCGTTGCGGTCGGCCTCGAGCCAGGGAACGGCCCGCGGCCCCGGCTCGCAGACGACGTCGACGGGCACGACGACGGCGGGCAGATCCGGATCGTTGGTGTAGAGGGGCAGTGCGGTGGCGAAGCGGCCGGCGGTCTCCGGGCAGTCGGCGGTGAGCCGCTGGTAACCCCAAAGCCCGGCGGCGAGGGCCAGCTTGCGCGGCTGCGCCCGGACCGCCCCTTCGCGGGGCGTCCAGACCCGCAGGGTGCTGGTGAGCTCGACCGGCGTTCCGTCCGGGAAGACGCCGCCGAGGGCGGCGTTGCGGTAGCGCAACACCCCCACGGCCGCCCCGCCGGGCGCGCCGCGCAGCTCGAGCGCGAGCGGCAGGCCCTGGAGGTCGGGGCTCTGCACCAGGAGCCACGGGTCCGGCGGCCGCCCCGCGTAGGGATGCCGCGCCCCCACCGCCCCCAGGCGGTAGCGGAAGAAGACCTCGTACACCCCGCGGTCGTCCTTTTCGGGCCGCCAGACGAGCGGCCCGTCGGGTTCGTCGGTCGCGGCGACGCGCTGGAGCGGTCCTGAAAAGCAGTCGGCGGCGTTCGCGCAGGCGCCGCCCCGCAGCCAGACCTCCACCCGGCCGGCCTCGGGAGGGTCGGCCTCGAAGCTGAAGCGGGCCGCGGGTTCGGCGGCGGCCTCGCCCAGGTCGAGCCGCCGCACCCCGCCGGTGTCGAGGTGCCCCCAGACCCGCGGCGGCCCGGCCAGCCGCAACGGCGCGGTTCCGGAGCCGCCGGACGCGGGCGGGCGCAGCCCGGCCACCGAGGAGAGCAGGGCCGCCAGGCCGCCGGGGCCACCGGCGGCCCCGGGGGTCCAGGCGAGCTCCCAGTCGGGGCCGCGGTAGTCGGGGTCGGCGGGGTCGAGCGGCCCTTCGAGCGCGGCCGTGAGCAGGAGGGCCTCCTCCTGCGCGGCCAGCGTCCCCTCGCCGAGCGGCGTGCCCTGGGCCCGCACCTCGCCGGTGAGCCGCAGCCGCCGCTCGAGGCGCAGCCGCAGGCGGCCGGGTTCGGCGAACCCGATCCCCGGTTCGGCTTGCGGCCCGGGGGCGGCGGCCTGCGGGCCGCCCGAGGTCGCGGCGGCGGCGTCCCAGGTGCGCGCGGCGCGGAAGCGGACGCGCCCGCCGGGCCAGACCAGGCGCGCGGGCGCGGGGTCGGGGTCCAGGGCGCTGCGGGCGTCGAGCTCGGCGCCCAGACGGAGCGAGAAGAGCAGCCACGAGAGCGGGGGCAGCCGGGTCTCCAGCCGCACCAGGGTGCAGCCCGTCGCGGCGGCCGCGGTGTCCAGGGTGAACCCCGCGTCCTCGAGCTCGCCCGCGAGGTCCAGGTCCCAGCGCGCGGCCTCGAGGGCGCCGTCGACGACGCGCAGCTCCAGGGAGGCGCGCGCCTCGATCCGCCCGTCGGCGCCCGCGCCGCGCTCCAGCCCCGGGCAGGCCGCGGCCGCGGCCAGGCGCTCCCCGCCGTCGGCGCCCCGGGCCAGCTGCGCCCCCTCCCCGGAGGAAGCCGCCAGCGTCACCGGGTAGGGGGGCAGCTCCGCCCGGTAGTCGAGGTTCCAGAAGACGTCGCTCAGCCCCGCGGGGCCCAGGTCCAGCGCCAGCCGCGCCCCCTCGGCGTGGACCGCTTCGACCCGCCCCCAGACGCCGGCGCGGTCGCCGCTGAAGACGACCTGGCCCGGGCGCAGGGCCTCGGTCTCCGGGGTCCGCTCAAGGACGAGCCCGGTCCAGGCGAGGGCGTCCGCGTCCCAGGTCGCGCCCAGGATCCAGGCGTCCTCGAGCCGCGCCGTTTCGGGGCGCAGTTCGGCCGTCACCGCCCAGGCGTAGGTTTCAGCCTCCTGCGTGCGAATCCATAGCCGCACGGTGCCCGGATCGGCCGCGAGCGCGCGCACGCGCGCGGTCTGCGGCCCCGTCGCCTCCACGGCCACCCGCGTGGGGTCGTCGCTGCCGAAGCGGACCTCGGCCTCGGGGTCGGGCCGGCCGGCGGCGTCGTAGACCACCACCGCGAGCTCGCGCGTCTCTCCGGGGCGCGTGAAGACGAGGGCGAGGTCGCTGCGGACGCGGATGCGCGGGGCGAGGACGCCCGAGCCGCGTACGCGCACCAGCACCTCCACGCGTTCGCGCGGGTTGGAGCCGCGCACGACCTCGATCCGGTCGTCCACCGCGTAGTCGGGGGCGCGGTAGCGGGCCTGCGCCCCTTCGGGGATCAGGGTGCCGTGTTCGGCGGTCCAGACCAGGTCGTCGGCGTCTACGCCGGCGGCGGTGAGGACGAGCTCCTCCCCGGGCTCGAGCGTCGCTTCCGCGGGGCTGACGCGCAGCCCCGTCGGGGGGGCGGAACAGGCCACGAACAGCCCGAGCGCCAGCAGCAGCCAAAGCCAACGTCGCAACGCCTACCTCCGTGTAAACCGTAGTCTACGCAACCGCGCCGCGCCGCGGGTGAGGCGTCACCTGCGCCCGCAGGCGTCGAAGAAGGCCACCGTGGCCGGCCAGTCGGAGAAGATCGCGCGGACGCCAATCTCGTTCACCAGCACGTCGAGCACGCGGTAGACGTCGCCGTCCGAGCGGATCGCCGGCCGCACGCTCTGGTAGTACCAGCCGCCGCCGGACGCGAGCGGCCCCGAGCGCTCGAGCGTCCAGGGGACGAGCTCGAGCCCCGCTTCGCGCGCCGCGCGCGCGTAGGCCGAGGGAACGATCCCGCCGCCGGCGTCCAGCGTCAGTAGCACCCACAGCGGCGGGCTCAGGTAGCGCAGGCCCTCTTTCGCCAGCTCCTCCATCGTCGGCTCGAGCCGCTCGGGGTGCGCCGGGTCGAAGCCCCGTTCCTTGTAGCGGCCGTCGAGCCAGACGGCGTTCCTGGCGTACGCGGGGGCGTAGCGGCGCCAGTAGCGGATGTCGGCCAGGTCGAAGCTCTGCAGGAAGACCCGCTCGGGCGGCACGCCGAGTTCGCGGTAGTCGTCCACGATCCGCCGCCGGTAGGCCTCCAGGCTCAGCCCCGGCGGCCGCTCGGCCTTCTTGAGTTCGGGGATGAAGTTCACCCCGGTGGGCAGCAAGAGCTTGATGTAGCCGCGGTGGCTCATCACCGTGCCCGGGGCGTAGGCCAGGGTGCGCCAGGCGGCCGCGGCGCGGTAGTAGTCCTCGGGTCTGCGGGCGTCTTCGTTGCGGCCTTCGGGCCAGCCCTCCAGGCTCAGGAACTCGGCCAGGGTCAGGTCGGTGGTGCGGCAGTCGGGCCCCTGCCCCGGTCGGAAGCCGCGGCGGCACTTGGCGGCCAGGGGCGTGGAGAGGACGTTGGTGGTCTCGGCGAGGTCACGATCCGAGTGGCGGCAGACGAGCGCGCCGTCACGGGTCGGCACCGTGTCGCACTCCACGAAGCCCGCCCCCTGGCGCACCGCCGCCAGGTAGCCCTCGCGGGTGTGCTCGGGGAAGAAGAGCGCCGCGCCCCGGTGGCCGACGGCCAGGGGCGAGCGCGGGTAGGCCTCCGTGCGGGCGGCGCAGGCGGCCAGCCGCTCCTGGAGCGGACCCGCGGCCAGCCGGTCGAGCAGGTAGAAGGGGCGCGGCCCCAGCTGGGCGGGCTGGGCGAGCGCCAGACCCCCCAGGAGGAGCCCCAGCCACCAGGTGCGCATACCCCACTCTAGCGCGCGAAGGGGCGGCCCGAAGGCCGCCCCGGGATTCCCGTCCGCTGGAGGTTAGAAGAAGGCCACCTTTAGGACGAGCCGATCGAAACGGTAGCCCACCGTGGCCGTTCCGTTGGCCGTGCCGACGATGCGGGCGCCCACCGTGAGCGTACCCGACATCAGCGTGTCGATCTGCTGGGGGCTGAGCTCCAGGCTGCCGGAGAGGGTGGTGGAGGTCTGGCCGAGGTCCACCGCGATCGGGTCGCCGACCTGCTCCGAGGCGTTCCAGAGGTCGGCGCCGGCGGGGGCGAGGTAGAAGCGCAGCTCCGCGCCGCCGCTCAAGCCGCCGTCCTGTTCGAGGACCAGGGCGTACTCGAGCTTGACCTGGTTCGGGCGCAGCGAGGGCACCTCGTAGCCGCTCACCCCGTAGCCGCCCGCGTCGGGGAGCATCAGGTCCAGGTCCCCCGCGGCCGTGACCGTCTGGGTGCCGGCGTCGGCGCCGTTTTGCTGGAGGGTGGGCAGCAGGTCGATCGTGATCGGCGCCAGGCTGCACGCGGCGAGCGTCAGGCTGAGGCCCAGGAAGAGCAGGATCCGTTTCATGCCCTCAGCCTAGGCCGCCGCGGCCGTTGGCGGCACCCCAAAGTGGGGGATGGGCGCGTGTGCTAGACTGTCCGTTTGGTATGGGAGACTGGCCGACCGACTTCGTCTGGATGGACCCGGTGCCGCCACCCGAGCAGTGGGAGAAGCCCGGCATCGTGATGTTCTTCAACCTCGAGTGCCCGGGCTGCATCGCCCGCGGTATCCCTTTCCTTAAGCAGCTCGTCCGCGAGTACGGCGACCGGCTGCAGGTCCTGACGGTGCACACCGCCTACGGGCACAAGCGCTTCGAGCGCGACGAGGTCGTGCCTCAGCTCGAGTACTTCGCGCGCGACTACGCCAAACTGCCCTTCCCGGTGGCGCTCGACCTCACGGGCGAGCTGGCCCGGAGCTGGGGGGTGGAGGGCACGCCCCACTGGCTCGTCTTCGCTCCGGGCGGCGAGCTCTTGCGCAGCATCTACGGTTCGCAAGACAACGCGCGGATGCGCCTCGAGTACCTGATGGAAGAGCTGGCGGGCGAGCCCGCCGGCGACTGACCCCTTCTCACGCCATGGCCTACCTCTACCTGACCCTGGCGATCCTGGCCGAGGTGATCGGCACCAGCGCCCTCAAGGCCGCCGAGGGCTTCACCCGGCCGTGGCCCAGTCTGGCCGTGGCCCTGGGGTACGGGGCCGCCTTCTACTTCATGAGCCTGACCCTCAAGACGATTCCCCTGGGCGTCACCTACGCGGTCTGGTCGGGCGTGGGCATCGTCCTCATCACCCTCGCGGGCTGGTGGCTCTACGGCCAGGTGCCCGACCTGGCCGCGGTGGCGGGGATGGGGCTGATCGTCCTGGGCGTGGCCGTACTCTTCCTGTTCTCCAAAACGGTCCCGCACTAGCGCGGCGGCACGGCCTTCCAGCCCCGCGGCCCCCGGGGTAAACTCAGCGGACGGGGCGAGGCCCCCACGACCATGAAGAAGCCATCCTTCGAGTTCCACACCCCCGCCGCCGGCGAGGGCGGGGCCTGCTACGTGCCCGTACAGGCCCCGGAAGCGTTGGTGGCGGGCGACGACCGCAAGCCCATCCTGCTGCCCGCACCGCCGGACGAGCTGCCCGGCAAGGGCTACCGCAAGGGCCAGATCGCCAGCTGGCTCTACAAGAAGGGCGCGCGCGAGTTCGAAGAGATGACCGACCTGCCCCGCCGCCTGCGCGAGGCGCTGGAGCAGGACTGGCGCATCAGCGAGTTCGCCCTGGTGCAGGCGTTCCCCTCGAGCGACGGCTCGGTCAAGTACCTCTTCACCCTCCACGACGGCCGCCGCACCGAGGCCGTCTACCTGCCGTACGCCGACCGCAAGACGGTCTGCATCTCCAGCCAGGTCGGCTGCCCCGCCGGCTGCACCTTCTGCGCCACCGGCAAGATGGGCTTCGGCCGCAACCTGACGGGCCCCGAGATCCTCGACCAGATCCTGGCCGTCGCCTACCACCAGGGCCTGGGCCCGCGCGAGATCCGCAACGTGGTGCTCATGGGCATGGGCGAGCCGCTGCTCAACTACGAGAACATCGCCTGGGCGGTGCGGCGGATGCTCGACAAGAACGCCCTGGCGATGAGCCCGCGCCGCATCACCCTCTCGACCGTCGGCATTCCCGGAGGCATCCGCCGCTTGGCCGAAGGCGACCTGGGCGTCAAGCTGGCCCTAAGCCTGCACGCCCCCGACGACGAGACCCGCCGGAGGATCATCCCCACCGCCCACCGCTACTCGATCGCCGAGATCATGGAGGCGGTGCGGGCCTACTTCGACCGCACCAAACGCCGGGTGACGATCGAGTACACCATGCTGCGGGACGTCAACGACCGCGAGGAGCAGGCCCGCGAGCTGGCCCGGATCCTGAAGGGGCTGGTGGCCCACGTCAACCTGATTCCCTTCAACCCTTGGGAGGGCGCGCCGGTGGCGGGCAGCGGCAAGAAGCGGATTCAGCGCTTCGCCGCGGTGCTCGAGCGCGAGGGCGTGCCCGTAACCGTCCGCTGGAGCCGCGGCGTGGACGTGGGCGCGGCCTGCGGCCAGCTGGCGCTCAAAGAGGGCTAGATTTTCCCCTCAATACATGCTCAGATTGCCTTTGCGGCGCACCACCCCGTAGACCCAGCGGAAAAGACCGAGGCCGACGAGGAAGAGCGCGAGGGAGTTGATTAGCGCTGCGGTTGCCATGGCGGTCGTGATCGGCTCACCGCCCACGAAGGAGCGAAAGACCAGGTGCAGCGCCGGGGCCAGGGGCAGCAGCGCCTGGCCGGCGAAGGCGTCCTTCGCGGCCAGGATGAAGGGCAGGAAGCCAAATTGGATGATGGTAAACAGCATCGAAACGTCCTTGAAGTAGAGCGCCAGCGCTCCCAGCGCCAGCGACATCCCCACGACGCCCAACGCCAGGATCAAAAGTGTCGGCAGGCCGCCGAGATTGAAGTGCAGGCGGACGCCGGTCACCGTCTGAAGCGCGACCACGATGATCAGGGCCATCAGCAGCGAGACGACCACGGTGAACGCGCTGCGGACCACGAAGAGCGTCTCCAGCCGGTAGCGCCCCAGCGCCAGCTGTTCCAGGGTGCCGCGGGTGGCCTCGGTCTGGATTTCTTGGGCGATTCCGTGGAGGATGCCCAGGGTGAAGGTCCAGACCACGAACCCCAGTACCAGGCTGGAGAGGCTGTTGCCCTCGAGCGGGGCGCGAACGAAGAGGGCGATACCGTAAAACAGGCCGTAGAAGAACAGCACCATGATCCCGAGGCTGAGGAGGCTGTTGAGGAAGTAGCGCCGGAATTGGGCGAAGCTGAGGATCATTTCGGCTTTAAGAAGCGTCCACATCGTGGCCCTCCCCTTGAATTTCCATGAAGACGTCTTCCAGCGAGGCGGATTCCTTTTCCAGGGCCGTCACCTCAAGTTCGGAGGCGGCGCAGAGATCGCGCCGGAGCTCTTCCCAGTCGCCGGTGAAGATTAGGGTGTGCGCGTCCCTCCGCCGCCAGCGGCTTGCGCCTTGCCACGCCGGGGGCAGGTCCCCAACCTCTTTGGCGGTGCGCACCAAGTACCAGGGTTTCTCGTAGCGGCGGAGGATCCGTGCGGTGGCGTCGTCGAGCACTACCCTACCTTCGCGAATGAAGACCACGCGGTCTGCCGTGCGCTGGATGAACCCCAGGTCGTGGGAGGCAATCAACAATCCCTTGCCCGCGTCCACTAGGTCTCGAACGATCTTTTCTAGCTCGAGCCGGCTACCCGGGTCGAGCCCCAGGGTGGGCTCGTCGAGGATGACGAAGTCGGGATCGTGCAACAGGCTGATCGCCAACGCCGCCTTTTGCTGCATGCCGCGGGAGAAGGTGGCCAGCGGCCGCTGCAACACCTCCTCGTCCAGTCCGAACCGCGCCGCCCAGCGGCGGAAGCGCCCGGCGGCCATCCGCGGCGCGACGCCCCTCGTAGCGGCAAAATAGACGGCATTGGTCATCGCGGGGATGTTGGCGTAAAAATTTCGGTTGCCCTCCATGACCACGCCGATGCGTCCGGCTGCGACGCGCGCCTCGCCTTCGGCCGTACGCAGGAAGACCCGACCGGTGTCGGCGAGCAGGAGCCCCAGCACGATCTTGATCAGGGTTGTCTTGCCTGCTCCGTTGGGGCCCAGCAGCCCCACCACCTGACCCCGCTGGACTTCGAGCGAAACACCCTTCAGCGCGTGTTTCCCGTTGAAGTTCTTCGAGACACCGTCGGCCACCACCGCCTGGGCTGGTTCCATGTCACCTCCCCGCCCGTCACCCGCTCCCCTACGGAGGCGCGGGGCCGACGGGCTGCGCACATCGCCGCTGCCGTTCGGCTTATTTTAAACCATTTCCAGGGCTAGCGGTTCCGTGGTGCGGTGGCGGCCGTCGACGGACGGTATACTGACCCAAAGGAGCCAAGATGCCCCACCCACGCGGCAAACTCACGCTCGACGCCCTGGCCGGTCTGGTGGCCGAGGGTGAGATCGACACCGTCGTCGTCGCCTTCCCCGACCTCTACGGGCGCTTGATGGGCAAGCGCTTCGACGCCGAGTTCTTCCTCGAGGCGGCCGCCCGCACGGGCACCCACGCCTGCGACTACCTGCTCACCGTGGACATGGAGATGAACCCGGTGCCGGGTTACGCCTTCGCCAACTGGGAGCGCGGCTACGGCGACGTGCACCTGGTGCCCGACCTCGACACGCTGCGCCCCGCCCCCTGGCACTGGACCTCGAACAGCGCGATCGTCCTCGCCGACGTGGTGAGCACCGAGACCCACGAGCCCGTGCCCGTGGCCCCGCGCAACCTGCTGAAGGCGCAGCTCGCGCGCGCCGCCGAGGCGGGGTTCGCGGTCATGGCCGCTTCCGAGCTCGAGTACTACCTCTACGAGACCCCCTACCGCGAGTTCGCCGAACGCGGCTTCGCCGCCCTCCGGCCCGCGGGCTGGTACCTGGAGGATTACCACGTCTTCCAGGGCTCGCGCACCGAGACCTTCCACTTCGCCGCCCGGCGCGACCTGCGGGACGCGGGCATCCCCGTCGAGAGCACCAAGGGTGAGTGGGGGCGGGGGCAGCACGAGCTCAACCTGCGCTACACCGAAGCCCTGGAGATGGCCGACCGCCACGTCCTAATGAAGGAGGCGCTCAAGGAGATCGCCGACCAGCAGGAGATGAGCGTCACCTTCATGGCCAAGCCCGCGGGCGGTCAGGCGGGCTCGAGCTCCCACGTGCACATGAGCCTCTGGACCGGGGGGCAGAACGCCTTCGCCGGCGAGCGTTCCATCGGCCGCGCCCAGGTGTCCGAGACCTTCTTGCACTTCCTCGGGGGCCTGATCCGCTACGCCCCCGACTGGATGGTCTTCTACGCCCCCACGGTCAACAGCTACAAGCGCTACGAGGACGCCTCCTGGGCGCCCACGCGCCTGGCCTGGAGCTACGACAACCGCACCGCCGGTTTCCGGGTGGTGGGCGCGGGCGGCTCGCTGCGGGTGGAAAACCGCATCCCCGGCGCCGACGTCAACCCCTACCTGGCCTACACCGCCATGCTGGCCAGCGGCCTGGCGGGCATCAAGGAGAAGCTCGAGCCGCCGCCTATCTTCGAGGGCGACGTCTACGCCGCGGCCGAGCTGCCGCGGGTGCCCTACAGCCTGCGCGAGGCGGCCGACCTGTTCGAGGCCAGCGAGCTCGCCCGGCGGGTGCTGGGGGAGGAGGTGCACCGCCACTACCTCCACTTCTTCCGCACCGAGTGGAAGGCCTACGAGCAAGCGGTGACCGACTGGGACCGCAAGCGCTACTTCGAGCGCATCTGACGCCCCGCGCCGAGAAGCCCCTAGGATATTCTTCGCCCGCGCCGCGGTGTAGCCTGAGGCGTGGAGGTACGTATGCGACTTAAGGACAAGGTGGCCCTCATCACCGGCGCGGGCAGCGGCATCGGGCGCGAGTCGGCGCTGCTGTTTGCCCGCGAAGGCGCGGCCGTGGCCGTGGTGGACGTCAACGAAGAGTCCGGCCAGGCCGTGGTGGACGAGATCTTACGCCAGGGCGGCAAGGCCGTCTTCATCAAGGCCGACGTCTCCAAGGCCGCCGACGCCGAGCGCATGGTGGCCGAGACCGAGAAGGCCTTCGGCAAGCTGAACGTGCTCTTCAACAACGCCGGGGTGATGATCTCCTCGGACGGCGACGCCATCAGCACGCCCGAGGACGTCTGGGACCTGACGCTCGACATCAACGCCAAGGGCGTCTTCCTGGGCTGCAAGTACGGCATCCCGGCGCTCCGGCGCGCCGGCGGCGGCTCGGTGATCAACACCGCCTCCTTCGTGGCCACGCTGGGCGCGGCGACGCCGCAGATCGCCTACACCGCCAGCAAGGGCGCGGTCCTCTCGATGACCCGCGAGCTGGCGGTCATCCACGCGCGCGAGAACATCCGCGTGAACGCCCTCAGCCCCGGCCCCCTGCGCACCGAGCTGCTGATGAAGTTCCTCGACACCGAGGAGAAGAAGCAGCGGCGGCTGGTGCACATCCCCATGGGTCGCTTCGGCGAGGCCAGCGAGATGGCCAAGGCCGCGCTCTTCCTGGCCTCCGACGAGTCGAGCTACATGACCGGCGCCGACCTGCGCGTGGACGGCGGCATCACCGCCGCCTACGTCACGCCGGAATAGGAGCGGACCATGCCCAAGTTCAAGGTCGTCAGTCCAGTGGACGGTTCGGTCTACGTCGAGCGCGAGGTGGCGACGGACGCCGAGATCGAGGCGACGCTCGAGCGGGCGGCGCGGGCCCGCACAGGCTGGCGCGCCCGCCCGCTGGAAGAACGCCAGGAGCTGGTGCAGCGCGCCGTGGACTATTTGGTGGAGCGCGCGGACGTGCTCGCCGAGGAGCTCACCTGGCAGATGGGCCGCCCCATCGCCCACACCCCCTTCGAGATCACCCGCGGCTTCAAGGAGCGCGCCGACTACATGATCCGCATCGCCCCGCGGGCCCTGGCCGACCTGGTGCCGGAGCCGATGGAGGGCTTCACCCGCTTCATCCGGCGCGAGCCGCTGGGCACGGTGCTGGTGCTGGCGCCGTGGAACTACCCCTGGCTCACCTCGGTCAACAGCGTGGTGCCGGCGCTGGTGGCGGGGAACACGGTCATCCTCAAGATGTCCACCCAGACGCCGCTCGTGGCCGAGCGCTACCAGGAGGCCTTTGACGCTGCGGGGCTGCCCGAAGGGGTCTTCCAGTACCTGCACACCGGGCACAAGGCGGTGGAGCGGATGATCGGTGACGAGCGCATCGACTTCGTGGCCTTCACCGGCTCGGTGCCGGGCGGGCACGCGGTGGTCAAGGCGGCCTCGGACCGCTTCATCGGCACGGGGCTAGAGCTCGGGGGCAAGGACCCGGCCTACGTCATGGAGGACGCCGACCTCGACTTCACCGTGGAGAACACCGTGGACGGCGCCTTCTTCAACGCCGGCCAGTCGTGCTGCGCCATAGAGCGCATCTACGTCCACGAGAAGGTCTACGACGCGTTCGTCGAACGCTACGTCGAGCTGGTGAAGCAGTACAAGCTGGGCGACCCCACCGACCCCGAGACCACCCTGGGGCCGCTGGTGCGCACCTCCGCGGCCGACTGGGTGCGCGAGCAGATCGCCGAGGCCGTCAGCAAGGGGGCCAAGGCGCTCATCGACCCGGCGCTTTTTCCTCAGGCCAGGGAGGGCACCCCCTACCTGGCGCCGCAGGTGCTGGTGGACGTCAACCACCGGATGAGCGTCATGACCGAGGAGACCTTCGGCCCCGTGGTGGGCATCATGAAGGTTCGCAGCGACGAAGAGGCCCTGGCGCTGATGAACGACAGCAAGTATGGCCTCACCGCCTCGCTGTGGACGCGCGACCTGGAGCGGGCCGAAACGCTGGGGGCGCAGATCGAGACCGGCACGGTCTTCATGAACCGGGCCGACTACCTCGACCCGGCGCTGGCCTGGACCGGCGTCAAGGACACCGGCCGCGGCATCACCCTCTCCGAGCTGGGTTACCACCAGCTGACGCGGGTGAAGTCGTACCACTTGCGGCACCGCTAGCGGCGTCGCGGATCCTGCGGGGGCGCGGTTCGCGCCCCCGTTCTTCGTGGCGTTCACGCCGCGGTTCCGTGCGGGACATTGCTACCGAATACAAAATGCGATTGTAAACAAGAGGTACCATCCTCCAGCAGCAACTTCAGGCAGGAGGCCAGCATGCTGACACACCTTCGCTACCGCGTTCGGTTCGCCGCGTTCGTCCTCGGGGTCATGGGGTTGCTCGCGGCCTGTTCCCAGCCCGCCGGCGGCGCCGGCGGCTTTAGCCTGTCGCTCGAGCCCACCTCCGTTACCGTGGCCGCGGGCGGCTCGACCACGGTGCGGCTCGACGTGGGGAGCGAAGGAGGGTTCTCGGGCGAGGTGAGCCTGGCGCTCGAGGGCCTGGCCGGAGCGACCGTGAGCCCGGCCCGGGTGCAGGTGCCCGGCGGGCCCTACACCCTGACGCTCGCCGTAGACGACTCGGTGGCCCCCGGTAGCTACGACCTCGCCCTGGTGGGCGCTTCGGGCTCGCTCATGGGCCGGGCCACGTTTACCCTGGCGGTCACCGACGCCACCCCGGACTTCGAGCTCGCCCTCAGCGCGGTCGATCTCGCGGCCGATCCCGGCGGATCGGTAGGTACTGCGCTCACGGTCACGCCTTCGGGCGGCTTCGCGGGCACCCTGACCCTTTCCCTCGTCGACGCAAGCGACGCGCCCGCGGCCGGCTTCACGCTGGTGCCTGCGTCGCTATACGTGAGCGGGATCGTGCAGCAGCCCCTCTCGATCCAGGTGGCCGGCGACGTCGGGCCGGGCACCTACCCTTTGCGGCTCAAGGTGACGGGGGACGGCGTGACCCACTACGCCGACCTCGCCGTGACGGTCAGCGGGCTCGAGCTGGCGCTGACGAGCACCGAGCTCTACGCCCCACAAGGAGGGACCGCGACGGCGACGCTGCTCGTGAACGCCGTGGGGGTGAGCGGCGACCTGGCGCTGGCGCTCGCGAGCGCGGACGGCGGCCCCGCCCCTACGGGCCTGGCGCTGCAACCGAGCTCCGTGGCCGTTCCGGGCGGCCCCTACGCGCTCTCGCTCTCGGTGGACGCGGGCGTGGCCACGGGCAGCTACGACCTGCTCCTCAAGGGGACCCTGGGCAGCTTTGAGCGCAGCGTGGCGTTCACGCTCACGGTACAGCCGCCGCCGGAGTTCACCACCAGCGTGAGTCCCGACGCCCTCACCGTCGAGGTGGGGTCCTCGGGCACGCTCTATCTGGAGCTCACCTTCCAGGCCGACTTCAACGGGGACATCGGCTTTGCGCTCGAGTTGGCCGACGGTTCGGCCGCACCCGCGGGCCTCGCCCTCGACCCCACCGTCGTCAGCATGGCCGCCAACTCCGGCGACACCAACTACGTCGCGCTCGACCTGGCCGTGGCCGACACGATGGCGCCGGGCACCTACGCGTTGCGCGTCCGAGCCTCCTCGAGCAACACCACCCAGTACGCCGGCTTTAGCCTGACCGTTCCCGTGCCCCCCGACTTCACCCTGAGCCTCGATCCCACGATCGCCGACGTGGTGGCGGGCGGCTCGACCACGGTGCGGCTCGACGCCGTCCCCCACAACGGTTTCGCGGGGGTGGTGCAGCTTTCGCTGGTGGATTCGTCGAA
The DNA here is from genome assembly GCF_000183745.1 of Oceanithermus profundus DSM 14977. Classification (NCBI taxonomy): domain Bacteria; kingdom Thermotogati; phylum Deinococcota; class Deinococci; order Thermales; family Thermaceae; genus Oceanithermus; species Oceanithermus profundus. The sequence goes on along the minus strand of NC_014761.1, from coordinate 2,008,292 downwards.
CGGCGCCGCGCCATCGGGGATGACGCTCGAGCCGACGAGCGTAGACCTCTCTGGAGGCGCGGTGAGCCAGACCCTGACCCTGCGGGTGGACGAGGGCGTGCTGGTGGACCGCTACCACCTGCAGGTCGTGGGCAGCGGCGGCGGCACGACCCAGACCGCGAACCTCTCGCTTTCGGTGCAGGACTTCAGCCTCTCCTTTGGCACCACCACCCCCTCGTTGGCCGCGGACCAGGGGGGCAGCGCCACGACGACCTTGACCGTGCAGGTGAGCCAGCCCGACACCTACAGCACCTTCCCCGGCCCGGTGGCGCTCGAGCTCGCCACCCAGGACGGATCGCCCCTTCCACCGGGCCTCACCCTCTCGCCGGTGAGCGTCGACCTCTCCTCGGGCTACGTCAACGTCAACCTGACCGTTACCGCGGACGCGTCCACGCCGCCCGGGAGCTATGCCCTGATGGTGATCGGCCGCGCCGGGGGCACGGCGCGCGCCGCCGCGTTCGGCCTGAACGTCCGCGGCTTCGATGTTGCGCTGGGCGCTTCCGAGCTCGCCTTCTGGACGGAAGGCTCGGGCGACCTCGGCCTCACCCTTACCCCCGGCGGCGGCTTCGACGGTACGGTGAGCCTCAGCCTGGAGGCGCAGGACGGCTCGGCCGCCCCTGCGGGCCTAACGCTCAGCCCGAGCAGCGTGAGCGTCTCATCCACCACCTCGGTGACGCTCAGCGTCGCCGCCGACGCCAGCGTGGCCGCCGGCGTCTACCCGCTGCGCCTCAAGGCCGTTTCGGGCAGCATCGTGCACTACGCCGACTTCACCCTCAAGGTGGGCGACTTCGACCTGGCGCTGGACGCCTCGTCCCTGGCCGTCTGGCAGAACGACCGGAGCGGGTTCGGGGTCACGGTCACGCCGTCGGGCGGCTTTGCGGGCACGGTGAACCTCTATCTCGCGCCCCAGGTTGGCGCCACCGGCCCCACGGGCGTTTCGCTGGATCCGTCCGCGCTCGACGTGAGCGGCGGCGTGAGTCAGACCGTCAACGTGGTGGCCGCGGATGCAGCGAGCCCGGGCAGCTTCGCCATGCAACTGGAGGCCCGGGCCTACCTCGGCGGCGTGGCGCGCTCGCGCACCGTGCCGTTTACGCTGGAGGTCAAGGGCTTCCTGGTCGAGCTTTCCGAAGATAACTACTTCGAGGCTCGCGGGGGCAGCGCCTCCGGCCAGCTCACGCTGACCGCCTACGGCCTCAACGACGTGGTGGCGCTCGCCCTGCTCGACCCCTCGGGCGCGGCGCCTGCAGGCATCGCGCTCGCGCCCGCCTCGGTCGCCGCCAGCGACGGCGCCGGTACCCACACCATCACGATCGGCACCGACGCGAACGTAGACTACGACCGCACCTATGGCCTCGACCTGGTCGCGACCTGGGGTTCGCTGGAAAGGCGCCTCGCGATCAACCTGACCGTCTACCGCCTGACGGAGTACTGGGTTCCGCGCGATCCCGGAACCGACTACGACCTGTGGGGCGTGGCCTACGGCGAGGTGAACGGTAGCGGCCTCTTCGTGGCCGTGGGCGGCGGGCAGCTGAGCTTGAACGGGTCGAGCTACGGCGTGGCCGCGACCTCGACCGACGGCGCCAGCTGGTCCCTGACCGAGGACATCAGCAGCAACCCGCTCCTGGGGATTGGCTACGGCGGTGGAACCTTCGTGGCCGTCGGCCGCGCTTGCGAGATCGTGACCTACGACGGTACCGGCTGGACCACACGCGCCAACCCGGACGCCTATTGCAGCGCCAACCTCAACGACGTCGCTTACAGTGGTACGCGGTTCGTCGCCGTGGGCGACAGCGGCACGGTCTTGTGGTCCAACGACGGCGCCAGCTGGTCCTCGGCAACGAGCGGCGTTTCCGGCGATCTGTACGCCATAACTTACGGCAACGGCACCTTCGTGGCCGTGGGCGCGGGCGGCACCGTGCTCACCTCCACGGACGGACTCAGCTGGTCGGCGCAGGCCTCCGGCACCACCGCCGACCTCAGCGGCATCGCCTACGGCGACGGCACCTTCGTGGCCGTGGGCGCGGGCGGCACCGTGCTCACCTCCACGGACGGCGCCAGCTGGAGCCTGGGCGACCTCGGCACTTCGGGCGACGCCACCGGGGTGGCTTATGGCTACGACTGGGACAACGTGGGCGTCTTCGTCGTCACCACGAACGAGCCCAACACCGGCATTCACACCTCGAGCGACGCGGGGTCCAGCTGGTCGTCGCAGAGCTCGGGTGGGCTCGGGGACGCGCTCGAGGCGGCGGGGTACGGTGACCACGTCTTCGTGGTCGTGGGGCAGCTGGGCGCCTTGGGGACCTCCCCCTGACCGACCCGGGCGACCGATTGGGGTCTCCGGTGGCGCAGCGTTTCCGGACGGCCGGGGGGCGCCCCCCGGCCGTCCGTCGCTGCCCGTGCAGTTTGCCCGATGCCGCGGCGGAGCCGCCCGGTACGGTCCGAACGTTTCCTTCACAACCGTTTCCTGTGATGGCAGCGAAGTTTCGGGTCATATCCCGTTGTGCGGTCCCGGCGGCCCATGATAGTACGGGTGATGTACGACAAGAACGGCGGGAAGGTTTAGCAAAGGGGCGGTGGCTACGGAGTTAACGATCGATCAGGTACGCGAGCGTGTAGCGGCGGAAGCCGCAACGCGCAAGCGCCCGCGGATCCTGCTCGTCGAGCTCGGCGAGCTGGCGCAGCAGACCCGGCTGCGGCACCTGCCGCTCTTTCCCACCCCCGAGGAACCCCTGCAGGTCGCCGCGTTGTACCTGATCCGCCTGTTCAAGTCGCTGCCGCACGAGCGGCGGGCGGCCTTCTACCGGGCCGCTTACCCCTTTTTCATTGCCGCGCAAGGACAGGAGGAGCTCGAGCGGCTGATCCTGAAAGGCGAGCTCAAGAAGTTCTTCCTGTCGCTGCAGGCCTTCCAGTTCCTGGCCTACTTCGGGGAAGCCCTGCTGCCCGAAGAAGCCCCCGGATACTGGAACGACAGCGTTACCCGCTCCATCACGCGCAGCAGCCTGGCGCTGCTGTCTGCGCACTACCTGCTCTCGCCCGCGTCGTTCGCGTTGCGCCTGCAGAAACTCTCGAACGAAGCGGGCAACGCCTTTGCGATGACCCTGGTGCGCAATGAGAAGACCTTCACCGAATACCTGTACGAACACGTCCCCGAGGCTCTGGTCGCCATCAGCGCGCTGTTCCCGCGCGACGTGGCCCAGTTCGTGCTCTGGGAAAACGCCCTGTTCACCGGCCTGTTTGTGCGGGGGTTGTACCCGGACCTTCAGGTGACCTACAGCGCCATTCCCAGGCCGGTCGGTGAGGGGGACGTCATCGTCTCGCCCCGAGCACGCCTGAGGTTTCCCAAGTCTTCATGGCTGCGCAGCTTCGCCGTGGTCAGGCGGAACCTGCTTCGTTTCGCCCGCTCGGTGGCGCAGAAAAAGCAGCGGGACGAAACCCTGGCCAGCGAGGGGGTCTTGATCGACAGCGACGCCGGCGCCCTTTTCCAGAAGTTGCTTCCCAAGTGGCACCGTCGCAGGGTCACGCTGCTGAACCGTTTCCGGTCTGGCGCGGCGCACGAGCCGTACTTCGAACTCCCCTTGTCCTGCCGGGTGGACAGCGTCAGACCGCAGACGACCTCGATCTTCGAGACCATCGAAGAGCAAGCCCACCTGCGCGCGCTCCGGGGTGCGAAGAGCCTGCGGCAGGAGCTCCTGGACACCAGCCTCCAGATCGCCGGGGGCGTGATGGGGCAGCTTTCGTTTACCTCGCTGGAAAGCCTCATCCGCACGACGCACGCGTTCTACCGCAGGCACGACCCCGACGACACCTTCCACGGCCACAGCCATCGGGTGGGCATGATCCTTACGGCGCTCGCGACCCTGTACCCCGACTTCATCCTGCCCTCGACGCTCCGGGTCTACGCCTTAGGACTACTGCACGACCTCGGCAAGCTGCTCATTCCTCCGGAGGTGTTGACGAAGAAAGGGCGGCTCGACGAGATCGAGTGGATGTTCATCCGCCTGCACCCCCTCGTAGGAGCCCTGCTTTTTTCGCCGTGCGTAAAGGAGCAGGGGCAGGTCACCTGCGTGCAGCTGGCGTTCATGAACCTGCTCCACCACGAGAACTGGGCCAGCGGTGGGTACCCCTACGGGATCGCGCTGCGCAGCGCCGGGGCGCTGCCGCTGGAAGACCGGCTTGCGGCCGAGGCGTCTTCGACCCGGTTCTTGGTCAGGCTCCTGCGCATCGCCGACAGCCTCGAAGCGATGATCAGCAAGGCGTTCCAACCCAAACCCGGCGAACGTGCTTACCACGTCACCATCGCGCAGGACGCGGACGAAGAAAGCCTGGTGCGCTACGTCGTCAAGGACTTGCGGGCTCGAGCCGGGGACTGGTACGACCCGGCGCTGGTCGACCGACTTTCGCGCGAGCGGATCGCCGCCCTGGTGGCCGCCTACCGCAGGTTGGCCGCCACGGGCGGGGTGCTCGTCCCGCCCGGGTTCGCGGACGTCCCCGGGGGACGAGCGCTCTTGGGGTTGTTGCGGGAGATCGGGATCTTCGCCCGGAAGTAGCCGCTTCGTATCGCGAAAACGAAACCGGCGATGCCGGCCCCTGGACCGGGGTCAAGGACCCAGTCGCGGCATCGCCCTCTCCGAGCTGGGTTACCACCAGCTTACGCGGGTGAAGTCGTACCACCTGCGGCACCGCTGAGTCTCCCGGGAGTGGTAGGGGAGGGTTTAAAAGCCCTCCCTAATATATGTATGAAATACAAAATGCAACTAAATTATAATTTTAATTAAGTTAACTTAATAGCTAAGATCAGGAAAAAGTGGCAATAAATGCCCCGAGCCTTCGTCGTATTCCCATTCGACTTCCCAAAACTGCCATTTTTCGCCATCCAGCTCTGCCCGACTAATTGTGAAACTGCGATAGTGCCCACTGTGCTTCCAGGCCTTGGGGCTTTTTCTGAGCCTAGCTGCTTTCTTCTTTAATAATTCGCAGATGGAGAGATAGACCCAAGCCATCTTCTCAGCCCGGGAGCCAAGTTTTGCGAACAACTTGGGCGCCGCCGTTTCGGGTGGGCACAGTCCGTGATAGCTTCCGTCAGCGACAAAGCGAACTGCTCCGAGGAGAAGGTCGGCAACTTGGAGAAGTTCACAGTCGTCGTAATCTCGAGTTCCAGGGGTATGCGTTTTAGGGTCGGAGTCAACCGCGCGGATTTCAAAGTCGGGTGAAATCGCGAGTCCCGGGCGAAGCTCCCCACGAAGGCGTTCAATCACGCGGTCTTGATCAATGGGCCGCTTTAAATGCTCATCACCATCGAGTATTAGTCCAAGTATTGTTACTTCGATTTTTGGATACACCTGTTCAAGATCTGAATATCCATAATGGAGAACTCCCTTGATAGCCATCCGCATGAGGGTTTCGAAATATTGAATCTTTTTTTCGGGGTCATCGCCTGAGTAGAATGTCCGTAGACTAGGTGTCTTGGGTGGAAAGAACAGCGCTCCAAACCGGAAGAAGGGGGCGGGAAGCTCGCCTTTGGGTCCCTTATGGCGGAGAAATTCTGATGCGAGATCAAGGACTCGAGCCCCACAGCATTCACGCTTTCCCCACTGTTTTCCACTCATACTGGAAGCATGCAGCTCGCCACTATATTGTGTGTCCGTTCGTATCTCCTGGATCCTGAACAGAAACTCACTTCTTGGTGTAGTCACCTCGGGATCAGCTTCGAACAGTGTCTGCATGCCGTGCGGCGACTCGAGAGTGAGCCTCTCAGGAACAACAAGGATTATGTGGGCGTGTCGCTTCCCCTCCTTTAGATCAGCATCTTTGGTCTCGTCGTGGTAAAGCCAGACTTCTAAAAATGCGTGCGGATTGGCAGCGCCCATTGTTTTAGTTTCCCACACCTGCAGCGATTGCCCTCACAATTTTGCACCCAATATGGCCCTTCCTCTCCCGATCGGGGACCGTATGACTCAACAATATGCGTTGAATAGGACATGTGCTTAATAAGCGCGAATCGACCTCGCCATCCTGATGCTGGCTCGACCGCGGTTAGGCTGGAGCACTTCTTTTCTTAGACGCTAACGCGGTTTTGCGCGCGTTCTTATTTCAGCAGCGGCCGGAAGCTCTGCACCACCTTGCGCACCTTCGGGGCGATGACGGCCTGGCAGTACGGGTCCTGCGGGTACTTGTCGTAGTAGCGGTGGTGCTCCGGTTCCGCGGGCCAGAAGCGCTCGAGCGGTTTCACCTCGGTGACGATGCGGGGCTTGAAGAGGCCGGAGAGCGCCCGGATCTTGCGCAGGGCCACCTCCTTTTGCGCCTCGTCTTCGTACAGGACGATCGAGCGGTACTGCGGCCCCACGTCGGCCCCCTGGCGGTCCTTGGTCGTAGGGTCGTGCACGGCGAAGAAGACGTCGAGCAGCTGCTCGTAAGTTATCGCGTCCGGATCGTACTCGACGCGCACCACCTCGGCGTGGCCGGTGGTGCCGGTCGAAACCTGTTCGTAGCTGGGGTTTTCGACGTGGCCGCCGGCGTAGCCCGGCACCACGTCGACCACCCCCTTAAGCGGGCGGAAGGCCGCCTCCAGGCACCAGAAGCAGCCTCCGCCCAGGGTCGCGGACGCGCTCACGCCCCCGCTTCGGCCCCGGCCTCGCCGCCGGCGTGCGGCGTGGGCAGGTAGTCCTGCGCCTGGAAGAGGTTGATGCCGCTCTGCACCAGGTCGAGCAGCTTGCCCATCGTGGCCTCCTCCTCGATCTGCTCGTTCAAAAACCACTGGAGCAGCGGCACCGCCCGGTAGTCGTTTTCTTGGTGGGCGATGGCCATCATCGCCTCGAACTGGGTGGTGACCGTGCGCTCGGCCTTGACCGCACTGGCCACCGCCTCCACCGCGTCGGTGAAGGCCGGCTTGGCCTCCGCCGCCTCGGGGATGCGCGGGGCCACGTCGTTGTCGAGCAGGAAGTGCAGGATCTTCATCGCGTGGCCCCGCTCCTCCTCGGCCTGACGGAAGAAGAAGTCCGCCCAGCCGTCGAGCGAGCGGTTCGCAAAGTAGACCGCGATGGCCAGGTAGTGGTTGTGGGCGCTGAGTTCGTGCCCGATCTGTTCGTTGAGGGCGTTCGAAAGCGTGCTGCTGATCATAAGGACCTCCTCGTACGCCCGCAGTATCCGCGAAATCCGGGTGAGGATCGTTATTGAAACAGGTTATCAGCAAGCGTAGAATGCCGTCTATGAGCCCGATGGCGCTCCTCTTCCTCACCCTCTTCAACAGCATGCTCGGCCTCTCGGTGCTGTTTCCCATCGTGGCGCCGCTGGCGCGCGAGCTGGGGCTCAGCGAGTTTCAGGTCGGGACCTTCTCCACCGCCTACGCGTTGATGCAGTTCCTGCTCGCGCCCTACTGGGGGCGGCTCAGCGAGGTGAAGGGGCGCAAACCCATCCTGCTCATGGGCATCCTGGGGTTCTCGATTTCGTTCTTCGCCTTCGCCTTCGTGGCCCAGCTGGGGCTCGCGGGCGCGCTCGGCACCGGCCTGATCTACGGTCTGATGCTCGCGGCGCGTCTGTTCGGCGGCACCTTCTCCTCGGCCACGTTGCCCACCGCCCAGGCCTACGTGGCCGACGTGACCGGCAAGGCCGACCGCACCGCGGGCATGGCCGTGATCGGCGCGGCCTTCGGCCTGGGGGTGATCTTCGGGCCGGCCATCGGCGCGGCGCTGGCGGGGATCAGCCTGCTCGTGCCCGTCTACTTCTCGGCCACGCTGGCGCTCTTCAACGCCCTCTTCGTCTGGTTCATGCTGCCCGAACCCGCGCGGCACGTTCACCTGCACAAGCCCCCCTCGCTCAGCTTCCTCGACCCGCGGGTGCTGCCGCTGCTGGTCGTGGGCCTGGCCGTTAGCCTGAGCTCGGTGGCCATGGAGACCACGGTGGCCTTCTACTTCCAAGACCGCTTGGGGCTGACCCCCGAGGGCACGGCGCGGGCCGTGGGCATCGCGCTGGTGATCTACGGGCTGGTGGCCGTCTTCGTGCAGGGCTTCTTGATCCGCAAGTTCAAGTGGCCGGCGATGGGGATGCTGAAAAGCGGCATCCCCATCGCCGCCGTGGGTTTCCTGATCTTCGTCTTCGCTTCCGGCTTTTCCTGGCTCACGCTGGCGCTGGTGCTACAGGGGTTGGGGCAGGGGCTCGCGGCCCCGGCGGTGACGGCGGCCCTCAGCCTTTCGGTGGGCGAAGGGCTCCAGGGGGCGGTGGCGGGGCTCAACTCGAGCGCCCAGGCGCTGGGCCGGATGCTGGGGCCGCTCGCCGGCACCTGGCTCTACCAGAACGTCGCCCACACCGCTCCGTACGTCTTCAGCGCGGGGCTCTTGCTGGTGGCCTGGATCTTCGTGATGTGGGGCCGGGCTTCGCGGGTGCGGGTGGACGCGGGCGACTAAAAAGAAGCCCCCGGCGCATGGCCGGGGGCGCTTTAACGGTTCTGGCTACTTCACGAACGTCAGCCACTTGCGGTACTCGGACCGCTGGCCGGTGACCGCCTCGAGGTAGACCTTGCGCAGCTGCATGGTGATCTCCCCGGCGCTGCCCGTGCCGATGGGGCGGTGGTCGATCATCGAGACCGGGGTCACCTCGGCTGCGGTGCCGGTCATGAAGACCTCATCGGCGGTGAAGAGGATCTCGCGGGTCACGCGGTAGGCCTCCTTGACGGTGAAGCCCAGGTCCTCGGCGATCTCGATGACCGAGTCGCGGGTGATGCCGGGCAGGTTGACCGAGTGCTCGATCGCGTGGATCACGCCGTTCTTGACGAAGAAGAGGTTCTCGCCCGAGCCCTCGGCGACGTAGCCCTCCTTGTCGAGCAAGAGCGCCTCGTCGGCTCCGGCGGCCAGCGCGTCCATCTTGGCCAGGGCGCTGTTGACGTAGTTGCCGCCGGCCTTGGCCTTGCCGGGCATCACGTCGCCGGGGAAGCGGCGCCAGGAGCTGGTGACCAGCTTTGCGCCCTTGCGGACGGCCTCCTCGCCCAGGTAGGCGCCCCACTCCCAGGTGGCGATCATCACGTCGGCGGGGTTGTTCGGCAGCGGGTTGACGCCCAGCGAGGTGGCGCCGAACCAGGCGAGCGGGCGGATGTAGCACGACTTCCAGCCGTTGGTGCGCACGGTCTCGACGATCGCGCTCGCGATCTGCTCCGGGGTGTAAGGGATCTCGAGGCGCAGGATCTTCGCGGAGTGGAAGAGGCGCTCGACGTGTTCTTCTAGTCGGAAGATCGCCGGACCCTCGTCGGTCGCGTAGGCGCGGATGCCCTCGAAGACGCTGGTGCCGTAGTGCAGGGCGTGGGCCAGCACGCTCACCTTGGCCTCTTCCTGCGGCACCAGCTCGCCGTTGAGCCAGATCTTGCCAGCGTGGATGCGGGTGTCACCGCCTTTTCCCATGGTGTCCTCCCCTGGCCGCACGCGGCGGCCCGTGGTTTCAGGATACTCGGGACTAACGCGGCTTTGCCAGGGAACGGGCGGCGGGGGAGAGGCGCTCGAGGCGCGCTTCGGGGGTCGCGCCGGCGATCGGGACCCGCGCGAAGCGCTGGACGCGGTCGTGGAAGAGCGCCCGCAGCCGCGGCTCCCGGGTCACCTGGGGGGCGAGTTCCTCGATCTGCCCGCGCAGGCGCTCGGCGGCCAGCCAGCGGGCGGCGGCGAGCAGGTCGCCCTCGAGCGGCTCGGCCTCGGGTTCGCGCTCGATCCGGCGGGCCGCCCGCCGCACCAGCGGATCCTCCAGCAGCGCCGCGCAGAAGCGGCAGGGCGTGGCCTCGCCGACCCGGCCGCAGACGGCGCAGACGTCGCCTTCCCGCTCCAGCTGCGCGGCCAGCACCGCGCGGCCGGCGCGCTCCACCGCACCCTGCAGCTCCTCGGGGACGGCGCGGGTCCAGGCTTCCAGCTTGCGGGCCAGCTCGAGCGGCAGGGCCACCGGTTCCGGCGCCGGCGCCGGCGCGGCGGCGGCCTCGGGGGCCTTCGGCCGCCCGGTCACGAAGCGCACGTTCGTCACCGTGCCCTCGCCAAGGCGGGCCGCGTAGCGGCGGACGAACTCCTCGCGCTGGTAGGTGAGCTGGTGCGCCAAGGCCGCGCTCTCGGCACGCACCAGGAGCTCGCCGCGCTCAAGCTTGAGCGGCTCGGTCAGCCGCGCCAGCATCTCGCCGGCGATCTCGGGCCAGAGCGCCAGCACCCGGCCGCGGCGCAGCCCGGCCTCGAGCTTGTAGCGCTTCAGCAGCTGGCCCAGCAGTTCTCCGGCGCGGTTTTCGCCCACGCCCCCATGCTAGCAGGCGCGGCTAGAATGAAGGCGTGGCGCTGATTCGTATAGCCAAGGGGGACATCACCACGTTCGAGGGCGACGCCGTCGTCAACGCCGCCAACGACCGGCTGATCCTCGGCTCCGGCGTGGCCGGGGCGATCCGCAAGAAGGGCGGGCCCGAGATCCAGGAAGAATGCGACCGCCACGGCCCCATCCGCGTGGGCGAGGCGGCGGTCACGGGGGCGGGGCGGCTGCCGGTGCGTTACGTCATCCACGCCGCGGTCCTGGGTTCGGAGCCGGCCAGCTACGACTCGGTTCGCCGCGCGACCCAGGCGGCCCTGGCGAAGGCGCGCGAGCTGGGGCTACGTACCGTGGCCTTCCCGCTGCTCGGCACCGGGGTGGGCGGCCTCGACGCCCAGGAGGTGGCCCGCATCATGACCGAGGAGTTCAAGAACGCCCCCGACGACCTCGAGGTCACCCTCTACGGCTACACCGACGCGGACGTGGAGGCCATCCGCCGCGCCCTATGATCCTCACCCGGCTGCGCCAGCAGAACTTCCGCAACCTGACGAGCCTGGAGCTGGTGCTGCCGCCGGGCCCGCTGGCGCTGGTGGGCCCCAACGCCAGCGGCAAGACCAACCTGCTCGAGGCCATCTTCCTGGCCCTGGGCGGCGAGGTGCGGGGGGCGCTGGCCGACCGGGTGCGCTTCGGCGCGGCCGAGGCGCGGCTGTTCGCCGAGGTGGAGACCCAGCTGGGGGTGGTGCGCTTCGAGCAGCGCTTCGGCCGCGGCGGGCGCGAGATCCGGCTCAACGAGGCCCCGGCGAGCCTGCGCGAGCTGGCCGAGTACGCCGGGGCGGTCTGGATCCGGCCCGAGGACATCGCCCTGGTGCGCGGCGGCCCCGAGGAGCGACGGCGCTGGCTCGACCAGGCGCTCATGCGCTTCTCGCCCCGCTACCGGGCGCTGCTCTCGGCCTACGAGAAGACGCTGCGCCAGCGCAACGCCGCCCTCAAGACGAGCCCGCGCGGCCTCGGGGTCTGGAACGAGCGGCTGGCCGGCTATGGCGAGCAGGTGCTGCACTGGCGGCGGCGCATCCTCGAGCGTCTGGCCCCGCTGGCGGCCGCGGCCTACCGCGAGCTCGACGCCGCACCGCTGGTGCTGGAGCTGCGCGAGACCGCCCCGCCCGAACGGCTGGCCGAGGTGCTGGAGGCCAACCTGCAGGAAGAGCTCGAGCGCGGCGTCACCCTGGCGGGGCCCCACCGCGACGACGTGCGCCTGTTGCTGGGCGGCCTCGACGCGGTCAAGTTCGCCAGCCGCGGCGAGGCCCGCAGCGTGGCGCTGGCGCTGCGCCTGGCCGAGCACCGGCTCCTGGCCGAACACCACGGCGAGCCGCCGCTCTTGCTCGTCGACGACTTCGCCGCCGAGCTCGACGCCCGCCGCCAGGCGGCGCTCCTGGCCTACGCGAGCGGGCTGCCGCAGGCGGTGCTCAGCGGCACCCACGCCCCGGAGGGGTGGTCCCGGACGCTGCGCATCGAGGCCGGGGTCTGGAACCTGGAAGGCTAGCCCGCTCGCGGCGCGGAGACGTTCACGTTCACGCCCAGCTCCGCCAGCGCCCGCCGGATCCCCGCGGCGTCGATGCCGGCTTTGGCGTGCAGGCTTTCGACCTTGCCCTGATCGGTGAAGCGGTCAGGCAGGCCGAGGCGGCGCACCTCGGGGCGGAGGCCCAGCTCCTCCAGGGCCTCGAGCACCGCGGCGCCGAAACCGCCGGCGAGCTGGTGGTCCTCGACGGTCACGAGCGCGTGGTTCGCGGCCAGCTCCGCCAGCACCTCGCGGTCCAGGGGCTTGAGGAAGCGGGCGTTCACCACGCCCACCCGGGGGTCGGCACCGGCCGCCTCCAGGGCGTAGCCCAGCGTTTTGCCGAAAGCGAGCAGGTAGACCTCGCTCCCGGGCTTGAGCACCTCCCAGCGGCCCCAGGCGCACTCGGGCCAGGCCCCCTCGGGGGCGGGCTCAACCGCCCCGCGGGGCCAGCGCAGCGCCACCGGGCCGTTTTGTTCGAGCGCGGCGGTGAGCATGGCCCGCAGCTCGAGCGCGTCCTTGGGGGCGGCGATCTGCATTCCCGGCACCGTGCGCAGGAAGGCGAGGTCGAAGACGCCGTGGTGGGTGGGACCGTCGGCGCCCACCAGCCCGGCGCGGTCGATGGCGAAGACGACGTTCAGCTTCTCGATGGCCACGTCGTGGATCACCTGATCCACGGCCCGTTGCAGGAAGGTCGAGTAGATGGCCACCACCGGCTTCATCCCCGCCAGCGCCAGGCCGGCGGCGGTGGTCACCGCCACGTCCTCGGCGATGCCCACGTCGAGGTAGCGGTCGGGCCAGGTCTGGGCGTAGCGCACCAGCCCCGAGCCCTCGCGCATCGCCGGGGTGAGCACGACCAGCTTCTCCTCGCGCTCCGCCAGCTCGGTGACGGCGTCGCCGAAGGCGAGCGACCAGGTGTAGCTGCCCTTCTTCTTGGTGGGGGCCTCGGGGTTGAAGGGGCTGGCCCCGTGCCAGTGGGTGGGGTCCTCCTCGGCCACCTTGTAGCCCTTGCCCTTCTTGGTGACGATGTGCAGCAGGGTGGGGCCGGAAAGGTCCTTTAGCTTTTCCAGCAGGTAGACGAGCCCCTTGAGGTCGTGACCGTCCACCGGGCCGACGTAGCGCAGGTTCCAGGCGTAGAAGGGGTTCTCCTGGTGCAGGATCATCTTGGTGGCTTCCTTGGCGCGGTCGGCCAGCTCGAAGAGCCGCGGCGAGATGCGCTCGAGGAAGCCCTTGCCCAGCTTCTCGGCGTCCTGCACCCACTTCTGCACCTGCAGGGTCTTGAAGTAGCCGGCGAGGGCGCCCACGTTGGGGCTGATGGACATCTCGTTGTCGTTAAGCACGATGAGCATGTCCTTGCCCATTTCGCCGATCTTGTTGAGCGCGGCCAGGGCCATGCCGCCGGTGAGGGCGCCGTCGCCGATCACGGCCACGATCTTGTGGTCCTGCCCCTGGAGGTCGCGCGCCACGGCCATGCCCAGGGCGTTGGCCAGGCTCGTGGAGGCGTGGCCCACGGTGATGGCGTCGTGCTCCGACTCGCTCACCTTGGTGAAGCCCGAGAGGCCGCCTTCCTGGCGCAGGGTGTGGAAGCGGTCCTGGCGGCCGGTGAGCAGCTTGTGGGCGTAGGCCTGGTGGCCCACGTCGAAGAGGATGCGGTCGCGGGGCGAGTCGAAGACGCGGTGCAGCGCCACGATCAGCTCCACCGCGCCCAGGCTGCTGGCCAGGTGGCCGCCGGTCTCGGCGGTGACGCGGATGATCTCGCTGCGCAGCTCCTCGACGAGCTCGTGGAGCTCTTCCTCGGACAGCGCCTTCAGGTCCTCGGGACCGCGGATACGGCTAAGCAGCATCGACCCTCCTAGAAGTTCTTCTCGATGAGGACCAGGCCCTCACGGGTGCGCACCTCGCCCACGTGGGGCACGAACCAGATCTCCTGCACCGTCTGGTTGCCCTTTTCGTCGGTCACGGTCAGCTCGATCACGTAGGCTTCGAACAGCCCCGCGGGCACCTCGACCCGGCTCTTGCCCTTGACCTCGTAGCTGTACTCGAGTTGCAAGGTGGCCTGCTCCTGCGCCCCGGTGGGCAGCAGGAAGACGCTCTGGGTCACGGTGCGCCCGCCCCAGCGGTACCCCGGGCGCAGCAGCTCCTCGGGCGGGTACTCGAGCATCGGGGGATCGAAGGAGACCCGCGTCAGCGTGATCTGCTCCTTGAAGCCCAACAGCTCCACCCCCGCCTCGCCGAAACGGCGGAAGTAGACGCGCTCCTGCCCGCGGCCCACGAACCGCATCTGGGTGGCGGGCTCCTTGTCCCACTGCCCCGGGCCCAGCACGCTCAGCTTGAAGGTGGGGTAGTCGGGCGGATCGGTCTGGGGCAGGTAGACCCAGTAGAGCCCGATGTTGTGGGGGTAGAACTCCACGGGTCCCTGCTCCCGGGCGAAGGGCTCCGGAGCGGGGGTCTGGGTTTGCGGCGTGCAGGCGGCCACCAGCACGAGCAGGGCCAGCACGAAGGTAAGGCGCTTCATCGGCATCAGTTTACCCCTTCTTTTTCCGCGGGCGATTCCAGGGCCTTCTGCAGGCCCAGCCGGGTCCGGGTCAGCCGGGCCGCGGCCGCGGGCAGGTCCAGGGGTTCGCGCGCCCACAGCTCGGCGGCCAGGCGCTCGAGCAAGGCCGCACCGGACTCGAGCTGCTCCTCCATCTCCGCAAGGCGTTCCTCCAGCCGCCGGCGGGCGACCGCGTCCAGGTCGCGCGCCCCCAGGAAACGCCGCAGTTCGCGGGCCTTGGCGTCGAGGCGCTCCAGGGCCGCGGCCAGCTGCCGGGCCTCGTCGAGCAGCGCCTTCTCTTCCGGGTGCAGGCGGCGGCCGCGGCGCAGCACCTCGCCAAGGGCGCGCCGCACCCGCCGTACGAAGCGGGCGTCGGGGTTCGGGGCCGTCGCCTGCAGCACCAGCAGCACGAACGCCACGAGGAGCGCCAGGAGGAAGAGCCAGCGGAGCAGGACCACCCTCCTATTCTGCCACCTTTCCAGCCCCAACAACCCCACCCCACCCCCCTTGACTCCCCCTCCCCCCTTTGATATCTTGAGTCTTGCGCCCAGTAAGGACCACGGTCCTCTACCCGGCGCAGGGATCTTGAAAGGTGGCGTGACGTAAGTACCGTCCTGAAGCGGACAAGCGGCGGGTGGTGGCTTTTTCTTTTCCCACATCCCACAACCCACCTCCTACATCCTGCTTGTCTGCACATCATCCTTGTCCTGAAAGGTCAAGATACGAAGGGCGCACGGTGGATGCCTTGGCACCCGAGCCGATGAAGGACGTGGCTACCTGCGATAAGCCAGGGGGAGCCGGTAGCGGGCTTCGATCCCTGGATCTCCGAATGGGGAAACCCGGCCGGTGGGAACACCGGTCACCGTCACCTCGGTGACGGGGGGAACGTGGGGAACTGAAACATCTAAGTACCCACAGGAGAGGAAAGCGAATGCGACTCCCTGAGTAGCGGCGAGCGAAAGGGGACCAGCCTAAACCGCAGTGCTTGCACTGCGGGGTTGTGGGGCCTCCAACATGCCGAATCCGTAGCCTAGCCGAAGCGTTCTGGGAAGGCGCGCCAGAGAAGGTGAAAGCCCTGTAGGCGAAAGGTGAGCGGATAGGCGGAGGTACCCGAGTAGCGTGGGGTTCGTGGAACCCTGCGTGAATCTGCGCGGCCCACCGCGTAAGGCTAAGTACTCCGGGTGACCGATAGCGAACCAGTACCGTGAGGGAAAGGTGAAAAGAACCCCGGGAGGGGAGTGAAATAGAACCTGAAACCGTGCGCTTACAAGCAATCACGGCCCTACGTCTTCGATTCGTCGAAGGCACGGGTTGTGGTGTGCCTATTGAAGCATGAGCCTGCGACTTACGTGGGCCGGCGAGCTTAAGCCGTCGAGGCGGAGGCGAAGCGAAAGCGAGTCCGAATAGGGCGACTGAGTCGGTCCGCGTAGACCCGAAACCGGGCGAGCTAGCCCTGGCCAGGCTGAAGCGCGGGTGAAACCGCGTGGAGGGCCGAACCGGTAAGAGATGCAAATCTTTCGGATGAGCTGGGGTTAGGAGTGAAAAGCTAACCGAGCCCGGAGATAGCTGGTTCTCTCCGAAATGACTTTAGGGTCAGCCTCAGGTGGCAACGTACGCCTGTAAAGCACTGCTAGGGCTAGGGGGCCTACCAGCCTACCAACCCCTGGCAAACTCGGAAGGGCGTACGTGAAGGCCTGGGAGTGAGGGCGCGAGCGATAACGTCCGTGTCCTAACGGCGGAACAACGCAGACCGCCAGCTAAGGTCCCCAAGTCTGGACTAAGTGGGAAAGGATGTGAGGGCGCCCAGACAGCCAGGAGGTTGGCTTAGAAGCAGCCATCCTTTAAAGAGTGCGTAATAGCTCACTGGTCGAGTGCCCTCGCGCCGAAAATGATCGGGGCTCAAGTCCAGCACCGAAGCTGCGGGTGCAGCGGGATGACCGCTGCGCGGTAGGAGAGCGTTCCCCATGCCGATGAAGGTCGACCGTGAGGGCGGCTGGAGGTACGGGAAGTGCGAATGCAGGCATAAGTAACGATAAAAGGGGTGAGAATCCCCTTCGCCGTAAGCCCAAGGGTTCCTACGCAACGGTCGTCGGCGTAGGGTTAGGCGGGACCTAAGGCGTACCCGAGAGGGGAAGCCGATGGACAGCCGGTTAATATTCCGGCCCCACTCCACTGGAGCGATGGGGGGACGCTTTAGGCTAGGCGGACCGGAGCCATGGATGAGCCCGGCCGCGGTCCGGGGGGCGCAGGGTAGGCAAATCCGCCCTGCACACGCTCGCCGGCCGCGGGGAAGCCCGTAGGGGTGATAACCCGCTGACGCCAGGGAGCCGAGAAAAGCCTCTAAGCGATGAAGGTGGAGTGCCCGTACCGTAAACCGACACAGGTGGGCGGGTGCAAGTGCACTAAGGCGCGCGAGAGAACCCTCGCTAAGGAACTCTGCAAAATGGCCCCGTAACTTCGGGAGAAGGGGTGCTGCGCGTAGGGTGATGAGCCCGAGGCAGCCGCAGTGAACAGGCTCTGGCGACTGTTTACCAAAAACACAGCTCTCTGCGAACACGTAAGTGGACGTATAGGGAGCGACGCTTGCCCGGTGCCGGAAGGTCAAGGGGAGGGGTGCAAGCTCCGAACCGAAGCCCCGGTGAACGGCGGCCGTAACTATAACGGTCCTAAGGTAGCGAAATTCCTTGTCGGGTAAGTTCCGACCTGCACGAAAAGCGTAACGATCGGAGCGCTGTCTCAGCGAGGGACTCGGTGAAATTGAACTGGCCGTCAAGATGCGGCCTACCCGTGGCAGGACGAAAAGACCCCGTGGAGCTTTACTGTAGCCTGGCGTTGGTCTTTGGACACGTCTGTGTAGGATAGGTGGGAGCCTGCGAACCCGGCCCGCCAGGGTCGGGGGAGGCGCCGGTGAAATACCACCCTGACGTGTTCGGAGGCCTAACCGGCATCGGCCGGGACAGCGCTTGGTGGGCAGTTTGACTGGGGCGGTCGCCTCCTAAAGCGTAACGGAGGCGCCCAAAGGTTCCCTCAGCGCGGACGGAAACCGCGCGGAGAGCGCAAGGGTACAAGGGAGCTTGACTGCGAGGCCTGCAAGCCGAGCAGGGACGAAAGTCGGGCCTAGTGAACCGGTGGTTCCGTGTGGAAGGGCCATCGATCAACGGATAAAAGTTACCCCGGGGATAACAGGCTGATCTCCCCCGAGCGTCCACAGCGGCGGGGAGGTTTGGCACCTCGATGTCGGCTCGTCGCATCCTGGGGCTGAAGAAGGTCCCAAGGGTTGGGCTGTTCGCCCATTAAAGCGGCACGCGAGCTGGGTTCAGAACGTCGTGAGACAGTTCGGTCTCTATCCGCCACGGGCGCAGGAGGTTTGAGGGGAGCTGCTCCTAGTACGAGAGGACCGGAGTGGACGTACCTCTGGTATCCCTGCTGTCCCTCCCGGGGCATAAGCAGGGTAGCCATGTACGGTCGGGATAACCGCTGAAAGCATCTAAGCGGGAAGCCCACCCCAAGATGAGACCTCCCACTGGGTCAACCAGGTAAGGACCCCGGTAGATCACCGGGTTGATAGGCCGGAGGTGTAAGCGCGGCGACGCGTTGAGCTGACCGGTCCTAATCGTCCGAGGTCTTGACCTTTTTCTGCACTCATAGAAGGACGGTCACAACTTCCTACATCCCACTTCCTACATCCCACGTCCCAACCGCGTCACGCCACCGAAAGATCCACTCGTGGAATCCACGTTCGAACCAAGAATCGAACGCACAACATCGGATTCCCCCCGTGCCCATAGCGGCGTGGTCCCACCCGTTCCCATACCGAACACGGAAGTGAAACACGCCAGCGCCGATGATACTTGGACCGCAGGGTCCTGGGAAAGTAGGGCGGTGCGGGGGGTTTTTCTTTTTATCAAAGGCAAAAACAGGATGTGGGAGGTGGGGTGTGGGAGGCGGGTTTTGTTTTTCAAAAGCACGCGGGCGAGCTTGAGTGCTGTCGGTCAAAGCACACAACCGGTCTTCCCACCTCCCACCCCCTACATCCCACCCCCTACATCCCACATCCAGGTAACGTGTCCCCGGCCACGCGGGTCACCTTGACCCGCGCGAGCCGGGCTTGCCCCGGACCTGATCCGGGGGCCCATGCCGTACCCAAAACTCCACGATTTTGTCGCCGAGAAAACGAATCTCCCTCCCCTTGGGGAGGGTTGGGGTGGGGGTTGTTGGCGCTAACGAAGCCATCGCCCATCATTCGAATCGTGGCCAACCCACATCCTACCCCCGACACACTTTATCCTCAAAAAACAACCCCCCACCGGCCTTCGGCCACCTCCCCCGAGGGGGAGGTTTCGGTGTCGTTCTGGGCCGAACCGTTTCGCTTGCCGCATTGCTTGAAGTGGCCGTTTTTTCCCCCGTGAGGAGGGCCGAGGAGGGGGTTGTTGGTGACGCAAAGCCTAAACGTTCCGCTCTTGTTGCATAATCTGCAACGCGTTTGCTGTCCGCAACCAAGTCCCGGATCAGCACCCAGCATGGACCCTGAATCAAGTTCAGGGCAGGCTCCCGGGTCTCGTTCGCAACATAGCTCACTCGCCCGGGGAAACGAAAAAGGTAGGGGCAGGAAGTGGGATGTGGGTTTTGTTTTGCAGGGCCGGTTATCGAGCCCAAGGTAACGTACCAAAACATGAAACTCGAACTTTCACTTCCTGCTTCCCAAGTCCTGGTTGGGGTACGAAGAAGGGGACCGAGGCTGGTGTGGCAGCGTTCTGTCGGGCAGCACGGCCGTTTCGGTCAACCGAAGCGGCGCTCTTCGATCAGGTTTCGGACCGCGGCCCGGTAGCGCTCGAAGCCGGGCGGCCAGGCGTCGCGGCCGGAGGCCTTGAGGGTGCGGCCGCCGTGCTCGATCCAGACGGCCCACTGGGTGCCGCCGCAGGTGGGGTATTCGGGTTCGTAGTAGGGCTCCCAGCTCCAGACGCCCAGCTCGTCGAGCGCGCGCCAGAAGGTGCGCCAGGCTTCTTCGCTGGGCCGGAGCCGGGCCTCTTCCAGCACGTCGCCGGCGCCGCTGGTGCGCTGCCATATGAGCGCGTCGCCGTCCCAGTAGACGCGGTGACCGTCCACGCTGCCAATGCCGAGGTCGAGCCGCTGGGGGAGGTGGGGTTCAGACGAAGCGGGCGGTTTCATCGAAGGCCTTCCTGCTGAGGACGGGCACCCGGGCCCCGTCCGCGGGGTAGCCGGTGACGACGAGCATGACCGGGCGTTCGTTTTCGGGCCGGTCCAGGATCTCGCGCAGGAAGTTCATGGGGCTGGGGGTGTGGGTGAGCGTGGCCAGGCCGGCGGTGTGCAGCGCGGCGACGAGCAGGCCGGCGGCGAGGCCGACCGATTCCTGAACGTAGTAGTGCTTGACCTTGTTGCCTTTTTCGTCCAGGCCGTAGCTCTGGGCGAAGACGGCGATCAGCCAGGGGGCGGTTTCCAGGAAGGGCTTCTCGGGGCCGGTGCCCAGGTGGTCGAGGGCTTCGAGCCACGCCTTTGGGGCGCGTTCCCGGTAAAACCGGCGCTCTTCTGCCTCGGCGGCGAGGCGGATGCGGCGCTTGGTCTGGGGGTCGGAGACGGCCGTAAAGAACCAGGGCTGCTGGTTGGCGCCGCTGGGGGCGCTGGCGGCGGTGCGCAGCGCCAGCTCGATGACCTCGCGCGGTACGGGCCGGTCCGAAAAGTCGCGCACGCTGCGCCGGGTGCGCATCTGCTCGTAGAAGGCGCGGGCGCGGCGCAGCATCTCGTCCGGTTCGGGCGGGGTGTAGGCCAGCGGCTGGAAACGGGCGGGCATGGCCCCATTAAAGCAGAGCCGGAGGGCGGAGGTGCCATACTGGAGGGCGTGGAGGGGGTCGTCGAGCACGCTTGCGCCAAGCTGAACCTGGGCCTCGCGGTGCGCGGCCGCCGCGCAGACGGCTACCACGAGCTGCACACGCTGTTCGCCACGGTGGACGTCTGCGACGAGGTGCGCCTCGCGCCCCGGGCGGAGGGCGTGCGCCTGCGGGTGGCCGGCGAGGTGGCCGTGCCCGAGGGGCCGGAGAACATGGCCTGGCGGGCGGCCGCGGCCTACCTGGAGGCCGCGGGCGTGCCGGGCGGCGTGGAGATCGAGCTGGCGAAGCGCGTGCCCGCGGGCGCGGGGCTCGGCGGCGGCTCGGCCGACGCCGCGGCGGTGCTGCGGGGGCTCGGGAAGGTGTATCCGGCCGGGGTGGACCTGGCCGCGCTGGCGCGCGGGCTGGGGGCCGACGTGCCCTTCCTGCTGCGCGGCGGGCTGGCCGAGGCGCGGGGGGTGGGCGAGGAGTTGCGCTTCCTGGAGCCCGTGGAGGCCCACTTCGTGCTGGTCAAGCCGCCCTTCGAGGTGCCCACGGCCGCGGCCTACGCGGCGCTCGAGCCGGGCGATTTCGGCCCCGAGCTGGACGTCTCCGGCATCCTTGGGGCCCTGTGCCGGGGGACGCCGCCGCCCTGGCGCAACGACCTGGAGCGGGCGGTCTTCTTCGCCTACCCGCCGCTCGCCGACCTGAAGCGGCTGCTCGAGGAACACGGGCTCGGAGGCGTGCTGATGAGCGGCAGCGGAAGCACCCTCTTCGCCCCGGTGGAAAGCCGGGAAATGGCCGGGCGGTACGCGGACGCGCTGGCGCGGCGCTATCCCGGGTTCTGGGTGCGGGCGGCGTCGCTGGTGGGCGGGGAGGGGGTTTGAGTGGAGCGCGTCTGGGCGTTTTCTTCGAGCGCCTTCCCCCTGGAGCCCGGCGAGGCGGAGGCGGTCAACCCGGGGCTGGGCGGCCGGGCGCTGTGCGGCTACCTGGCCGGGGCGCTCGCCGCGCGCGGGGTGGCGCCGGGCGCGCCGGCTGCGGAGGACTGGGGTTGGCGGCTGGAGCTCGCCTTCGAGGGCCGCCGTTTCTGGATGGGTTGCGGCGTCGTGACCGGCGAACCGGAAGGCTTCGTCGTATTCCTCAAGACCCGCCGGGGGCTGCGCGGGCTGCTGGCCGGCGCGGTCTGGCGCGCCAGCTTCGAGCGGCTCGCCGCCCTCGTCGAACAGGTGCTGCGGGAACACCCGGATATCCGCGACCTGGGGGAGGAGCCGGCTTGATGCGGCTGGGGCAGCTCGACCGCGAGATCGTCCGGCTGGCGCTGCCGGCGCTGGGGGCGCTGGCGGTCGAACCGCTGGTGAGCATGACGGACACCGCCTTCGTGGGGCGGCTGGGGGCCGAGCCGCTGGCGGCGCTGGGCATTACCACCGCGCTGCTGGCGCTCTTCTTCGTCGTCTTCAACTTCCTCTCCTACGCCACCACCCCGCGGGTGGCGCGCTCGCTGGGCGCGGCCGGGCGCGAGGCGGCGATGGAGCAGGCGGGGCACGCGTTGTGGCTGGCGCTGGTGCTGGGGCTCGCGGCCACGGCGGTGCTCGAGCTGCTGGCCCCCTGGCTGGTGCAGCTGATGGGGGCGGAGGGCGCGGTCGAGCCGCTGGCGCTCGGCTACCTGCGGCTCAGGGCGCTCGCGGGGCTCGCGATCCTGTGGCTGATGGCCGCCCACGGCATCTACCGCGGCCTCCAGGACACCCGCACCCCCTTCTGGGTCACCTTCTGGGTCAACGCCGCCAACGTGGTCCTCGACTACCTCTTCATCTTTCCGCTGGGGATGGGCCTCATGGGCGCGGCGCTGGCCAGCGTGCTGGCCCAGAGCGCCGGCGCGGTCTGGTTTTACCTGAACCTGCGCCGCCTGGGGGCGGTGCGGCCCTGGCCGGGCCCGGCTCCGCTACTGCCCTTCCTGAAGGTGGGCGGCGAGATGCTGGTGCGCACCCTCAGCCTGGTGGGGGCGATCACCCTGGCGGCGGCGGTGGCCGCGCGCGTGGGCACGGTGGCCGTGGCGGCGCACCAGGTGGCCTGGCAGATCTGGCTCTTCCTCGCCATGTCGGTGGACGCACTGGCCATCGCCGCCCAAGCGCTGGTGGCGCGCTTTCGCGGCGAGGACCCGGCGCGGGTGCGCGCCGTGGCCGACCGCCTGCTCGCCTGGGGGCTGGCGGTGGGCGTGCTGATCGCGGCGCTGCTGGCGCTGGGCCGCCCCTGGATCCCGCGCATCTTCACCGACGACGCCGAGGTGCTGTCCGCGGTGGGGGCGATCTGGGTGCTGCTCTGGGCGCCCCAGCCCCTCAACGCCCTGGTCTTCGTCTGGGACGGCATCTTCATGGCCGCCGAGCGCTTTCGCTTCCTCGCCGCGGCGATGCTGCTGGCCGCGGGCGCGGGCGCGGTGGAGATGCTGCTCGTCGTGCCCTTGGGGTGGGGGCTCGCGGGCGTGTGGTGGGGGATGATCCTGATCAACGCGGTGCGCGCGGCCACGCTGGCCTGGGGGTACTGGCGCACGCGGATGGTGTGAGCGCCGGCCCCCGCGGACCCGGCCCGCGGGGGCCGCGCGCGGCGGAAGCTCAGCGCACGACGGTGATGTAGAAGGCGGTGGCCACCGCGGTGCCGTCGTAGTTGAAGCAGTTGATCGTAACGGTGTCGGCGCCGCTCGAAATGGGGGTGTTGGTGCAGATCTGGGGCTTCGTCGAGTCGACGACGGCGAGCATCAGCCCGCTTTGGCTCAGGTCGAGGTTCTCGAAGGTGACCGTGTACTTCCCGGTCGCCTCGTAGGTGACGCTCACGGCGCCGCCCGTGGAGTTGAAGGCGTAGTAGAGGTTGTCCGCCGGGGCGTTGTTGTCGACGTAGGCGTAGGCGAGCACGCCGGCGCTCGAGGGCAGCGCCTTCTGCGCGGCCTGCACCTCCGAGAGCTTGGCCTCGAGCGCGGTCACCGCCTCGGCCAGGGTCTGGAAGTTCACGTTGACCTTGCTCGAGCTGACCACGTCCCCCTCGTGGAAGGTGTGGGGAACCGTCACCGCCACGGCCCAGAGGCCGAGGAGCACGACGAAGGCCCCAAGAAACACGTACTTCACCTGTTTCATGCTTCACCTCCCCTTTTCCTCCTTGCGGGTTCAGGGTCCGAAGACGGTGCCGGGATCGTCGAAGACGCAGCTTGGATGGTCGAACTCGGCGGGTTGCGGGCACCCCTTGGTCGTCGCCGGCCCGCCGCAGGCGGCGAGCACGATCGCCAGGGCCAGCCAGACCAGCCACCTCCGCATCGTTCTCACCCCCTCGTCCGTTACGCTAGGCGGCGCAGGGTCACAAGACCGTCACAAGCCGCAGCGCCGATGGCGACGGGGCGAACGGGCACCGCCGCCACAGACGGATGGGTACCTTCACGGGGTATCTCACCAGGAAGGCGGAGCGGACGTTTTACACTGGTTTGGAAAAGAGGCCGTATGCGACGCATCGTTTGGACGCTGTTCCTGGCCATTGCCGGCGGAGCCTGGGCCATCGGCGGCGCGGGGCTGTACGGCGGCTGGCCCGAGGTCTTCGGCATCCAGTTCGTGACCCCCGAGGGCTGGCGCATGAGCGTCGGCCTCGCACCCGAACGGGCCGACCCCACACGCTATTCGGTGGCCGTCTCGCTGGATCTGGTGCTGGCCGCGGGTACGCTCTACTCCGACGGCGGCGAGGCGGTCGACCTCGCCTACTACGCGGGGGCGGGCGCGACCGGCAGCCTCCTGAGGGCCGACCCCGAGGTGAACGGGCACGCGATGCTGGGGCTCGAGGCCTACTTCACCGCGATGAAGAGCGTGGGGCTGTTCGCGGAGATGCAGCTGGGCCAGCGCTTCTGGTTCGCGCCGCTCTCGACCCGGCCCTACCTGGGGTTCCGCCTGGGCGTCTCCCTGCGCTAGAGCTGGAGGAAGGGACGTTTGACCCGGGCGGGGCCGCGTCCGTAGAATCAGGCAAGGTGAGCCAACCGGGCGAAGTGCGCTTGCTGGGGCCGCCGGAGGTGCGTGTGGGCGGCGGCTGGCTGCCCCTGGCGGGGCGCCGGCGCGCCGCGATTCTGGCCTACCTGGCGGTCGAGGGCCCCAGCGAGCGAACCCTACTGGCCGAGATGTTGTGGGGAACCGAGCACGCCATGCGCAACCTGCGCGTGGAGCTGCACCGGCTCGAGCAGCGGTTCCCGGGGCTGGTCGTGCGCCGCGGCTCGCTGCTCGAGCTGGGGGTCGACGCCGACGTTCGCGCCTTCGAAGAGGCCCTCGAGCGCGCCGACTTCGCCCGGGCGCTCGACCTCTACCGCGGCCGCCTGCTCGAGGGGGCGGCCGCCGGGGTGCCGCCGGCGTTCGAAGACTGGCTGCTGATCGTGCGCGAGCGCTTTGAGGAACGCTACGTCGACGCCCTGGTGGCGCAGGCCGAGCGGCTGGCGGGCCGCGACCCGCGCGCGGCACTGGCCCTGCAGCGCAGGGTGCTCGAGCGCGACCCCCTGCGCGAGGCTTCCTGCCGGGCGATCATGCGCCTCTACGCCCAGCTGGGGGAGGTGCGCAAGGCGCTGGAGTTCTACGAGGGGTACGCCGACTTTCTGGACCGGGAGCTGCAGCTGCCCCCGGTGCAGGCGACGCGCCGCCTCGCCGAGGAGCTGCGCACCGGCAAGGCCCAGGTGCGCCGCTGGAAGCGCACTCCGCTGGCCGGCCGCGAGCACGAGCTCGAGCGCATGGAACGGGCGTGGCGCGAGGGGCGGCACGTGATCCTGCTGGGCGAGCCGGGGATCGGCAAGACCCGCCTCCTGCACGAGTTCGCCCGCGCCCTGGGGCGGCGGCCGCTGCTCCTGCGGGGCCGGCCCGAGGACCACGCGGTCCCGCTGGCCACGGTCGCGCGCGGCCTGCGCGTGGTGCTGGAGCAGCGCGAGCCGCTGCCGGACTGGGCGCGGCGGGAGCTGGCGCGGGTGCTGCCCGAACTGGGCGAGCCGCCTTCCGCCCCCTCGCCGCAGCGCTTCCTGGCCGCGATCGGCGAGCTGCTCGCCCCATTCGACGACGCGGACTGGTTCTGGGGGGTCGACGACCTGCAGTTCTTCGACGAGGGCAGCCTGGAGCTGCTGATGCAGCTGCGCTCGCTGGGGCTCACGCGCCCCCTGGCCGTGGCCTACCGCAGCGGCACCCTGAGCCCCCGGGCGCAGACCTGGATCCAGTCGCTGGTGGAGCGGCAGGGGGCGGAGCTCGTTGAGCTCGAGCCCCTGCCGCCGGACGCGGTCGCCCGCATGTTCGGCGACGGCGCGAAGCCCGAGGACGCCTGGGTGCGTGCGCTGCACCGCTTCACCGGCGGCAACCCCTTCTTCATCGTGCAGCTCTCGGAGTCGTGGCGGGCCCGGGGGGAGCCCCCCGAGGGGGCCAGCCCCGCACTGAGCGACCGCCTGCACGCGTTGCTGCGGCAGCGCATCGGCGCCGTTCCGGCGCGTGCGCGCAGCCTCCTGCGGCTGGCGGCGGTGGCGGGGGAGGCCTACTCGCCGCAGCTCGCGGGCGCGGTGATGGGGCTGGCGCCGCTGGAAGTGGCCGAGGCGGCCGACGTCCTCGAATACCAGGGGCTGTTCCGCCGGGGCCGGCTCGCCCACGACCTGGTGCGCGAGGCCACCCTGCGCGACCTCGACCCCGAGACGGTCCGGGCGCTGCACGCTCAGGTGGCCGAGCAGATCAAGGACCGGGCCGCCCCCGGCCTGGTGGCGGCCCACTACGAGCGGGCGGGGATGCCCGAGCGCGCGGTGCCGCTGCGCCTCAAGGCGGCCGCGG
Source organism: Oceanithermus profundus DSM 14977 (assembly GCF_000183745.1). Classification (NCBI taxonomy): domain Bacteria; kingdom Thermotogati; phylum Deinococcota; class Deinococci; order Thermales; family Thermaceae; genus Oceanithermus; species Oceanithermus profundus. The sequence continues at coordinate 1,982,285 of NC_014761.1, read as the reverse complement.
GGGCGATCCGCGGTTTCGCCTACCTGGAGGCCTTCGAGCAGTTCCACCGCGCCTTCGAGTTGTCGCAGGGGGAGGCGCGCGCCCGCCTGATCGCCCAGACGCTGATCACCCGCTACCGCATCGGCGTGGCCACCGGCGACTGGCCGCGGCTGGAGCGCGAACTCGACCTGACGGAGGCGGCGGCGCGCGAGCTGGGCGACGCCTACACCCTCAAGAACGTGCAGGTCGGACGGGTGGACCTCAACTTCCGCCGGCTCGACCTCGACCGGGCGGTGCGGCTGGGCCGGCAGCTGCTCGCGGAGGGCGGCCTGACGCCGGACCAGGAGGCGATGGCGACCTACGCGCTGGCCCAGGCCCTCCTCTTCCGCGATCCCGACACCCATCCCGAGGTGGCCCGCCTTTGCCGCCGCGCCCTCGAGCTTACCGACGAGGACTGGTACATGTGGGGCTGGCCGTTCACCACCCTGGCCCTGTGCTGCATCAAGGGGGGCGGGCTCGAGGAGGCGGAGGGCTGGTGCGCCAAGGCCGAGGCCCATTTCGCGGCCGCGGACGACCTCGCCGGGCTGGCCACGGTGCAACGCACCCGCGCCCTGGTCGCCTGGTGGCGGGGCGACGCCGAAGCGGCCGCCGCGGCCGCCGAACGGGCGCTGGAGCTGGCGCGCAAGGCGGACTTCCGCACCATCGTCTTCATGGCCCTCGACACCGCCGTGGGCCTCTACCGCGCGCTCGGCGACGAGGCGCGGGTGCGCGCGCTGACCGCCGAGGCCGAGCGGCGGGGGTTCCGCCTCGAGCGCGGCGATCTGTGGCGCCTGCGGCTCGAGCCCCCGCTCCGACCTGAAACGCTGCTGTAACGCCCGCCGTGCCAGCCTGGTTTCGGGAGGCGCTATGGAACGGCGCGTGCAGGTCTTCGTGCTCAGGTTGTGGCGCGACGAGGAGGGCGTGCGCATCGAGGTCCGGGACGCCGCGGAAGGCGTGCGCTACTTCCCCAACCTCGAACGGCTGGTCGAGCACCTGCGGAGCCGCAGCGCGGCGGAGCGCGATCCGGAGGCCGCGGACCCCTCTTGACGAGCGGGGCGGGCGGCCCCCGGGCGGCGGGACCGGGGGGTTGCAAAACATATGCATAACCGTTATGATTATATTCGAGGTGATGAGGATGACCACGAAGCAAGAACTTATCGACGGACTCAACCAGGACCTGGCCCACGAGTACCAAGCCGTGATCGCCTACACGGTCTACGCCGCCGAGGTGGCGGGCCCCTTCCGCCCCGCGCTGCGCGACTTCTTCCTCGCGGAGGCGGCCGACGAGTTGAAGCACGCCCAGGTGCTGGCCGACAAGATCTCGGCCCTTGGCGGGGTGCCCACGGCCGAGCCGGCCCCGGTGGCCAAGGCCACGACCCCGCGCGCGATGCTGGAGGCGGTGCTCGCCGCCGAGACCGAGACGATCGAGCGCTACACCCGCCGCATGGCCCAGGCTGAGGAGGCCGGGGAGCTGGCCCTGGTGGCGCAGCTGCACGACATGATCGTGGACGAGACCCACCACAAGGAAGAGGTCGCCAAGCTGCTCGAGGGCTTCCCGGAGTAAGGGACGTGAAAAGAAAGGGGGCTTCCATTGTGAGGCCCCCGTTTTGTCATAATGGAAGTGTTTATGGCCTGTAACCGCGAGCAGTTGACCCAACTCATCGAGCAGAGGCACCTTCGGGCCACCGAGGCGCGTTGCCGCATCCTCGAGCTCCTGCACGAAACCCACGAGCACTACACCCCCGAGGAGATGCTGGAGGCGCTGCGCGAGCGCGGCAAGCCGCTCTCGATCGCGACCCTCTACCAGAACCTGGCCAAGCTGGCCGAGGCGGGCCTGATCTCCCGCTTCGTGGGGCCCGACGGCCATACCCGCTACGACGTCAACACCGAGCCCCACCACCACCTGGTCTGCAAGATCTGCGGGCGCATGGTCGACGTGGGGGTCGAGGGGCCGCTCGAGCGGCTGCGGCCCACGGCGCTCTTCGAGGAAGAAGAAGACGAGGTCGCGGCCTGGAGCGTGGGCGACGTGCACCTCGAGTTCCACGGGGTCTGCCCCGCTTGCCGGGCCAAGATGGCCCACGAAGAAAAACGCACCGCGTGAGCCCGGCGACGTCCGGTTTCCGTCGACCTGCGGGGTAATCTATACCTATGCGCCCAATCAAACGACTGGTTGAACAATTCCTGGAAAGCGAGGCCAAGGGCGGGATCCTGCTGTTCACCACCGCCCTGATCGCTTTTCTGCTGAGCAACTCCCCCTGGGCCCAGGCCTACTTCGACCTGCGCGACGTCTACCTCAAGCTGCAGGTGGGCGACTGGGTGCTGAAGAAGAGCCTGCTCCACTTCGTCAACGACTTCCTCATGGCCTTCTTCTTCCTGCTGGTGGGGCTCGAGCTCAAGCGCGAGCTGTTGCAGGGCGAGCTCAAGAACCCCAAGCAGGCGGGCCTCGCCGTCGCCGCGGCGCTGGGGGGGATGGTCACCCCCGCGCTCATCTACACCGCGCTCAACTACGGGGGCGCGGGGGCGGCGGGCTGGGGCGTGCCCATGGCCACCGACATCGCCTTCGCCCTGGGGGTGCTCTCGCTTTTGGGCAAGCGGGTGCCGCTCTCGCTCAAGGTCTTCCTCACCGCGCTGGCCATCGTCGACGACCTGGGGGCGGTGCTGGTGATCGCGCTCTTCTACACGAGCAACCTCGACCCCGGGGCGCTGGGCGTGGCCGCGCTGGTCTTCGGTTTCGCCCTGCTGCTGGGGGCGCTGCGGGTGCGCTCGCTGCCGGCGTACCTGCTCGTCGGCCTGGTGCTCTGGTACTTCGTGCTGCTTTCGGGGGTGCACGCCACCATCGCCGGGGTGCTGCTCGCGTTCGCGGTTCCGATCGGCAAGGCGCGGCCGCTTCCCGACCACAGCGACGCGGCGGCCGCCGACCCGGAGCTGCAAGAGGCGCGGCTCGAGCACCTCGAGGACGCGGCGCGCGAGGCCCAGTCGCCGCTGCACCGGCTGGAACACATGCTCCACCCCTACGTGGCCTACTTCATCATGCCCGTCTTCGCCTTCTTCAACGCCGGGGTGGCGCTCGAGGGCACCCAGGTGGGGGCCGTAGCCCTCGGCATCTTCCTGGGGCTGCTGCTCGGCAAGCCGCTGGGCATCCTGCTCTTCGCCTTCCTGGCGGTGCGCCTGGGCCTGGCCAAGCTGCCCGAGGGGGTGAGCTGGCGGGCGATCGGGGGCGTCGGGCTGGTCGCGGGCATCGGCTTCACCATGGCCCTCTTCATCGCCGGCCTCGCCTTCGACGCGGCGCTGCTGGACGAGGCCAAGCTGGGCATCCTCTCCGCCTCGGTCACCGCGGCGGTCCTGGGGGTCGCCGTGCTCTGGCGCACGGGCGGCGGGCCCGCCGCGCGCCGGGCGTAGCCGGAGCAAAAGGGTCCCCGCTCACACTCGAGGGCTCGGGCGGGGGCTATAGTGTAGCTACATATTCATAGCGGTAATGAATATGTACCAAGGAGGACACGATGGCTAGCGAAGCGGAAAGCAAGTGCCCGGTCACGGGCGACGCCTACAAGCACACCACCCTGGGGGGCAGCCTGGTTCGCAACTGGTGGCCGAACCAGCTCAACCTGAAGATCCTGCACCAGAACCCGGCCGAGCTCAGGCCCACGGACCCGGACTTCGACTACGCCGAGGCCTTCGCCAAGCTCGACCTCGAGGCCGTCAAGCAGGACCTGCGCGAGCTGATGACGACCTCGCAGGACTGGTGGCCCGCCGACTACGGCCACTACGGCCCGCTCTTCATCCGCATGGCCTGGCACTCGGCGGGAACCTACCGCGTCTTCGACGGCCGCGGCGGGGGCAACACCGGCAACCAGCGCTTCGCCCCGGTGAACAGCTGGCCCGACAACGTCAACCTCGACAAGGCGCGCCGGCTGCTCTGGCCCGTCAAGAAGAAGTACGGCGACGCCATCTCCTGGGCCGACCTGATGATCCTCGCGGGCAACGTCGCCCTCGAGTCGATGGGCTTCAAGACCTTCGGTTTCGGCGGCGGCCGGGTGGACATCTGGGAGCCCGAGGAGGACGTCTACTGGGGCCCCGAGTCCGAGTGGCTGGCCGACGAGCGCCACCCCGAAGGCGAGCTCGAGAAGCCGCTGGCCGCCGACCACATGGGCCTGATCTACGTCAACCCCGAGGGCCCGGGCGGCGAGCCCAACGTGCTCGAGTCGGCCAAGCACATCCGCGAGAGCTTCCGGCGCATGGGCATGAACGACGAGGAGACCGTGGCGCTGATCGCCGGCGGGCACACCTTCGGCAAGAGCCACGGCGCCGCCAGCACCGACCACCTGGGCCCCGAGCCCGAGGCCGCGCCGCTCGAGGAGGTGGGGCTGGGCTGGAAGAACAGCTATGGGAGCGGCAAGGGCCCCGACACCATCACCAGCGGCCTCGAAGGCGCCTGGACGCCCACCCCCACGAAGTGGGACAACAGCTTCCTCGAGCTCCTCTTCAAATACGACTGGAACCTGGAGAAGAGCCCGGCCGGCGCCTGGCAGTGGGTGGCCGTCGATCCCGATCCCGAGGACATGGTCCCCGACGCCCACGACCCCGAGAAGAAGCACAAGCCCTTCATGCTCACCACCGACCTGGCGCTGCGCATGGACCCCGAGTACGGCAAGATCGCCCGCCGCTTCCTCGAGGACCCCGACGCCTTCGCCGACGCCTTCGCCCGCGCCTGGTTCAAGCTGACCCACCGCGACATGGGGCCGCGTTCGCGCTACCTGGGGCCCGAGGTGCCCGACGAAGAGCTGATCTGGCAGGACCCGATTCCGCCGGTGGAGCACGAGCTGATCGACGAGGCCGACGTCGCCGAGCTGAAGAAGCGCCTCCTCGCCTCCGGCCTGAGCGTGCCCGAGCTCGTCTACACCGCCTGGTCGGCCGCCTCCACCTACCGCGACTCCGACAAGCGCGGCGGGGCCAACGGCGGCCGCCTGCGCCTCGAGCCTCAGCGCGGCTGGGAGGTCAACCGCCCCGAGCGGCTGGCGCGGGTGCTCGAGGTGCTGGAAGGCATCCAACAGGCCTTTAACGCCGAGCAGAAGAACGGCAAGCGGGTCTCGCTCGCCGACTTGATCGTCCTCGGCGGCGTGGCCGCGGTGGAGAAGGCGGCGCGCGACGCCGGCTTCGAGGTGGCGGTGCCCTTCACCCCCGGCCGCACCGACGCGAGCCAGGAGCAGACCGACGTCGAGTCGTTCGGCTACCTCGAGCCCGTGGCCGACGGCTTCCGCAACTACCTCCACCCCGCGTGCAAGCTGCCCGCCGAGCAGGCGCTCGTCGACAAGGCCCAGCTGCTCACGCTGACCGTGCCCGAGATGACCGTGCTCGTCGGCGGCATGCGCGTGCTGGGGGCGACCTACGCCGACAACCCGCACGGCTACTTCACCGAGCGCCCGGGAACGCTTTCCAACGACTTCTTCGTCAACCTGCTGGACCTGGGGCTCGAGTGGAAGCCGGCGGACGAGGACGGCCAGGTCTTCACCGGCCAAGACCGCGCCACCGGGGCGCTCAAGTGGACGGCCACCCGGGTCGACCTGGTCTTCGCCTCCAACTCGCAGCTGCGGGCCCAGGCCGAGTTCTACGCCGAGGACGACAAGAAGGAAAAGTTCGTGCGCGACTTCGTGCGCGCCTGGGACAAGGTGATGAACCTCGACCGCTTCGACCTGCGCTGGCGCTGAGCCGCACCATTCGAAACGGCCCCTGCGGGGGCCGTTTCTGCGTACCATGGGGCATGGAATCCGCGAGCGTGCTGGTGGTCGGCAGCCTCAACATGGACCTGGTGGTGCCGGTGCCGCGCCACCCCAAACCCGGGGAGACCGTCGTCGGCGGCGACCTGCGGCGCTTCCCCGGCGGCAAGGGGGCCAACCAGGCGGTGGCCGCGGCCCGGCTGGGGGCGCGGGTGCGGATGATCGGCCGCGTCGGGGCCGACGCCTACGGCGCCGAGCTGAAGCGCGGCCTGGAAGCCGAGGGCATCGCGACCGAGGACGTGGCCGAGCTGGACGTGCCCACCGGCGTGGCCCTGATCAGCGTGGGTGAGGACGGCCAGAACGCCATCGTCGTCTCGCCCGGGGCCAACGCCCGCCTGTGGCCGGATGACCTCAGCCCCGAGCGGTTCGCGGCGGCCGGGGTCGTCGTCTTGCAGCTGGAAACGCCGCTCGAAACGGTCCAGCGGGCCGCCGAGCTGGGGCGGGCGGCGGGGGCGCGGGTGCTGCTCAACGCCGCGCCGGCGCAGCCGCTACCGGAAGGGCTCTTGGGGGCGCTCGGCGTGCTGGTGGTCAACGAGTTCGAGGCGGCCCGGGTGGCCGGCGCGCGGGAACCCGCAGGGCCGGAGGAGGCGCTCGCCCTGGCCCGCGTGCTGGCGCGCCGGGTTCCGGTCGCGGTCGTCACCCTGGGCGCGCGCGGCCTGGTCTGGGCCGGGGCCGAGGGCGCGGGCACCCTGCCGGCCTTCGAAGTCCGGGCGGTGGACACCACCGCCGCCGGCGACGCCTTCGTGGGCGGGCTGGCGGCGGCGCTGGCCGCCGGCGAACCCCTGGTGCGGGCGCTGCGCTTCGGCAGCGCCGCCGGGGCGCTCGCGGCCACGCGGCCGGGGGCGCAGCCGTCGCTGCCGACCGCGGAGGCCGTTCGTTCGTTGCTATCGTAGGGTTCATGGAAACGTTCGAGGGATCCTTGGTTCCGGCCGAAACCTTCGAGGTGGAGGCGCGGGCCGAGCGGATCGGCCGTCTGCTGGAGGCCATCGGGTACCCGGTGGCTTGGGTGAGCGACCGGAGCCGTTTGCGCGACTTCGTCAACGACGCGACCGGGCGCGAGGAGCTCGTGGAGCGGGTGCGGCGCGCCTACGGCGTTACCCTGCTGCCGGAGGACTTCGAACGCTTCCTCTGGCAGCTCGTCGACGAGCTCGAGCGCCGGCCGCGGGCGTGACCGCGGCCGCGGCCCCCGTCAAACGTAGAGCTCGCTGACGTCGAGCGTCAGGCGGCCCAGCTCCGCGGCGGAGACCACCCCCACCACGCCGCCGTTCGTACCCCCCAGCACGAGCGCCGCCGCAGCGCCGTGGCGGCGCATCGTGGGCACGAGGTTGAACAGCCGGCGGCGCTCGCCCACCAGCACGAAGTCCCGCGCCAGGTAGGCGGCGACCGGCTGCCCGGGGTCGGCCTCGAGCGCCAGCCCCAGCGCGTCCTGCGGGCGCAGGTAGCCCTGCGGCCGCCCGCCTTCGTAGGCCACGAACCAGTGCGTCGCCAACCGGCCGCGGTGCGTCTCCAGGAACGTCGCGACCGGAACGTCGGCCTGGACCCGCACGACCCGCCGCTCCATGATCTGGGCGACCGGCTGCATGTAGGCGAAGTTGGTCTGCAGCGCGTCGGGCATGGGGTGGCCGCGGCGCTCGAGCTTCATCGTGTAGATGCTCTCGGCCAGGAGCGCCTTGCGCAGCCCGTAGCTGGCGGCCACGGTGATGGCCATGGGCAGCACGGCGCTGTAGTCGAGCGTCATCTCGAAGATGATCACGATCGCGGTCACCGCGGCGCCGGTGGCGCCGCCGATGACCCCGGCCATGCCGGCCACCGCGAAGGCCGGCGGGCTGATGTTCAGGGCCGGGAAGACCTGCCCCAGGATCAGGCCGTAAGCGCCGCCGAGGGTGGCCCCCATGAAGAGCCCGGGCGAGAAGATCCCGCCCGAGGCGCCCGAGCCCAGGGTCAGGCCGGTGGAGACGAGCTTGAGGACGAAGAGCAGCAGCAGGAAGCCCCAGCCGTTCAGACGCCCCATCAGCACGTCCTGCACGGTCGCGTACCCCACGCCCTGGGTGTAGTAGTGGCCGCTGTACTGCGCCAGCAACACGAAGATCGCGCCCACCAGCGCCATCCCCAGCGCGTGGCGCAGGTAGGGGCGGCGGCGGAAGCGGCGGTTGAAGAAGTCCTCGAAGCCGTAGATCGTCCGGATGTAGAGCGCGGCGGCGGCGCCCGCGAGCAGCCCCAGCCCCAGGTAGGCGAAGAGCACCCAGGGGTTGGCGAGCTCGAAGTAGGGGGTCTCGAAGCTGGGGATGACGAAGGAAGGGTGGGGCCCGAAGAAGAGCTGGCCCAGGTAGGTGGCCGTGGCCGTGGCCAGCGCGACCGGGACCAGGGTGCGCACGCTGACCTCGTGCAGCAGGATTTCCAACGCGAAGAGCACCCCGCCGACCGGGGTGTTGAACGTCGCGGCGATCCCCCCACCGGCGCCCGCCGCGATCAGGGTGATCCGCTGGGGCAGCGGCAGCCGCAGGTAGGCCGAGGCGATCGAACCAAAGGCGGCCCCGATCTGGATGATCGGCCCCTCCCGGCCCACCGACCCGCCGCTGCCGATCGAGAGCGCCGACGCCAGCGACTTGACGACGGCCACGATGGGCCGGATCCGGCCGCGGTGGTAGTAGATGGCGTCCATCACCTCGGGCACCCCGTGGCCGCGGGCCTCGGGTGCGTAGTTCTGGGTGAGGAAGACGACGAGCAGGGCCGCCATCACCACCAGGGCCACGACGCCGAAGCCCAGCGGGCTCAGGGCGGTGTGCTGGTTGGCGTCGTAGTAGGTGGAGAACCGGCCGAGGAAGACGAGGTTGTGGATCAGGGCGATGAGGGCGCGGAAGACGACGGCCCCCAGCCCGGCCACCACGCCGATGGCAATGGAGGTCAGGGCCATGGCCAGCGGGTGGAGAGAACGTTCGTTCATCGCGCCGAACCTTCACGTTCAGGCTAGCACCGACCCCGGCGGACGCACGTCCCACGGCGCGAGGGCCGTCGCGCGTTCCGCGGAGAAAGGCCCACGCGCACCGACCGGGCGGGCGCGCGTTCCAGGCCGTCGCGGCGGTTCAGCCTTCCGGGCGGCGGCGGTAGACGACGATCCAGGGGCTGCCGAAGCGTTTGCGCTCCTCCGGCGTGGCGCGCCGCAGGAACGGGCTTTCTTCGGGCTTCCAGCCGCGCGGCGTCGGCAGCAAGAGCGGCCGTCCCTTGCGGCGGGAGTAGGCGCCAAGGCGGTTGCCCAGATAGGTGAGCGCCGAGTAGCGGGTGACCGATCCGTAGAGACCGTAACGTTCCACCAGCTCGGCCCAGCGCTCGGGCCGCACCTCGGCCAGCCGGTCCGCGAACTCGAGGACGGTGAACGCCTCGGGCATGAGCCGCACGACGGCCTCCAGGTCTTCGTCGGGCAATAGGGGCATCGCTCACATCATAGAGTGGGTGCGCCCATTGCAGCGTGAGAGAGGCGAGCCGGTTGCCCCTGGGGTTCCCCGCGTCCGCCACGCCACTACAATGGACCCATGGCCAAGGTTGCCTCGTTCGATCTGGATCACACCAAAGTGCGGGCGCCGTACGTGCGCCTGGCCGACCTGAAGTACACCCCCGGCGGGGAGGTGATCAGCAAGTGGGACCTGCGGGTGGGCCAGCCCAACCGCGAGGTCATCGGCACCGGGGCGATGCACACCTTCGAGCACCTGCTCGCCATGAAGATGCGCGACCACCTGGAGGGCATCGTGGACGTGAGCCCGATGGGCTGCCGCACCGGCTTCTACGCGGTGATCATCGGCCAGCCCGCGCCCGAGGCGGTAATGGAGGCCTTCGCGGGGGCCCTGGCCGACATCGTCGCCCACGAGGGGCCGGTGCCGGCGGCCAACCCGCTCGAGTGCGGCAACTACCGCGACCACGATCTGGAAGAGGCCAAGTACTGGTCGCGTCGCGTGCTCGAGAAGGGGTTGCACGTACAAGAGACGATTCTTATCGAGGGGCGCTGAGATGGAAGGCCCGATCCTGCTCCTGGCCGCCGAGGGCGAAGAGGCCGAGGCGGTGCTGGCGCGCATGGGGCGCGCCGAGAAGCTCGAGGCCCCCTGGCCGGCGTTTGCTGGCGAGCTGGGCGGGCACGAGGTGCGGCTCTTGGAAAGCGGCATCGGCAAGGCGGCCGCCGGCGCCGTGGTTGGCTGGGCGGTGGCCCGCTACGCGCCGTCGCGGGCCGTCTGGCTGGGGGTGGCGGGTTCCCTCAACCCCGAGCTTTCCACCGGCGACGTGCTGATCGCCGACGACGCGGTGCAGTGGGACATGGACCTGACCCCGCTGGGCCGCGAGCCGGGCGAGCTGGACAGCGGCGAGCGCTTCATACCCGCCGACCCCGCCCTCGCGGGCGCGCTGCACGCCAGCGCCCAGCGGCTCGGCTACCACCACGTGCGCGGCCGGGTCGCCAGCGGCGACAAGTTCGTGGCCGACCCCGAGACCGCCCGCTGGATCCGCGCGACCTTCGCCGCCGACGCGGTGGAGATGGAAGGGGCGGCGGCGCTGTGGGCGGCGCGCAAGCTGGGGGTGCCGATGGCGCTGGTGCGGGCCGTCACCGACGCCGCCGACACCGCCGCGCCGGGGGCGTTCGAGGCCTTCTTGGTGGAGGTCTCGCAGAAGCTGGCCGCGCTCGTCGAGGACACCCTGGCCCACCTCGACCGGGTAGATTGAGGTACGAGGGGTGGGGCTATGAAGCTGTTTTCGGGGAACGCCAACCGGGCGCTGGCCGAGAAGATCGCCGGTTATCTGGGGTTGCCGCTGGGGGAGTCGCTGGTTCAGCGCTTTCCCGACGGTGAGGTGCGGCTGCAGCTGGGGGAGAGCGTGCGCGGCAACGACGTCTACGTCATCCAGCCCACCGCGCCGCCGGTCAACGAGAACTTGATGGAACTCCTGCTCTACGCCGACGCGCTCCGGCGCTCGAGCGCCGGCCGCATCAACGCCGTGGTGCCCTACTTCGGCTATGCGCGCCAGGACAAGCAGAGCATCGGCCGCGAGCCCATCAGCGCCAAGCTGGTGGCCGACCTGATCGAACGGGCGGGGTACCACCGGGTGATCGCCATCGACCTGCACGCCCCGCAGATCCAGGGCTTCTTCAACATTCCGGTCGACCACCTGCGCTCGGTGCGCCTCTTCGCCGAGTACATCGAGCGCGAAGGGCTCGTGGACGGTTCGGTCGTCGTCAGCCCCGACGCCGGCCGCGCCGAGGAGGCGCGGCGGCTGTCCAACCTGTTGGGCCTGCCCATGGCCATGCTGGCCAAGCGCCGCACCGGCCCCACCGAGACCGAGGTGACCTACGTGATCGGCGACGTGGAGGGGCTCCGGCCCCTCATCATCGACGACATCGTCTCGACCGGCGGCACGATCCGCCGCGGGGTGGACGCGCTGGTGGCCGCGGGGGCCAAGCCCGAGGCGGTGGTGATGGCCACCCACGCGGTGCTCGTGGGGCCGGCGCGCAGCAACCTCTCGCACATGGGCATCGAACGGGTCGTCTTCACCGACACCATCGCCCTGGACGCCGGCGAAGGGTACGAGATCCTCTCGACCGCGCCGCTGCTGGCGCAGGCGATCCGGGCGGTGCACACGCACCAGTCGGTTTCGGCGTTGATCTAGGAAGCGGGTGGTGGGGCGGCCCCGCTTCCCGGCCGCGAACGGTTGACCCCGGGCCCACCGTCCGCGTACAATCGGGTTTGCGTGCCGGAGTGCCGGCGCCGTGTGCCCCCGCCGCGCACGCGGCCTAGGAGGAAGCATGGAGTACAAGCTCAAAGCCTATTACCGCGAGTCGGAAAAACCCAAGGTGCTGCGGCGTGAAGGCAAGCTGCCCGGCATCATGTACAACAAGAACGTCAACAAGAAGCTCTACGTCCACCTGGGCGAGTTCGACAAGGTCTTCCGCAACGCCGGGGTGCACCACGTGATCACGCTCGAGCTGCCCGACGGCGAGACCGTCGACACCGTGGTCCGCCAGGTGCAGCTCGACAAGCGCCGCCGCCGCCCCGAGCACGTGGACTTCTACGTCCTCACCAAGGGCCAGACCCTGGACATGTACGTCAACCTCAAGTTCGTGGGCGAGGCCAAGGGCGTCAAGCTGGGGGGCGTGCTTTCGACGCCGCTCACCGACCTGGAGGTGCGGGTGCTGCCGCGCAACATCCCCGGCTTCATCGAGGTGGACGTCTCGGAGCTGGAGATCGGCGACGTGCTCCACGCCTCCGACCTGGCCCTGCCCGAGGGGGTCGAGCTGCTCACCGACCCCGAGGCCGTGGTCGCCACGGTGGTGCCGCCCGAAGACATCGAGAAGCTCGAGGCCGAGGCCGCCGAAGCCGAAGGAATGGAAGCCGAGCCCGAGCTGATCAAGCGCGGCAAGGCGGAAGAGGAAGAGGCCGAGTAACCCGAAGCCTGCACCCACGGGGAGGCTGCGGCCTCCCTTTTTCGTAGACTGGGCGGGTGGACTGGGGGAAGCTGAAACGCTGGCTGGCCGGGTTCGCCATGCGGCCCGACGTGGAGTTGGACGAGGGGGATCCTGACGTGAGCGCGCGCTTTCTGGTGGTGGGGCTGGGCAACCCCGGCCCGCGTTACGCGGAGACCCGCCACAACCTGGGGTTCTGGGTGGTCGACCGCATCGCCCGGGAGGAGCGCCTCGCCTGGAAGCAGCAGGGCCGGGCCTTCACCACCCGCTGGGGGAGCGGCTGGCTGATGAAGCCCACGACCTTCATGAACGCCTCGGGCGAGGCGGTCGCGCCCTTCGTGCGCTACTACAAGATCGCGCCCGAGCGCCTGCTGGTGGTGCACGACGACATGGACCTGCCCCTGGGGCGGCTGCGCCTGCGCCGCGGCGGCAGCGCCGGGGGGCAGAAGGGGGTGCGCTCGATCATCGAGCAGCTGGGCACCGACCGCTTCGACCGCCTGCGCCTGGGCATCGGCCGGCCGCCGGCCGGTTGGGACGCGGCGAGCTGGGTGCTCTCGAAGTTCTCGCCCGACGAGCGCGGCGTCGCCGACCGGGTGGCGGCGGCGGCGGCGGAGGCGGTGCGAACCTGGCGCGACCAGGGGCTCGAGGCCGCCCAGCAGCGCTTCAACGGGCTGGATTTGCGGGAAAGCGGCAGCTAGTCGATAGTGCGCGGTGCGTGGTTAGCTAAGCGCCCGTGGCTTGTAACTTGTGGTAATCGGCTTGTAGCTCGTGGCCTGTAGCTTGTGGTGTTTTCTTTTCGTTGCAGTGATATAGCCTTCGGTCCGGTTGCGGCGCATTAAGACTCCCTCCCCCTGGGGAGGGCCGGGGTGGGGGTCGCGGGCGCTGATAAAACCGAAGGTTTACCTTCTGCATCGCAAAAACCTACATCCCACCTCCCACCTCCTGCATCCCGCTTCCTGCACCCCACCTTCCGGCCGAAGTATCCTGACGGTGTGAAGCCGAAACGCATTCTGCTCGTGGCCGGGGGGCGCTCGGGGGAGCACGAGGTCTCGCTGCAGTCGGCCCAGGGCGTGCTCGAGGCCCTGCCCTTCGACGCCGACCCCGCCGTCATCGCCAAGGACGGCCGCTGGTTGCTGGGGCGGCTGGCGCTCGACGCGATCGAGGCCGGCCGTGCCCCGCGGGGCGACCATCCCTTCCCGCCTCCGGTCGCCTGGCGCGACTACGACGTCGTCTTCCCCCTGCTGCACGGCCGCTGGGGCGAGGACGGCACGATCCAGGGGTTTTTCGAGATGCTGGGGGTGCCCTACGTGGGCGCCGACGTGACCGCCAGCGCCGTCTGCATGGACAAGGACCTGTCGAAGCGGATCCTCGCCCAGGCGGGGCTGCCGGTGGTGCCCTGGGAGGTGCTGCGCAAGGGCGAGCCCGTCTTTGTGGGGCTCGAGCCCCCCTTCTTCGTCAAGCCGGCCCGGGCCGGCTCCAGCGTGGGGATCGCCAAGGTGCGGCGCTACGCCGAGCTGCGCCCGGCCCTGGACGAGGCCTTTCGCCACGACGACAAGGTGGTCATCGAGCAGGCTGTACCGGGGGTGCGGGAGCTCGAGGTCGCCCTGCTCGGCAACGTCGAGGCGGAGGCCAGCGTGGTGGGCGAGGTGCGTTACCAGGCGGAGTTCTACGACTACGCCACCAAGTACACCGCCGGCGCCGCGGAGCTGGACATCCCCGCCGCCCTCGACCCCGGCACCCAGGAGACCGTGCAGGAGATGGCGGTGCGGGCCTACCGGGTCCTGGGCGTGCGCGGCATGGCCCGGGTCGACTTCTTCCTGGCCGAATCCGGCGAGATCTACCTGAACGAGCTGAACACCATCCCCGGGTTCACCCCCTTCTCCATGTACCCCAAGCTGTGGCAGGCCTCGGGCCTCCCGTACCCGGAGCTGCTTACCCGCTTGGTAGAATTGGCATTGGAATGAAGCGACGTTTCTACCTGGGCCGCCTTTACGACGACGCGGCCGGCGACCTCGGCGAGACCCCGTTCACCTACGACCCTGACGACCTGACGACCCACGGCGTCATCCTCGGCATGACGGGCTCGGGCAAGACGGGGCTGGGCATCGGGCTGCTCGAGGAGGCGGCCAGGAAGCGCATCCCCGCGCTGATCCTCGACCCCAAGGGCGACCTGACCAACGAGCTCTTGCATTTCCCCCGCCTGGCCCCGGAAGACTTCGAACCCTGGGTCAACCCCGACGAGGCCCGGCGCGCGGGCAAGACGACGGGCGAGCTCGCCGCCGAGAAGGCGGCGCTGTGGCAGAAGGGGCTGGCCGGGTGGGGGCTGGGCCCCGAGCAGATCCGCGAACTGGACCGCGTCCGCTACGCGGTCTACACCCCCGGCTCCACGGCCGGGGTTCCCGTTTCCATCCTGGCCTCGCTGCGCGCCCCGGCGGGTGACTGGCGGACCCAGGCCGAGGAGCTGCGCGAGCAGGTGGCCAGCACCGCCACCGCCCTTCTGGGTCTGGTCGGCTACTCCGACCTCGACCCGGTCACCAGCCGCGAGCACATCCTGGTCGCGCGCATCCTCGAAGCGGCCTGGCGGGCGGGGCGCGACCTGGACCTGGGCGAGCTGATCATGCAGGTCCAGAACCCGCCCTTCGCAAAGCTGGGCGTCTTCGACACCGACACCTTCTTCCCGCCGCGTGAGCGCTTCGGGCTGGCCATGCGCCTCAACAACATCCTGGCCGCGCCCGCCTTCCAGGTCTGGACCGAGGGCCAGCCGCTCGACGTCGGGGCGTTGCTCTACGCCAAGGGCGGCACCCCGCGCCACAGCGTCTTCTACATCGCCCACCTGAGCGACGAAGAACGGATGTTCTTCGTCACCCTGCTGCTCACGGCGCTGGAGAGCTGGACCCGCAGGCAGTCGGGCACCACCGCGCTCAGGGCGCTGCTCTACTTCGACGAGATCTTCGGCTACCTGCCGCCGGGCCAGGACCCGCCCAGCAAGGGGCCGCTGCTGCGGCTGCTCAAGCAGGCCCGCGCCTTCGGGGTGGGGCTGCTCCTCGCCACCCAGAACCCGGTCGACGTCGACTACAAGGCGCTGACCAACGCCGGCACCTGGTTCATCGGCCGGCTGCAGACCCAGTACGACAAGCAGCGCTTGCTCGACGGGCTCGAGGGCGTTTCCGGCGGCCTCGACCGCGAGGCGTTCGACCGGCTGATCTCCAGCCTGGGCAAGCGCGTCTTCCTGGCCAAGAACGTCCACGAGAAGGCTCCGGCCCTCTTCGGTACCCGCTGGGTGATGAACTACCTGGCCGGTCCGCTGACCCGCGAGCAGATCCCGGCGCTCAACCGGCTGGCGGGCGCCGGGGAAGCGGCCGCGCCGCAGGAGGCTGCGCCCGCGCAGGCCGCCGCGGTCCGGGAGCCGGAGGCCGCCGAGCCGCCCGGATTCGCCACCCGGCCGGCGGTGCCCGCCGGGGTGGAGGACTACGTGCTGCCGGCCACCGTCGCCTTCGCCGATGCGGCGCGCCGGGCGGGCGTGCGGGCGGAGGGGCCCGCGGCCGTCCTCTACCGGCCCGAGCTGCTGGCCCAGGCCGAGGTGCGCTTCGCCCGCCGCAAATACGAGCTGAACACCGTCCTCAAGACCGCCGCGCTGGTGCCGCCCGAGGAGCTCGCGGGCCTGGTGCGCTGGGAGGACCACCCCCACGCACCCTTCGACGAGGGCGTGCTCGAGGGCAGGCCCGCGCCCGACGCCCGCTGGGAAGAGCTGCCGGGCGAGCTGGCCGACGGTCGGGCGCTCGCCAAGCTGGCCCGCGGCTTCAAGGACTGGGTTTACCAGTCGGCCGAGGCCCGGGTCTGGCACAACCCCTACCTGAAGCTCTACGGCGGCCCCGAGCTGGGCCGCGAGGAATTCCTCGAGCGCTGCCGCAAGGAAGCCGAGTGGAAGGCGCGCGCAGAGGCCGAGAAGCTGCGCAAGAAGTACGAGCGCAAGGTCGCCAGCCTGAGGAAGAAGCTGGAGCGCGAGCGGCGCGAGCTGGCCGAGGACGAAGCCGAGCTTTCCCGCCGCAAGATGGAAGAAATGGGCGGCTACCTGGACACCGTGATCGGCCTCTTCGGCGGCCGCAAGCGCGCGCTCACCGGGGCGCTCTCCAAGCGGCGGATGACGGCCCGCGCCAAGGAGGACGTGGAGGAGTCGAAGGCCGAGATCGCCGCGCTGGAGAAGGAGATCCAGGCCCTGCTGGACGAGCTGGAAGACGAGGTCGGCGAGATCGAGGACCGCTGGGAGGAGCTGGCCGAGGACGTCGAGCCGATCCCGGTGACGCCCTACAAGAAAGACGTCGCCCTCGAGTTCTTCGGCGTCGCCTGGGTGCCCCACTACGTCGTGGGCGAGGGGGCGGCCCAACGGTTGCTGCGGGCGGCCCCCTAGGCCGCGCCGGCGGTTTCTGTGGAGGCATCACCGCGTGGTATAAAGCCGGTATGAACAAGGCTGGGATGATTGCGCGCATCAGCGCGCCCTGGCTCCTGCTCTTGGCGCTGGCGGCGGGGGCGCAGGGCGCGCGGTTCGGTGAGGCTTACTGGGCGGCGGCGGACTACCCGCGGGTCGCGCGCGACTTCGACACCCGGGCCAAGGTGCAGGCGCTCTTCCCGGGCGGCAACACCGCGCTGCACTACGCCGCGGCCTTTTCCCGCGATCCGCGGGTGATCCGCTACCTGGTGCAGCGAGGCGCCGACCCGAACCGCGCCAACGCGAAGCGGCAGACCCCGCTGATGTGGGCCGCGGCCAGGAGCACCGCTCCGGCGGCGGTGCAGGCGTTGATCGAGTCGGGGGCGCGGCTGGACCTGAGCGACGACCGGGGGCGCACCCCGCTGCACTACGCGGCGGCGCTCTCGCGCACGCCGGGGGTCCTGCAGGTGCTGGCCTACTTCGGGGCCGACGTCGGCGCCCGCGACCAAAGCGGACGTACCCCGTTGCACGCGGCGGCGGCGAGCAATGCCGACGTCGGCGTCTTTCGCGAGCTGCTGCGCATGGGGGCGCGGATCGAGGAGCCCGACGCCCAGGGGCTGCCGCCGCTGGCCACCGCGGTCGTCGCCGGCAACGCGCCCGGAGTCGAGGTCCTCTTGAAGCTGGGCGCGGACCCGACGCTGGGCGACCGGCTGGACCGCTCGGCGCTGTACCTGGCCGCCCAGGCCACCCGCGAACCCGAGGTGGTTCGGGTGCTGGTCCGCCGGGGGTTGGACGTGAACCGGCGGACGGCCACCGGCACCCGGCCGTTGCACATCGCCGCGCGCGACAACCCGGAGCCCGCGGTGATCGAGGCGCTGATCGACGCGGGGGCCCGCGTCAACGCCACCGATCCGCTGTGGAAGACGCCGCTGATCTACGCCGCCTGGAAGAACCCCAACCCCGAAGTGGTGCTGACCCTCCTTCGGTTGGGCGCCAACCCGCGGTTGCAGGACGCCGCGGGGATGACCGCGCTCGACTACCTGCTCATGCACAACGTCAGGCTGCAGGGCAGCGAAGCCGAGGCCGCGCTGCGGAGGGCCACTGGTCGCTGAACCGTCCCCGCCGCGGCATCATGCTAGCGTAACGGAGTGAAACGGCTTGCATTTACCGTAGTTCTCTTTTTCTTGGTATCGGTTTCCATCTCTGCGGCCGGCTCCGGAGGCCGCCTGCTCGAGCCCGGATTCTGGCGCACCGCGTCCCCGGACCGGCTCGAGCCGTTGCTGCGGGAAACGGCGGGCTGGCCCGACCTCGTGGACGACGAGGGCGAGACGCCGCTGCACCTGGCGGCCCGGTTCGCGAATCCGGCGGTGCTGGAGGTCGTGATCGACGGTTGGCGCGCGGCGGGCCGTTCCCTCGATCCGCGCGACGGCGAGGCGTTCACCCCGTTGATGCGTGCGGCGGCCGACAACCCCGACCCCGGAGCGCTCCGCCTGTTGGTCGCCGCCGGGGCCGACGTTCGCCTGACCAACGGGCTGGACGAGACGCCGCTGCACCTGGCGGCGCGGCTCAACCCCGAACCGGAGGCGGTCCGGGAGCTCGTGCGCCTGGGCGCGGACCTGGAAGCGGTGGACGCCGACGGCTGGACCCCGTTCTTGAGCGCGGCCTCCTCGGGGCGGGCCGACAAGATTGCCGTGCTGCTCGAGGCCGGGGCCCGCACCGGCGTGCGCGCGGACGACGGCGCGACCGCGCTGCATCTGGCCGCGGCCGCGGCTCCCGACGCCGAGGCGGTGCGCCGGCTGCTGGGCGCGGGGTTGGATCCGAAAGCGACCGACGGCGACGGCTGGACCCCGGTGCACGCGGCGGCGGCGCTGAACGAGGGGGAGGGGGTGGCGGACGTGCTTGCGGCCCTGCTCGACGCGGGCGGGTCGCTGGAGGCCCGCAGCGGAATCGGTGAAACGCCGCTGCACCTGGCGGCCCGGGTGGGCGGCCGCCCCAAGGCGGTGGCGTTGCTGCTCGACCGCGGCGCCGACGTGGCCGCCCGCGACGAGGACGGCTGGACGCCCCTGCACGGAGCGGCCACGGCCGACTCCACCGCCGTCGTGCGTCTGCTCGCCCGGGCGGGCGCCGACGTGAATGCACGCGACCTCGAGCAGAAGACCCCGCTCCTGCTGCTGGCCGACTGGGGCGGTTCGATAGAGGTCGCTCGCCTGTTGGTGGAGCTGGGGGCCGATCCCGCCGCCCGCGGCCGTTGGAACTGGAGCGCGCTTCATTTCGCAGCCGCCCAGGGAAGCCCCGACCTGAAGGCCTGGGTGCGCCTGGGGCTCGATCCGGCCGCCCGCAACGACCTCGGCGAAACCCCGCTGCACGTGGCCGCCCGCCTGGGCGACGACTCCGGGACCCTGCGCGAACTGGTGCTCCTGGGGGCCGATCTGGAAGCCAGGGACGGCGACGGCTGGACGCCCTTCCTCGCAGCCGCGCGCGCCGGTAACGGCGCCGCCCTGCGGGCGCTGGCGGAGCTCGGCGCCGACGTGAACGCCCGCAGCAAGCTGGGGCGCAACGCCCTGCACCTGGCGGCGCTGTTCGCCGAAGACGAGGCGGTGCCGACCCTGCTCATCGAGCTGGACGTCGCGGCCGTGGTGCAGGACGCGGCGGGCGCCTACCCCTGGAACCTGCTGATGAAGAACCCTCAACTGGCCGAAACCGACCTGACCGTGGGGCTTTACCCGATCGGGATGCACCCGGAAGACCGCTAGGCGGAAACGGCGAAGGGCCGCGCCCCGAGGGGCGCGGCCCTTCGTGCAGCGGCTCAGGCTTCGGCCGCTTCGCCGCTCGCGGGCGGTTCGCCGCGGAGGATCTCGCGGACCCGGTCCCCGGGGATCGTCTCCTTGGCGAGCAGCTCCTCGGCGATCTTGTGCATCGCCTGGTCGTGCTCTTCCAGGATCTTGCGGGTGCGCGCGTAGGCCCCGTCGAGGATCTTGCGCACGTCCTCGTCCACCAGCTCCGCGGTGCGCTCGGAGAAGTCCTTGCGCCGGGCGATCTCCTCGCCCAGGAAGACCGGGCCCATGCCGGCGTCCCAGGCGATGTGCTTGAAGTGGTCGCCCATGCCCCACTCGAGCACCATCCGCTTCGCGGTCTCGGTGGCCCGCTTGAAGTCGTCGGCGGCCCCGGTGGTGATCGTGCCCGTGAACAGCTCCTCGGCGGCGCGGCCGCCCATGAGGACCGAGAGCTCGTCCATCAGGTGCTCGAAGGAGACGAGGACGCGTTCCTCGGGGCGGTGCCAGGTCACGCCCAGCGCCATGCCGCGCGGCACGATCGAGACCTTCTGGGTCTTGTCGGCGTTGGGCAGCACCTCGCTGACCACCGCGTGGCCGGCCTCGTGGTAGGCGATGGCGCGCTTCTCCTTGTCCGAGAGCTTGAGCGAGCCGCGCTCGAGCCCCAGCACGATCTTGTCGAGCGCGGTCAGGAAGTGCTGCTTGTGGATGCGCTCGCCGTTCTCACGCGCCGCCTGCAGCGCCGCCTCGTTGACCAGGTTCTTCAGGTCGGCGCCGCTGAAGCCCGGCGTCATCTGCGCCAGTTCCTCGACGTCCACGTCGTCGGCGATGGGCTTCCCGCGCATGTGCACGAGCAGGATCGCCTTGCGCTCCTCCAGGCTGGGCAGGCCGACCATCACCTTGCGATCGAAGCGGCCGGGGCGCAAAAGCGCCGGGTCGAGGATGTCCGGGCGGTTGGTCGCGGCCATGACGATGACCGAGGTGTCCTTCTCGAAGCCGTCCATCTCGGCCAGGATCTGGTTCAGCGTCTGTTCGCGTTCGTCGTGGCCGCCGCCGATGCCGGCGCCGCGCTTGCGGCCGATCGAGTCGATCTCGTCGATGAAGATGATCGCCGGCGCGTTCTTGCGCGCCTCCTCGAACAGGGTGCGCACGCGGCTGGCGCCGACGCCCACGAACATCTCCATGAACTCGCTGGCGCTCACCGAGAAGAAGGGCACCCCCGCCTCGCCGGCGACGGCGCGCGCGAGCAGCGTCTTGCCGGTGCCCGGCGGCCCCACCAACAGCACCCCCTTGGGGATCTCGGCCCCGATGGCCAGGTACTTCTGCGGGTGCTTGAGGAAGTCCACGACCTCCACGAGCTCGCGCTTGGCCTCCTCGTGGCCGGCCACGTCCTTGAAGGTGGTGGAGACCTGCTGTTCCTTGCCGTACATGCGCGCCCGCGACTGGCCGAACTGCATCACCCCGCCGCCGCCGCCCGCGGCGGGCCCGCGCATGAAGAAGAACCAGAAGAAGCCCACGAGCAGCAGCACCGGCAGGAAGTTGGCGAGGATGAGCAGCCAGGGCGAGGTGGTCTTGAAGCTGAACTCGACGCCGTGCTTCTTGAGCAGCGCCGGAAGCTCCAGGTCGGGCACCTGGGGGATCGGGGGCGTGGTGACGAAGCGTTTGGTGGTGATGACCTTGTCCTTGCTGGTCACCCGCTCCGGGCTCTTGAACTCGCCGGTGATGCGGTCTTCGGCGATGAGCACCTTCTGGACCTTGTTCTCCGTGACGAAACGGACGAAGGTGTCGTAGCTGATGGGCGGTGCGGCTCCGGCGTTGCCCATAAGCGAGTAGAGCCAGAGCCCAAAAATAAGGAAAAGGACGATCGTCCAAGGGTTGATCCGGTTTGGCAAAGCGACCTCCGCTTCCGGGCGGCATGCGCCCTGAGCCCTAACAGTTTATACGAACGGCGGCTGAGAGGGTCTTGAGGCGGGCGTGCTATGCTTTGGGCGTGACGCCCCGTATCGAGGAATGGTTACACCAGGGCGAGTACGACCGCGCCTACGACGCCCTCGTTGCGGCGGCCGAGCGCCGCTTCACCACCTCCGCACGCGCCGCCGAGGCCCTCGTGGACCTCGCCGAGTTCTACAGCCTCTACGGCGAGGCCGAAGCCGAGGCCTGGCGCGCGGCCCTCGACGAAGCGGGGGCGCGCTGGCCCGGCGTCGAGCGCAACGAACGCTACGCCGCGCTGCGGTTCGAGCTGGAGGCGCTGGCCGGCCAGACGCTGGAGCCGCCGCCCGTGGAGCAGCCGCGCGCGGCCTACCACGTGGCCCAGGGGCTGGCCTACCTGGGGCGGATGGAGGCGGCGCTGGAGGCCCTGCCCGATCCGGAGGTCCTGCCCCCCTTCCTGGAGGCGCGCGCCTGGGCGCTTTCCGGCCGGGTGCACGAGTCGCTGGGGCACCTCGACGCCGCGGCCCGGGCTCACGAGCGGGCGGCGGGGCGTTCCCACGGCAAGGAGCGCTTGTGGAGCCTGCTCGACGCCGCGGCGCTGTGGCTGGAAACCGAGGCCGCGGAGCAGGCGCAGACGCTGCTGGCCGAGGCGGAGCCCCTGCTCGGGGAGGGGGAGCTCTCCGACCGCGCGACCTACCGCTACCTGCGGGCGCGGGTCGAGCTCTTGCTGGGGAACCCCGAGCGTGCCGCCGAGGAGATCGTGCAGGCCGAAGGGCTGGAGGCGGCGGGCGCCGGGCTGAGCCACGGCACGGCGATGGTGCGGGCCCAGGTGCACCAGCGCTTCGGCCGCCTCGAAGCGGCGCGCGCGGCCTACCAGGACGCCGAGAAGCGCGCTGCGGCCGGGGACCTGCCCTTCGTCTGGCACGAGTGGGGGCTGTTCGAGCTCGACCACGGGGACCTGATCCGCGCCGAGGCGCTGCTGCGCAAGGTCGCGAGCGACGAAGCCTACCCCCACCGGGCGCACGCCCTCGCCGACCTGGCCGAGGCCTACTACCGGCTGGGCGACGGCGCCGCGGCCGACGACGCGGCGCGGCGGGCGCTCGAGCTGGGCACGGTGCCGGCGGCCCACCTGATCCTGGGCAACCGCGCCTACGACGTGGGGGCGTGGGACGAGGCGCTGGCGCACTACCGCGCCGCCGCCGCAGCGGCGCGCGAGGGCGACCGCGACTGGGTGACGGCCACCGAAATGATCGTGGACGTGCTGGCCCAGACGGGCTACCCCAACCCCGCCGAGGTGGCCGAGCTGGCCGAGCGGCTCCTGCCCTACCTGCCGCCCTCCGACGAGTGGCGCGAGACGCTGCGCGGCTACGCCGACCGCGCCCGCGAGCTGGCGCTCAAGGGGCGGCTGCTCAACTGAACCGCGGCGGGGGCTTCGTTGACAAGGGTTTGGCCCCCGGCTAAACTAAGGGACGCTGCGGGGCGTAGCGCAGCCAGGAAGCGCACCTGAATGGGGTTCAGGTGGTCGGAGGTTCAAATCCTCTCGCCCCGACCAGAAGAAGCAGGCCCTTTGGGGCCTGCTTCGTTTCGTGCGGGTGCTAAAGTCGGATATGGCCAAGATCCTGGTGCTCATCAACAGCGGACCGACCGAAGCGCTCAAGGTGCGTTCGGGCCTGACCTTCGCCCGGGTCGCCCACGACCGCGGAGCGGAGGTGCGGGTGATCTTCTTCGCCGACGGGGTGCGGGTGCCGCTTACTCGGGACCCCGACTTCGGCGAAGCCCTGAGCGCGCTGTCCGAACGCGGGATCGTGCCCCTCGTCTGCCGGCGGATTCTGGAGACCACCGGGGGGCCGCTCGAGCTCCCGGGTTTCGAGGTGACCTACATCGGCGCCGACCTGGTCGGAGCCGTGGACGAAGGCTTCCAGGTCATCAGCTTCTAGCCGTGCGCGCCGCGGACGTAGCGCGCGAGCTGGAAGCGTTGGGCGACCCCGGTGCCGCCGCCCACGCCCGGCGCTACTTCAAGGCGGGCCCGGGGCAGTACGCCGAGGGCGACCGCTTCCTGGGGATCCGCGTTCCGGTGCTGCGCGGGCGGGTGCGGCGCTTCCGCGAACTCCCCCTTTCCGAGGTCGAGCACCTGCTCGGCTCGCCCTTCCACGAGGCGCGCCTGCTGGCCCTGTTGTTGCTCGTGGACCGTTTCCGCCGCGGTGACCCGGCGGCGCGCGCGGCGGTTGCGGAGATGTACCTGCGGAACCTGGACCGCGTCAACCACTGGGACCTTGTCGACGCCAGCGCCCCGCACATCCTGGGGCCGTACCTGGAAGGCCGCGACCGCTCGCTGCTCGACCGGCTGGCCGCCTCGCCCTCGCTTTGGGAACGCCGGGTCGCGGTGATGGCCACCTTTCACTTCATCCGCCGGGGCGCGTACGCGCCCACCCTGCGCCTGGTCCGGCGGCTGCTGGACGATCCGGAAGACCTGATCCACAAGGCGGCGGGTTGGATGCTGCGCGAGGTAGGGAAGCGCGACGAGGAGACCCTGCTCGCGTTTCTCGAGGAAAACGCCGCCCGCATGCCGCGGACGATGCTCCGTTACGCCACCGAGAAACTGGACCCGGAGCGGCAACGCCGCTTTCGCCGGGCGTGAGCCGGCCGCGGTCCGGCTGCGGCCCCTGCGGGCTCCGGCCTTCGCCGTTCGGGCGGCGGGCCACCGCGAGATCCCGGATCAAGTCCGGGACAGGCCCCGGATCTCGCCCCGCTCGTCCGGGGCGACGAAGGTGGGCAAGAAAACATTTCGTCGTTCCGGACAAGGGAGCCGCGAGGCTCCCGCGATCCGGAACCTCGCGGCGGGCAGGGGTCACCGGACGCCTTCGTTGTCGGCAATGGCGAGACCTTGAATCTCGTCCAGGGCAGGCCCCGGATCTCGTCCAGGGCAGGCCCCGGATCCTGCTTCGCTCGTCCGGGGTGACGAAACAGGGGGGCTCGTTCGGGGTGAAGAAATAGGGCGGGCCCCCGGAACTTCCGTACGTGCAGGGGCAACCGAGCACGTTTCGTAAACAGCACCTCCGAGATCCCGGATCTCGCCCCTCCGGGGCTCGTCCGGGATGACGGGAAAAATGCAGACTCGTCCGGGGTGACGAAACGTGGCGGGGCTCGTCCGGGGAGACGGGAAAAAGCAGGGCCCGTCCGGGATGACAAGGCGCCCTATGCGCTGCCGTGCTAGAATTTCCCTCGCGGGCGCCCGTAGCTCAGTCGGATAGAGCAAGCGCCTCCTAAGCGCTAGGTCGCAGGTTCGATTCCTGCCGGGCGCACCAGCGAGCGGGCTGCGGCCCGCTTTTTGTTTTTATCCTCCCCAGGGCGGTTCCGGCGCTTTCTCATGCCCCGGCTGCCTATAATTTTTTCGTGCTCCAGCGCTACCTGCTGCGCGAGATCCTGACGCCCTACCTGCTGGGAACCCTGCTCTTCATCGGGCTCGTGACCACCGACCTGCTCTCGTCGCTCTCGGGGGTCTTCCTCAGCCGCGGCACGACCTGGACCCAGGTCGGGGAGCTGGTGCTCTACCGCATGCCCTACACCCTGGGGGTGGCGCTGCCGCTGGGCCTCGTCTTCGCGGTGCTGGTGGCGCTGGCCCGCTGGATCCGCGACTCCGAGCTCAAGGCCGTCTACGCCGCGGGCATCGCACCCGTGCGGCTGCTCGCACCGGTGTTGGGCCTGGCGGCCTTCGTGGCGGCAGTCGCCTGGGTCAACGCCGGCTGGGTCAAACCCGAGGCCCAGGCGCGCTACGACGACCTGATCTACGAGATCTACTACGGGCACGCCCCCAGCGGCGTGCTCACCAACGCCGCTTACGCCCCTCAGGGGCTCGGGGTCTACTACGCGCGCCGCGTCTACCCCGACGACGCCGGGGGCGGCCGCCTTCAGGGGGTGCGCGTGGTCACCCCCGACGGCGCGGTCTGGAGCGCCGACGAGGGGGTCTGGAAGGACGCCAACTGGGTGCTCAAGAACGCCTGGAAGACGGCGCCGGGGGCGCGCCCCGAGTTTTGGGAGACGATCCCGCTGCCCTTCCCCTCCCGCTTCGTCGAGAAGAAGACGACCTACGAGTCGCTGCCCATGGCCGAGCTGCGCGAGCTCGCCAAGGTGGACCCCCAGGCCCGTTTCCCGCTGCAGCGCCGGCACGCCGACGCCGTGGGGGTGATCGCGCTCGCCTGGCTGGCGGCGGTGGTGGGGCTTTCGCTGCGTGAGGCCGCCTGGGCCTTCGTGGCCGTGGTGCTGCTGATCTTCGGCTACTACGTGCTCTGGACGCTGGCGGCGCAGCTGGCGCGGTTCGCGGTGGTGGGGCCCTACGGCGCCTGGCTGGCCGACGTGGTCTACTTCGCGCTGGCCCTCGCGGGCACACGGAGGCTGCTGTGAACACCCTGAGCCGCTACCTGCTGCGCGAGGTGGGGGCCTACCTGCTCGGGGGGCTGGCCGTGGTCGTCCTCCTGTTGCTCGGCGGGGTGCTCTTCGAGGTGCTGGCTCCGCTCTTGGCGCGCGGCGCCGACCCCCTTTCGATCGGGCAGTACCTGGCCCACCGGGTGCCCGAGGCGCTGGTGCGGGGCCTGCCCATCGCCTACCTGTTCGCGTTGCTGCTGGCGCTCAGCCGCATGGCCGAGGACTCGGAGCTCAAGGTGCTGCTCGCTTCGGGGATCCCCCGGGAGCGGGTGCTGGGGGTACTCGTCGGTTTTGGAGCGCTGCTGGCGCTCGTGGGCTTCGTGGCCGGGGAGAGCTGGGTGCCGCGCGAGTTGCAGCGGGCCAACCAGGTGCTGCGGGAGGCGATCCTGGCCAAGCCGCGGGCGTTGCTGCAGCCGGGGACCTTCTTCCGCGACGCCTACGGCCGCACGATCTACGTGGGGCAGGTGGACGGGCAGGGGTTCGGCGACGTGCGGGTGCTCTCGGAAGGCGAGGTGCTGACGGCCAAGCGCGGACGCTTCGAGCCGGGGCGGTTGGTGCTCGACGCAGGAATGCGCGTGACCTTCGACGGTTCCCGCCCGCGCACGATCACCGAGTTCGAGCGGGGGCTGCTGCCGCTCGAGGACCTGGCGGTGAGCCCGCCGACCAAACCCGCGGACCTGCCGCTGGCCGAACTGCGCCGCCGCATCGCCGAGTACAAGAAGTTCGGCCGGCCCTACCACGCCGAGGCCACGGCCTACTGGCGCAAGTGGGCCGAGCCGGCGGCGAGCGTGGCCTTCGCGCTCTTCGCGGTGGCCCTGGCGTTTTGGATGCTGGGCGGCAGCCGCAGCCTGGGCATGGTGGGCGTGGTGACGCTGACCTTCTTCTACTACGCGACCTGGAGCGTCTTCCGGATCATGGGCGAACAGGGGGTGCTCGCCCCATGGTTCGCCGCCTGGGGGCCGGACCTGCTCTACGCGGGGGTGGCGGGCCTGCTCCTGCTTGGGGGCAAGCGGTGAGGGCGGGGGTCTGGGCGCTGGTCGTGCTGCTGGCGGGGTGGGCGCTGGCGGGGCGGATCGAGGTGACCCAGGCCGACCGGCTCGAGCTGCGCAAGGTGGGCGACAGCGAGCTGGTGGTGCTGGTGGGCGCTCCGGTCATCCTCGAACTGGAGAAGGGCGAGGAGGTGCGCGCCGACCGGGTGGAGTACGACCGTTCGGCACGGCGCCTGATCCTGATCGGCCAGGTCTACTACCAGGACGCAGAGGGGCGGGTCACCGAGGCCGATTACCTGGAGCTCTACCTCGACGACGAGAGCCTCGACGCCCTGGAGGTGCACATCCAAAGCGGCGGCATCGACCTGTGGGGCCCCGAGGCGACCCGCGTGATGGGCCAGATCCTCCTGACCCAGGGGGAGTTCACCCCCTGCGCGCGCTGCGGCCAGGACCCCTACGACTACAGCTTCAAGGCGCGCAAGGTGATCCTCTACCCCGGCGACCGCCTGGTGGCCTACGACGTGACCGTCTACACCCGGGGCGAGGTGACCTTCTACTGGCCGGTGCTGCTGTTGCACTTCTCCGAACGGCGGCCGCGGGTCGAGGTGGGCAGCGACCCCACCGACGGCTGGTTCGTGAGCGCCGACCTGCCCTACGTGACGCGCGGCGGCCTGGGGTTCACGCTGCTGCGCTGGTTCCAGAACCGCGGTTGGGGTCTGGGGGTGGACCACTGGGGGGCGGGCGCGGCGTATGAGCACTACCGCGCCCTCTACCTGCCGCCCGAGGTGGGCGCCGACCGCGGCACCCTCGAAGCCCAGCTCGACTACCGCATGGGCGACAAGAACCTGCGCGACCTGCCCTTCTACCAGGCCACCGCCTTCAAGTGGACGAGCGCCGACCAGGCCGCGGAGCCGCCGCGATGGAGCCTCAAGGCCGAGTACCGGCTCAAGGAGGACGGCTGGCGGCACGAGCTCAGCCTGGAGCGGCGCGAGAACACCGCCTCGGGGCGGGTGCGCCTCAAGCTGAGCAGCCGCGCCCTGGGGCGGGAGGAGCCGCGCGCCGAGTTCCGGCTGCAGACCTACCTCGACCTGGGCGAGGCGGGGCCGCCGGCGGCGCGGACCGTCCCCGAGATGGTGCTGCGCTGGACGCGGGGCTGGAGCGGCGGCGGATTCAGCGTCAAGGGCAGCCTCTACGCGGGCGGGTACTTCGACCGCACCAACGAGCTCAACCGCTCGGCGCGCGCCGCCGGGGTCTGGGCCAGCGCCGGGCGGATCTACGTAGACCACCTCGACGTCTTCCGGCCCTCACCGCCGTGGAAGGGGTTCCGCCTGAGCGCGGAAAACCGCTTCAAGGGCTGGTACTACGACACCGGCGAACGCCAGGTCGACTGGCGCAGCACCCTGCGGGCGTCGCAGACGCTCGGGGGGCTGCGGGTGGAGGCGCGGCTCGAACGGCGGGTGGCGGAGGGCGAGGCCTTCTTCGCCCGCGACTACATCCGCCCCGAACGCAAGCTCGACTTCAAGGCCAGCTCGCGCTGGAGCGTGCTGCCCGGGCTCGTGCTCACCGCTTCGGGAGGGCGCGACCTCGAGCAGGCCGTCTACGCGCCCCTCAAGGCCGGGCTCGAGGCGCGGCCGGGGCCGCTGACCCTGAAGCTCGACCACCTCTACGACCCGCAGGCGGGGCGGCACCAGGCCACCACCGGCCGGCTAAGCCTGCGCCTGGGCGACCTCGCGGCGAGCGCCCAGAGCGGCTACCGTTACCCGGACGCGGCCTACGACGACCTGCTGCTGCGGGCGAGCTACGCGCTCCCCGGCGGCAACCTGAGCCTGACCCACAAACGCGACCTCAACCAGGGCCGGCCGCGGGAGACCCGCGCCGCCTTCGAGCTGCGCCCCGGAGGCGCGCGCTACAGCCTGAGCGAGACCTACGACCACGACGGCCGGCGCCTGAACGGGCGGATCGGCGCCGGGTGGGGGCCCTTCTCGGTGCGGCTCGACCACACCTCGTTCTTCACCGACGACCCCGGCGACCCGAACTTCCGCGACCACCAGCTCACCTTCACCGCGGCCTGGAAGGAGCACCGCCTCACCCTCCTGGAGCGCTGGGACGGGGCGCAGGGGCGCTTCGGCCCCGGCTCCCTGCGGTTCGGCTCCCGCTTCGCCGACCTGAGGAGCACCTGGAACGTGAGCGCCGCCTGGCACCTCCCCGAGACCGGCGACGAGGAGGTCTACCTCGAAGAGGCCTCGATCAAAGGGGGGTTCGACGTCTGGTCCGGCGGCGACACCTGGCCGGCGCTGAGCGTGCAGGGCGGGTTCGAGTACGCCCGGTACGCCGCGGACGACCGCAAGCTCTCGTTCAAGGACTTCGGGTTCACCCTGGGCTGGCGCGGTGAGGAGAACACCCGCCTCTACCTGAGCGCGCTGCTGACCCAGGAGGTGCGCACCTCGGAGGGCTGGCCGCCGCTCCAGCCCCGCTTCGTCGTCACCCTCGACCGCTGCTGCTGGGCGCTGCGCTTCACCCTGGACGCGGCGGCGCCCTCGGCGCGGATCGCCTTCCTCTACGGCGATCAGAGCGCGCGCTTCCTCTTCGACGAAAGCGGCATCCGCATGCCCTGGGAGGGGGGATTATGAAGCGACTTTGGGGACTTGCCGCGTTGTTGTGGCTGATCGCCGCCTGCACCGGAACCCAGGAGCCCCCGCTCGAGCTGCTGCTCGCGGTGGGCGAGGGGGAGCGGGTCGTCTTCTACCCCGCGGGGACCGAGCCCGCCGCCGCCCTGGGGGATTGGGATCTGGGCGTCACGGTGCAGGACCTCGCCCGCCCCCCCGGGGACACCCGGCTTTGGGTCCTGGCGCCCGACGCGCTGCGGGCCTACCCGGTGGGCGGGGCACAGGTCGACCGGGCGCCGGATCCGGCTCCGCCCGAGGTAGAGCTGCCGTTGGGCGTCGTCTGCGCGGACGGGGGGCTGCGGGTCGGCGAGAACCACCTGCTCGTCGACTGCGGGGCCTCCGGCGTCTGGACGGTGGCGCTGGCGAACCCGGCGCTCGAACCCGTGGACCGCAGCGGCGACCCCGAGGGCACCCGCTACCTGCTCGGCCCCGACGACCGCGTGGTGCGGCTGCGGCCGGGGCTGCAGAAGTTCACCCTCGTCTACCCCGACCCCCCCGGAGACCCGATCGAACACGAGGTCGCGGGCCTGGTCACCGTGGAGGCGCTCACGGCGGACTGGGACCGGCAGCAGCGCCTGGGGATCGCCGTCGACCGGCTCTCGGACGTCGTGCTCTACACCTGGGAGGCCGGCAGCAGCGACGCTCCGGTCTACCGCGGGCCCGCGCTCGCCCTCTCGGGCCTGCGCTGGATCCGCCCCCTTCCCGCGGGCTGGCTGGTGGCGGCCGACTCGGGCTACGCCCTGCGGCGCAGCGGTCAGGACGACCTCCTGCGCTCCGGCGACTTCCGCGACGCCGTGATCACCCCCGACGACTACGCCTACCTGGTGGGGCCGGGCCGGCTGCTGGTGCTGGACCTGCTGGACCCCAACCTCGCCGAGCACTACCGGCTCGCCGGCGCCCAGGCGCGCGCGATCGCCTATCTGCCCGCGGGGCCCTGAGCCGGCGCCGCCGCCCGGAAGAAGCGCCAGATCTCTTCCACCGCCTCGATGTCGTGGTTCTGGTGGCCGAAGTAGCGTTCGAAGAGCGCCGAATAGCGCTCGCGCAGGCTGGGGGCGGCGTGCCCGCCGCCGCCCACGGTGTAGAGCCGCACCCAGACGCGGCCGCCGGCGGTGTGGTCGCGCCGGGTGACCGTCCCGCCGTCGTCGGGGTCGAGGTCGGGGTAATGCACCGGCGCTTCGGCGCGGGCCCCGGCGAGGTCGGCCCAGAGCGCCACCGAGTCGGGGGTGCTCATCGCGGTGCCGTGGCTCGCCTTTGGCGGGTTGCTGAGGGTGCCGCCGCCGTAGGGCATGTAACGGTCGGCGGTGCCGTTCATGAAGAGCACCGGCAGCGGGCACCGGGGCGCGCCGCAGCCGCTCACCGCCGGCATGGCCGCGCCGATCGCGGCCACCGCGGCGAAGGTGTCCGGCGCCTCTACCGCCAGGCGCAGGGCCATGAAGCCGCCGTTGGACATCCCCGAGGCGTAGACGCGGCGGCGGTCGGTGGGGTGTTCGGCGGCCACCTCCTCCAGGATCTGCAGCAGGAAGCCGACGTCGTCGGCGCTCGAGCTCACCGTGCAGTCGGCGCGGCAGTCGTTCCAGGTGGGCTTGCCGTAGGCCCCGGGCAGCCCCTCGGGGTAGACGACATAGAACCCTTCGCGGTCGGCGAGGTCCATCCACAGCTTGAAGGGGCTCTTGTAGCGCGTGCCCAGCTGGTCTTCCAGCACCACCCCGCCGCCGTGCAGCGAGAAGACGAGCGGCAGTGGAGCCTCGCCCGCCTGCGCGGGCACGTAGAGCGCGTAGCGCCGCTCCTGCCTATCGTGCTCCAGGGTGAAGATGTGCAACCCCGTTTCCGGCTGAGCCTTACCCTCGTGCGGCGGAGCCTGGGCACAGGCCGCAAGCGCGCCCAGCCACAACACCAGCCCCGCCGCCCGGAGCAAAATCCCGGCGCAGAGACGCAGAAACAGAACCTGTTTCAACGACTCTAGCCTATCACTAGTGGAATACGCAGACTGACCCAGAAAGCGAATAGGCTAAGTGAGGAAGTTGTAGGGATGGGCGTAGCTCCACAGCCTGTTTGGTAGGCTTGCAGTAAGTTTCCACCGCCTTTACGGGCAGTTCTAGGGGTTGTAGTGCAATTCATAAA
The DNA here is from genome assembly GCF_000183745.1 of Oceanithermus profundus DSM 14977. Taxonomy (NCBI): domain Bacteria; kingdom Thermotogati; phylum Deinococcota; class Deinococci; order Thermales; family Thermaceae; genus Oceanithermus; species Oceanithermus profundus. The sequence goes on along the minus strand of NC_014761.1, from coordinate 1,950,733 downwards.
TGCTAGGTAATATCTATTTATTATTAGAAAATGAATAGGGATGTTTATAAATATAATAGTATGTTCAACTAGTAAAATGCGGACATACTAAAGTGGGTGTATAGAACTACAGGGAAACATATTTTCTGATGGCTCTCAGCAAATATATATTGGGTGTCATCTACAAAGGCCAAGGGTATTGGGCATGTTCAGCTTTGAAATAAAACACGGTGATGTTGAGTTACGTCGTAGAGGAAGAAGGGGGAGAGACCTTATGGGGTGGAAGGGCACACTGCGAGCTATAGCTGCTGCACAGCGACGCATGGAGCGGGAATCAAAAAGAAGGCAGCGAGAATTGGAGCGCGAGCGAAAGCAGGTCGAAAGAATACAGGAGTTGGAACAAGCAGCATACGACGTCCAGGTATTCGAGAATTATATAGAAGTACTTACATCGGTACACAAAGATTGCGGTGAAGAATGGGACTGGGCAGAAATCAGTGCTACGGCACCACCTGAAAAGCCAGTGCGGCAGGATGTTTTTCAAGAGGAAGCTCTGAATAGACTTGAGGCGTATCGGCCCAGTGTGATGGATAGAGTTTTACAAAGGGCTGAGGGAAAAAGGCGAAAATTAGTCAAGGCGGTAGAGGCCGGAAAAAGTAAGGATGAAGACCTATACCTAAAGGCACTGAAAGAGTACGAGAGGAATTATGCTGATTGGGAAGCAACCCACTCACTCGCGGTAAGAATTCTATCAGGCGATAGAGAGGCTTATGTCGAAGCTATATCAAGAATCAATCCCTTCAGGGAAATAAGCGAGCTAGGTTCCTCAGTAGAGTTTCATGCAGTCGATAGTAAGGTACTGGAGGCGACTATATACGTAAATGGAGAAGAGGTAGTGCCCACCGAGGCCAAAGCGCTCTTACGGAGCGGAAAATTATCTGTGAAGAAAATGCCTAAAACTAAGTTTTATGAACTGTATCAAGACTATGTGTGTGGAGCAGTACTCCGTGTTTCACGCGAATCATTTGCGCTTCTTCCAATACAGATGGTTATCGTCACAGCAGTAAGTGAAATCTTGAATTCCAAGACAGGCTATTTAGAAAACCGCCCTATTCTATCGGTGGCAATTCCAAGAAAAACATTAGAGCGGCTGAATTTTGCTGCTCTGGACCCCTCAGATGCAATGGATAACTTTCTTCATAGAATGAAGTTCCAAAAGACAAAGGGGTTTCTGCCAGTTGAGCGGATACTGCCTTCGGAGATAGAGCCGCTGTGATCATCGAGATGCTTCACCGAAGATATGCACCCATCCGCTACGCTTCTGTTGAGCGGCAACGGCGACGATTATGAGTAAACGTCTGTGTTTTAGAGCAGCCCCGCTTGGTCTTACCTTGATCTTGCAGTAACACTAGTCCATTACCGGCTCCGCCGCAGCGCCCGCCAGGTGTCGGGGTGGAAGAGCAGCAGCACCGGGATCAGCTCGATGCGGCCCGCCCACATCTGGAAGATGCCCACCAGCTTGGCCAGCGGGTGCAGCTCGGCGAACGAGCCCATGGGCCCCACCGCCCCCAGACCGGGCCCGACGTTGCCGATGAACGCCGCCGAAGAGGTGAAGGCGACCACCAGGTCGCCCTCGGTGAAGACGATCACCATCGTGCCCAGCACGAAGACGAAGAGGTAGAGGATCACGAACGACGAGACCGAGCGCAGCACGTCCTCGCCCACCGCCTTGGTGCCCAGCCGCAGCGGCAGCACCGCGTTGGGGTGCAGGGTGCGCTTGAGCTCGCGCAGCACGTGGTTGGTCATCACCAGCCAGCGCACCGACTTGACCCCGCCCGCCGCCGAGCCGGCGCTGCCGCTGACGAACATCAGGAAGATCAGAATCGCCTGCGCGGGGACGACCCACTGGGTGTAGTCGACCGAGGCGTAGCCGGTGCTGGTGAGCAGCGAGGCCACCTGGAAGAAGGCGTGGCGCAGCGCGGCCTCGATCCCGTAGTCGTGCAGGTAGACGTGGTAGACCGCGAGCAGCAGCGAGCCCGCGAGGAAGGCGCCGCTGTAAACGCGGAACTCGGGGTCGCGCCAGGGCGTGCGCGAGGCGCGCCCGAAGAGGGCGCTGGCGATGAGCAGGAAGTTGGCGCCGGCGAAGAACATGAAGACGACGGCCACCCACTGGGCCGCCGCCGGGTAGCCGGCGAAGCTGAGCGGGTTGGGGGAGAAGCCGCCCGCGGGCATGGTGGTGAGGGCGTTGGCCACCGCGTCGTAGAGGGGCATGCCGGCGAGCCAGTAGCCGAGCACCGCCAGCCCCGTGAGCAGGACGTAGACGCGCAACACCATCTCCGCGGTGTGGCGCAGCCTGGGGGTCAGCTTTTCCTTCTGCACCCCGGTGGACTCGGCGAAGAAGAGCTGGCGGCCGGCCACCGCGAAGTGCGGCAGCACCGCGACGAACAAGACGATGATGCCGACCCCGCCGAACCACTGGGTCAGCCCCCGCCATAGGAAGAGGCTGCGGTTGAACAAGGTGAAGTCGGGCAGGATCGTGGCCCCGGTGGTGGTGAAGCCGCTCATGGCCTCGAAGTAGGCGTCGAGCAGCCCCACGTGGCCGCTGACCCAGAAGGGCAGCGCCCCCAGCAGGGGGACGAGCAGCCAGATCACCGCGACGATGAACAGACCCTCGGCGCGCCTGGGCTCGGCCTTGGGGGTGCCGGTCATGCGCAGCAGCTGCCCCAGGGCCAGCCCCACGCCGGCCCCCAGCAGGAAGCCGCGCACGTCCTCGCTCCAGGCCCAGGCGACGAGGACGAAGGCGAGCATCACCAAACCCACCGCGCGCAGCGCGGTGCCCAGGGCGTAACGGACGAAGCCTCCCATGGTCAGCTCGTCTTGAACAGCTCGGCCACGTGGCCGACTTCTTCACGCGCGGCCATCAGGATGAGCTCGTCGCCGGCCTTGAGCTGCAGTTCGCTGGCCGCCAGAACCACGCGCCAACCGCGCATCGCCGCCACCACGGTGGTGTGGGGCGGCAGCTCCAGCTCGGCGACGCGCCGGCCGTCGAGCTCGGGGGGGACGCGCACCTCGATCACCTCGACGCTGTCCTCGATCAGGGCGATGCGTTCGACGCCCTCGGGGTTGAGGTGGGCGAGCACCTCGCGCACCGCGGCCTGCCGCGGGGTGAGGGGGATGTCCACGCCCACGCGCTCGAAGAGGGTGCGGGTCTCGCTGCGGCTCACCCGGGTGACCACCTTCTCCACCCCCAGCTGCTTGGCCAGCAGCGAGACGAGCAGGTTCTTCTCGTCGTTGTCGGTGACCGCGATCATGGCGTCGGCGTCCTCGATGCCCTCTTGCTCGAGCAGCGAAAGGTCGGTGCCGTCGCCCTGGATCACCAGCACCCCACCCAGCTCTTCCGAAAGGAACTCGCAGCGTTCGGGGTCCTGCTCGATGAGCACGACCTCGACCCGCGTCTCGCGCAGCCCCTTGGCGATCATGTAGCCCACGGTGCCGCCGCCCACGATGAAGACCCGGCGCACCTGCTCGCGGCCGGCGAAGAGGGCGTGCAGCACCGGGAAGGCCTCGGGGGTGGTGACAAAGACCAGGTGGTCGCCGGGTTCGATGACCAGGTCGCGGAAGTCCTCGTCCAGCGGCGTGACGAACTGCCCCTCGCGCAGCACCCCCAGCAGCTTCACGCCGCGGGGCCAGTCGAGGTCGGGCACCAGCCGGTGGGCGTAGCTCGACTCGACGTCGATCATGTACTCGATCAGGCGCAGGCGGCCGCCGGCGAGCAGCTCGGTGTCGAGCGCCTTGGGGATGAGCACCACCTCGAGCACTTCCTTGGCGAGCGCGCGCTGGGGCCAGAAGACGCGGTCGATGCGGGTGCCCAGGATCTCCATGGTGCGGGGGTCGGTGAGCACCTCGACGTAGTAGGCCTTGCCCAGGAAGGTGAGCGACTGCGCCGCCCCCAGCCCCTTGGCCAGCATGGCGGCGATCAGGTTCACCTCGTCGGAGTTGGTGGTGGCGATGAAGGCATCGGCGTGGTCCACGCCCGCCTCGCGCAGCGACTCGGGGTCGGTGGCGTTGCCGGCCAGGACGCGCACGTCGAGCACCGCCATGCGCTCGGCCACGGCCGGGTTGCGGTCGATGACGACGACGTCGTGGTTTTCGTGCAGCGACTGGGCGATCAGGGTGCCGATGTCGCCGCCGCCGGCGATTACGATGTACATACCGCTCCCTTCATATCACCTCCCGGCCGGGACGCGGGCCACGACCTCGCCCTCGAGGTCGTAGACGTCCGCGGCCGTGATGCGCACGGGCACGATCTCGCCGACCCGCACGGTGCCGTCGCTGGTGACCCGCACCGTGCCGTCGATGCCGGGGCTGTCGGCGTAGCTGCGCCCCACGAAGACGCCGGGCTCGTCCGCGGGTTCGTCGAGGATCACGTCCAGGACGCGGCCCACCTTGGCGCGGTTCTTCTCCAGGGAGAGGCGTTGGGCGAGCTCCATGACCCGGGCCCGCCGCTCCTGCTTGACCTCTTCCGGCACCGCCCCCGGCAGCTCGTTCGCCGCCGCTCCGGCCACGGGCGAGTAGGTGAAGACGCCCACGCGCTCGAGCCGGGCCTCGGCCAGGAATTCCAGCAACAGCTCGAAGTCGTCCTCGGTCTCGCCGGGGAAGCCGACGATGAAGCTCGAGCGGATCGCGAGCTCGGGAACGACCGCGCGCCACTCGCGGATCGTCTTCAGGTGGCTCTCGGCGCCGCCCGGTCGCCGCATTGCCCGCAGCACCCGGGGGCTCGCGTGCTGCAGCGGCACGTCCAGGTAGGGGAGCAGCCGCCCCTCGGCCATCAGGGGCAGCAGCTCGCGCACGTGGGGGTAGGGATAGACGTAGTGCAGCCGCACCCAGGGCACCAACCCGCTCAGCTCGCGCACCAGATCGGTCAGGTGGGCGCGGACCGGCCGCCCCGCCCAGTCGCTTTCGCGGTGGCCCAGGTCGACGCCGTAGGCGCTCGAGTCCTGGGCGATGACCAGCAGCTCGCGGGTGCCGCCCGCGGCCAGGCGCGCGGCCTCGGCCAGCACCTCGGCGGCGTCGCGGCTCACCAGACCGCCGCGCAGCTGCGGGATGATGCAGAAACTGCACTTGTGGTCGCAGCCCTCGGCGATCTTCAGGTAGGCGTAGTGGCGCGGGGTCAGCTTGACCTGCGGCGGCACCAGGTCCAGAAAGGGGTCGCGCTCGGGCGGGGCCACCTGCGCCACCGCCGCCAGCACCCGTTCGGTTTCGGCGGGGCCGCTGACGTCGATCACCTGCGGGTACTTTTTGCGGATCACCTCGGGACGCGCCCCCAGGCAGCCGGTGACGACGACCTTGCCGTTCGCCCCGAGCGCTTCGCCGATGGCCTCGAGGCTCTCCTCGATCGAAGGGGTGATGAAGCCGCAGGTGTTGACGACCACCACGTCGGCTTCCGCGTAGTCCGCGGCGAAGCCGTAGCCCGCGGCCTTGAGGCGCGAAAGGATCTGTTCCGAGTCCACCAGGGCCTTGGGGCAGCCCAGACTGACGAATCCAACTTTAGCGGCCATAGACCTCCAACCGCACCAGTATACGCACTAGGGCGCGGGCGCGTCGAAGCGGCGCTCCACCACCAGCCCCTCGCCGCCCATGGGGCCCAGGTCCTCGCCGCCCAGGACCGCCCGAACCCCTGCGGCGTTGCCGGTGCGCACCACCACGGGCAGGGGGAACTCGAGCTCGCTGCCCACCTTGGGGATGCCCTCGTAGAGCTTGGCGCCTTCGGGGGTGGTGACGCGCACCCAGGCGCGCTCGGTGAAGCGCAGCACCAGCTTGGGCGGGCCCGCGGGCGCGGGGGCTTCGGCGGCGGGAAGGGGTTCCAGCGTGACCTTGAGGCGGCGGGTGCCGCCGGGCTCGAGCAGGAGCGGCGCTTCGTAGGGGACGTAGCCTTCGGCTTCGACCCGCAGCGTGCGCTCGCCGGCCGAGAAGCGGCCGCTCACCGGCGCCTCGCCCAGGCGGAAGCCGTCGAGCCAGACGGTGGCGCCCGGGGGAACCGTCTCCACCGAGAGCTCGGCGTCGCTCGGGGGCGGCGGCGGGGGTGGGGGCGCTTCCAGCTCGATGGCGGCGGGCTCGGGCGGCGGGGGGCTCTGCAGCGCCAGCCAGGCGCCGGCGGCGAGCGCCAGCAGCACGGCGACGCCGACGATCCAGAGCCAGGGCCGGCCGCGCCGGCGCTCGGGGGTGATGACGTCGTCGGGGGTGAAGGTGGGCCGCACCGGGTACTGCGCGAGCAGGGGCTCGGGGTCGAGGCCCAGCGCCTCGGCGTAGCGGCGCAGGTGCCCTTTGGCCAGGACCGCTTCGGGCAGGTCCTCGAAGCGGCATTCCTCGAGGGCGCGCAGGTAGTCGCTCTTGATGCCCAGCTCGCGGGCCCAGTCGCGGATCGAGCGACCGCTCTCCTCGCGGGCCACGCGCAGCATCCCACCGATCTCGCACATACCCCTACATCTTACCGCCCCGGGCCGGAGGTCCGCTCCGGCGCCGGTTCCGGCCGCCCGCCTCAGGCGGGGTCGGTCAGCTGCCGGGCGATGCGCGCCGCGAGGCGCGCGTTCTCTTCGAGCAGGCGCAGGTTCACCTCGTCGGTGCGCCCCCGGGAGAGCTCGCCGAGGCGGCGGAGCAGGTAGGGGGTCAGGTCCTTGCCGCCGATCCCCGCGGCCCGGGCCTCCTCGTTCGCTTGGTCCACCCAGGCCATGACCTGACGGTAGGGGATCCCCTCGCTCACGGGGTTGAAGACCAGCGTCGCCGACTCGAGCCCCAACGCCCGGGCGGCGCGCCAGGCTGCGGCGGCCTCGGCCTCGCTCCAGACGGTGGCCGGCAGCTCGAAGGGCGAGTCGGGCGAGTGGAAGGCGGGCAGGTGCTTCGTCTTGTAGCCGACGACGCCCACGCCGTAGCTCTCCAGCCGCTCGAGGGTGGCCCCCAGGTCGAGGATGCTCTTGGGGCCCGACGAGACCACCGCCACCGGCGTGCGCGAAAGCCCCATCAGATCGCTCGATTCGTCGAAGGGGACGGGGTGCACGCCGCCGATGCCGCCGGTGGCGAAGACGCGGATTCCCGCCCGGGCGGCCAGGTGCGCGGTGGTGGCCACGGTCGTGCCCGCCCACCGCCGGCGGGCGACGACGGCCGCCAGGTTCCACAGGCTCGCCTTCTCGACCGCGTTGCGGGTGGCCAGGGCTTCGAGCTCGTCTGCGCCCAGGCCCACCCGCACCTCGCCCTCGAGGATGCCAATCGTGGCGGGGACGGCGCCCTCCTCGCGCACGGCGGCCTCGAGCCGGCGGGCGGTCTCGAGGTTGACGGGAACGGGAAGGCCGTGGGTGATGACGGTGGACTCCAGGGCGACCACGGGGGCGCGGGAGCGCAGGGCGGAGCGGACTTCATCGCTGACGTGCATCCGTCAAGTCTACCGCACATGAGAATGGAATGCATACAACATGAATATAAAAACCCATTCCTAAGGGGAACACTAGGAAGTTTGTCCTGCGGGCGCCGTCCTAGACTGCTCGATGTAGCGAACGTTTCGCATTCGTCGTGCGGCTACGAGGAGGCATTTATGAATAGCAAACGCGGTTGGTTTCTGGGAACATTGGCGGCAGGACTCTTGTTGTTGGCCGGCTGCGGCAATCAGAACGCCGGCGGGTTCCAGGTGCAGGGCAAGCTGCTCGATCTCTGCGGACAGCCCCTGCCCTACAAGACGGTCTTCGTGCCCGGGCACGACCCGGTGCTGACGGCCGAGGACGGCAGCTTCACGATCAACGGCGTGGCGGCCCCCTACGACCTCGTGATCAGCAACGCCTACCTGATGCCCGAGGAGGTCCAGGAGGTGCCCGTCCTGGTCTACAAGGGGCTGACCAAGCCGGATCCCGTGGTCTGGGCCAACGACGCGGCGGCGCCGCGCAACGAGACTTGCGCGCACGCCAGCGCCAGCGGGGCGATCACGCCCGCCCAGACCACCGACGACTTCCGCAACGGCGCGGCCCTGGTGGTCGGCCCCTACGTGGGCGGAGGCGAATTCGCCTACGACGCCAGCCCGAACTACGACGTCGGCGTCTACTTCGATCCCGACCTGGCGGGCGAGAACAACGCCACCCTCTTCGGCATCCAGTGGCAGCGCGACACCGCCACGAACGACGCCACCGCCTTCCTGGCGGCGAAGAAGCTGACCGTCAGCCTTGGCGACGGCGACGCGCTCGGTCAGGACCTGGCGCTCACGGAGATCGGCAGCCGCGACCTCAACGTGAGCGTGCAGCTCCCCGGCGTCATGGACCTGGATCAGGTGGAGCACCACGTCACCGTCGACGGTGTGGCCCTGCCCTTCGCGACCGCCCAGATGAACGCCGACGAGGCCGGTGCGGACGGCGGCTTCGCCATGGCGGGCCCGGTGGGCGAGGGCCTGGGCTCCCTGGTCGTGGCCACCGCGAGCTACGGGGGCGGCGGCCTTTTCCTGGGCGGCGCCTACGGCGCGCTCGACCTCGCAGGCATCTACGGTGACGCCGGGGTGTGGCAGCAGGCGGCTGCGGACTCGAACGACGTGTCGCTGAGCTTCCCCGACCCCGTGGTGCCCATCGTCCCCCTCAACGGCGCGACGATCGACCCCGACACGACCTTCCGCTGGGCGGGGCCCGAAGGGACGCTCTACGACGTGGTCTTCATCCTTGATCTTAGACCGGACGTTTCGGTTGAGGTGGTCACCACCGAACCTCAGCTCCAGCTGCCCGACCTGAATGGAATGGGCATGCGCATCGACAGCGCCTTCCGCGGGTACTGGCTCCTCGCGGCGCTGGGCGGCGAGGCGGTTCCGGGCAGCGTCGACGAGCTGGCGAGCGCGTCCGCCCGGTCGGCGCTCGTGCCCTTCTACCTCGAATACGGCGCGCCCCAGGGGAGCGCGGGCTACTTCTTCTTCGTCGACGCGGGCGGCTTCAGCTTCGCGTTCGACGCACTCGGAAAGTAGCACAGGAGCGACCGGTACACCCCGCCCGGGGAGGCTCCCCGGGCGGGTTTACAATAGCGGCGTGGGCGTTCCCGTCGTCGCCGTCTTCGGCTCCTCGCGCACCGCGCCCGGCACCGCGGCCTGGGCGCAGGCGGAAGCATGGGGCCGGCTCGTGGCCGGGCACGGCTTCGCTGCGGCCACCGGCGGCTACGGCGGCAGCATGGAGGCCGTGAGCCGCGGGGCCAAGGCCGCGGGCGGGCTGGTGATCGGGGTGACCGCGCCCGACCTGTTCAAGTCGCGCAGCGGGGCCAACGCCCACGTGGACCTCGAGCTGCCCGCGCCCACCCTGACCGGCCGCATCGAACGCATCCTCGAGGTCAGCCGCGCCGCCCTCGCCCTGCCGGGCGGGCTCGGCACCTTGACCGAGATCCTGGTCGCCTGGAACCTCGCCTACATCCAGCGGCTCCAGGGCGAACCCCCCTTCCCCATCGGGGTGGACGCGGCCTGGCGGCCGCTGCTGCGCCCGCACCTGGAGCTCTCCGCGCGCGAGCTCGACCTCCTCACCTTCCTCGAGGGCCCCGGCGACGTCGCCGCCTTCCTCGCGCGGCTACATCCGGCCGAGTAGCACCCACACGACCTCCAGCGCGATCAGCGCCAGGATGGCCACCTCCACCGCCTGGCTGCGGCGGAACTGCATCTCCTCGCTGACCATCTGGTAGATGGCGGTGAGCGCCTGCAGCTTGGCCTGCACCGCGGCGGCCAGCTCGGCGGCGCCGTAGACCTCGGTGGCGTCGCGGTGGATGCGGGCGTAGAAGAGGTCCTCGGTGATGCGCAGGGCCCCGGCCAGCCGCGTCTGCACCTCGGTGATCTCGGCGCGGCGCTCCATCAGGCTGCGCCGCAGCCGCGCCAGGCGGCCGTAGCGGCCCCAGCCGAGTTCGCGCAGCACCTGCGGCGCCCCCTCAAGCGCCCGCGCGAGCACGCCGTCGTAGTAGTCGAGCTCCAGCAGCTCCGCGTGCACCCATTCGACCAGGTCGGCCACGTCCCAGATGCCCTCGCGGTCGTAGATGAAGACCCCGTCGAAGCCCAAGAGCGCCAGGTCGCCGGTCGAGTAGCTGAAGGCGTGGCGGGCCAGGTCGGCGCGCAGCTGCGCGGAGGCGGCGACCCGCTCCCCCAGCACCAGCGGGGCCAAGTCGAGTTCTTGCATCAGGGCGTCGGCGGAGAGCTCGGGCTCGAACCCCTGGACGTGGACGGCGTAGAACCCCTCCTCGCCCGGGGCCGCGAGCGGCCGGGCGAGGGCTGGCGCCAGCTCGGCGCGCAGCGGCGCCAGCCGTTCGCGCATCCAGGCGTCGAGGCCGGGGGCGCCCACCAGCTCGAGCGCCGCGGTTTCCAGCTCGGCCCAGGACAGCCGCTCCCCGAGGCGCACCCGCCAGGCCAGCGCGACGATGCCGAAGGGGTAGACGCGGGCGCGCAGCCGGCCCCCGCGCCCCGCGAAGCCGTGGTCGCCCAGGTCGAGCTCGACCGGCGGTTCTTCCAGGCGCACCGCGCCGCTGCGGCCGCGCCGCAGCGCGAACCGGGTCCCCGCGACCCGGTCGGTGTCGATCTCGTCGGCCAGGTCGAAGAGGCGCCAGACCGCGACGTGCGGCTCGCGAACCGTGGGCATGGGGCTTACTCCAGGGGCCAGATTTCCCGCGGGGGCGGGCCGTCCTTCCAGGCTTCGAGCAGCTTCGCGAGGGCCCGGGCGCGGTGGGAGTGCCGCGCCTTCTCCTCGGGGGCCATCTCGGCGAAGGTGCGCTCCAGCTCGGGCAGGTAGAAGAGCGGGTCGTAGCCGAAGCCGCCCTCGCCGCGCGGGGCCTCGAGGATCACGCCCTCGACCTCGCCGCGGTAGCTCTCCACGTGGCCGTCGGGGTAGGCGAGCGCCAGCACCGCGACGAAGCGGGCGGTGCGCTGCTCGGGAGGCACCCCGCGCAGGCGCTCGAGCAGGTAGACGTTGCGGTCGCGGTCGTTGGTGCGGCCGCCGTAGCGCGCCGAATAGATTCCCGGCTCGCCGCCCAGCGCGTCCACGACCAGGCCCGAGTCGTCGGCCAGGGCCGGCAGCCGCGTCTTCTGCGCCACCGTGGCCGCCTTCATGAGCGCGTTGTCCTCGAAGGTGGTGCCCGTCTCCTCGGGCAGCTCCACGCCGAAGTCGGGCAGCGGGCGCAGCTCCCAGCCCAGCGGTTCCAGACCCCGAGCCAGCTCGCGGTACTTGCCGGGGTTGGAGGTGGCGATCACGACCTGCATCATTCCTACGATACCCCTTCCGCCAGCTGCTTGTGCACCTCGGCGACGAGTCCAGGAATCTGCCGCAGGCCTTCGTCCACCATGCGGTCGTAGATCGCCCGCGGCACCGGCCGGCCCTCGCCGCCGCCGTGGATCTCGATCAGCTCGCCCTCGGCCGTGCCCACCACGGTCAGGTCGGCGTGCACGCGGTCGTCCTCGCGGGCGTCCAGGTCGACGAGGACCTCGTCGCCGCCGGCCCAGCCGAGGCTGATCGCAGCGAACTCGGTGAGCGGCCAGTCGTCGAGCCGGCCCGCACGCACCAGCGCGTCGAAGGCCTGCACCAGTGCGGCGTAGCCGCCCAGGATGGCGGCCACCCGGGTGCCGCCGTCGGCCTGGATCACGTCGGCGTCGACGACGATCGTCTGGTTCGGCAGCAGGTCCAGGTCCACCGCCGCGCGGAAGGCGCGGCCCAGAAAGCGCTGCACCTCCTGGGTGCGGCCACCCAGCTTGAAGCGCTCGCGCTGGGTTCGGCTCTCGGTGCTGCGAGGCAGCAGGTTGTACTCGGCCATCAACCAGCCGCTGCGCTTGCCCTGCATGTGCCGGGGGACGCCAGGGGTGAGGCTCACGGCCACGAGGACGCGCGTGCGCCCCAGTTCGACGAGGGCCGACCCCTCGGCGTAGTCGAGGTAGCGGGGGGTGATCTTGAGGGGGCGGCGCCCGGTGGGGCTGCGGCCGTCGGGTCGATTCATAGCGCTCCTAACTCTACTTTACGCACCTCGCCGGCGGGCACGCCCAGGCGCGCCGCCAGGGCACGGTAGGCCTCGGGGTCGCCGGTGACGTAGTGGACCACCCGTCCCGATCCCGGCCCCGCCGGCAGGCTGCGGGCCACGGCGCGCGCCGTGGGTTCGGCCGAGTCGATGAGCGTCAGGCCGGGGCGCAGGCGCTCGAGCAGGGGCTTCAGGTAGGGGTAGTGGGTGCAGCCGAGGATCAGGGCCTCGAGGTCGTCCGGGGCGCCTTCCAGGTAGTGCCGCGCCACCAGCTCGGCCACCCCGTCGCTCCACAACCCCTCCTCCACGATGGGGACGAAGAGCGGCGTGGCCAGCGACCAGACCCGCTTCCCCCGTGCCTCGAGCCGGCTCTGGTAGGCGCCGCTGGCCACCGTGGCGCGGGTGCCGATCACGCCCACGTGGCCGTAGCGCTCGGCCTCGGCCACCGCGGGGTCGATCACGCCGGTGACGGGCACCCCCAGGCGCGCGAGGTCCGCGAGGGCCACGCTCGAGGCGGTGTTGCAGGCCACCACCAGCGCCACCGCCCCCTGGCGCAGCAAAAAGCCGCTGATCTCCCAGGCGAAGCGGCGCACCAGCTCGGGCGGCTTCGAGCCGTAGGGCACCCGCGCGGTGTCGCCGAAGTAGAGGAAGTCGCGCCCGGGCAGGGCCCGGCGCAGGGCTTCGAGGACGGTCAGGCCGCCGACGCCGGAGTCGAAGACGCCGATGGGTTGTTCGAGGGGGGCGTGCGCATCTGGGCTCATCGTCGCGGCTACCATCCTACCGCGGCGGCCGGAGCAGCAGCGCCGCGCCCAGCAGCGCCAGCCCCGCCGCCAGCCCGAAGGCGGCGACGTGGCCGTGCACCTGCCAGAGCCAGCCGAAGACGGCGCTGGCGGGGAAGAGCAGCACCCCTTCCACGGTGTGGAAGAGCCCGATCGCCCCCGCGCGCTCGCGCTCGGGCGCGACCTGCGCGAGGTAGGCCCGGCGCGCGGGCTCGAAGAGCGCGATGAAGGCCGCGTACGCCGCGAAGAGGGCCAGCCCCGCCGCCGCCCCCGGGGCCAGGCTCCAGCCCGCGAAGACGGCGGCGTACGCTCCCATGGCCAGCGCGGTGGCGCGGCGGGGGCCCAGCCGGTCGGCGAGGGTGCCCATCGGGTAGGCGAGCGCCGCGTAGAGCAGGTTGTACCCGGCGTAGGCGAGCGTCGTCTGCCGCGGCGAGAGGCCCAGCTCCCCCAGGCGCAACAGCAGGAAGGCGACGGAGACGTAGCCCAGGGTGAAGACGGCCGAAGCCAGCAGGAAGCGCAGGTAGGGCGGGTTTCGCACCGCCGCCAGCAGCGGTTCGCGGGCCGGCGGAACGCGGCGCTCGCGCACGAAGAAGACGACGACGCCCGCGGCCGCGGCCGCGGGGAGGAGCGAGAGCCAGAAGACGCCGCGGTAGCCGAGCAGCGGCAGCAGGGCGAAGGCGAGCAGCGGTCCGATCGCCGCCCCCAGCGTGTCGAGGGCGCGGTGCAGCCCGTAGGCCTTGCCGTAGTCGGCCTCCTGGCTGACGTCGGCGATCAAGGCGTCGCGCGGGGCGGTGCGCAGCCCCTTTCCGGTGCGGTCGAGCAGGCGGAAGCCCAGCACCTGCCAGGGGTGCGCGGCCAGGGCCAGCAGCGGCCGCACCAGCGCCGGCAGGCCGTAGCCGGCGATCAGGAAGGGTTTGCGCACCCCCAGGCGGTCGGAGAGGCGGCCGCCCACCACCTTGAGCAGGCTGGCCGTGCCCTCGGCCAGGCCTTCGATGAGGCCCACGGTCTCCTTGCCCGCGCCCAGCACCACGGTGAGGAAGAAGGGGAGGAGCGGGTAGACCATTTCGGAGGCGACGTCCATGAAGAAGCTGACGAGCCCGAGAACGGCGACCGAACGGGGCACCCGCACGTCTCTAGCGTAATCCGGGGCTAAGCTTGGAGCATGAAGACGCGTACGGCGTGGACCGCCTGGCTGCTCCTGCTCCTCCTCCTGGGGGGCTGCAGCAAGGCGCCCGCGGAGCGCGAGGTGCGCGTCGTGGTGTCCGGCCCCGGCCGGCTGGCGCGCGCCCAGGCCTTCGCGGAGCGGCTGCGGAGCTACGGGCTCGACGGCGTGCGCGTGCGGGTCTGCGACGCCGGGGGCGAGGCGGCGCGCCTCGCCGACTGCCTGGGCGGCTCCGTGGCCCTCTACGTCACCGTCGGCGGGGTGGAGACCCGCACCGCGGTGGAGGGCGGCGGCGACGCGCCGGTGCTCTACGTCGGCCTCGCCGCCTCGCTGGACTGGGGTTTCGTCGAGCGGCTCAGCCGGCCCGGCGGCCGGGTCACCGGGGTGGACAACAACTACGCCGAGCTCTCGGGCAAGCGCCTGCAGCTCCTGCAGCTTGCGCTGCCCGAGGTGCGGCGGGTGCTGGTGCTCTACCAGCCCGGGGTGGTGCCCACCGCACGCGGCCTCGCCTCGGTGCGCGCGGCCGCGGAGGGGTTGGGGCTCGAGCTGGCCTACCGTCCGGTGCGCGCGGTCGGCGACCTCGCGGGCCTGAGCGCGCAGGTCGCGGAAACGGGCGCCGACGCGGTGCTGCTCTTGCCCAGCTACGTGCTGGAGAACCACCTGGATGACGTGCTCGCCCGCACCAACGCCGCCGGCGTTCCGCTGGTGGGGCTCGACGCCGCCCAGGTGCGCGCGGGGGCGTTCCTTGCCTACGGCGCGAGCGGCGCGGCCATGGGGCGGCAGGCGGCGCGGATGGCGCGCCAGCTGCTCCTGGGCTACCCGGTCGCCGAGATGCCGGTCGAGCGTCCGCAGCAGATGACCCTGACGATCCACCGGGGCGTGGCCCGGCGGCTGGGCCTCGAGCCGGATCCGCGCGCGCTCGACCTCGCCGACGAGGTGCTGCCGTGAGGCGGGCGCCCTGGCTCGCGCGGCTCGAGGGGCGGTTCACGCTGGCCGCCGCCGCGGCGGGGCTGCTGCCGCTGGTGCTGGTGGGCGCGGTGGCCTGGTACGGCCTCAGCCGCAGCTACCTGGGGCTGGCGGGGGCGCGGATCGAGAGCGAGGCGGCGCGGTTGCAGGGCAGCCTCGACGGCCGCCTGGAAGCGATCGTGGGCGTGCTGGGCGAGGCGCTGGACGCCTCCGCGGGCGGGCCGTGGCCTTTGCGCTTCGCCGCGGCGCGGCTGCCCGAGGCGGTGACCCTGCAGGTGCGCGACGCTGGGGGCGTGCGGGCGCTCTGGTCGCGGTTCGAAGTGGACCCCGCCCCGCTCGCCCCGCTGGCCCGCGCCGGGGTGCCGGAGACCTGGGGGGCGGTGCGCCGCGACGACTGGGGCGAGCCCCGGCTGACCCTGGGCCTCGCGCGGCCGAGCGGGCGCTTCCTGGAGGCCGTGCTGCGCGCGCCGGTGCTCTGGGACGCGCTCGTGGAGCTGCGCGACCCGGAGCTGCACGCCTACCTGACCGACGGCTCCGGGCGCATCCTCGCCAGCTCCGACCGCGTCGAGGTGCTGCGCGGGGAGCGGGCTCCGCGGGAGGTGCGGCACGGCGTGACCGGGCGGGTCTTCCGTTACCGCGACGACCGCGGCGCCTGGCGGCTGGCGGTCGCGCGCGACGTGGACCGTCTCGGCGGGCGGCTCGTGGTGGAGGCCCCGGTGCGGGGGCTGCTGGCCCCGCTCTCGGTTCCGCTGTGGACGCTGCTCGCGGCGCTGCTGCTGGCGATGACGGCCAGCTACGTTCCCGGCTGGCGGCTGGCGCGTTCGGTGACCCGGCCGCTCGACGAGCTGGCGCGGGGCGCGCGCGAGCTCGAGCGCGGCCGGCTGGAGCGGCCCCTGGCCGAGTCGGGTCCGCCGGAGGCGCGGGCCGCGGTGCGCGCCTTCAACCGTATGGCCGCCGAGCTCGAGCAGGGCCGCCTCGAGCTCGAGGACTACGCCCGGAACCTGGAAGACCGCGTCGCCGAGCGCACCGAGGCGTTGCGCCTGGCGCTCGAACGGGCGCTGGAGGCCGACCGCGCCAAGACGCGCTTCCTCGCTTCGGTCTCCCACGAGCTGCGCACCCCGCTGGCGAGCATCAAAGGGTTCGCCAGCACCCTGCTGGCTCCCGACGTGGCCTGGAAGCCCGAAGAGGCCGCGGAGTTCCTGCGCATCATCGAGAGCGAGGCCGACCGCATGCACTACCTCGTCAACGACCTGCTCGACCTGGCCCGCGGCGAGCGGGGCGCCTTCGCGGTCAGGCCCGCGCCCCACGACGCGGTGCGGCTGCTGCGCGAGCTCGAGCCGCGGCTGCGGCGCCTGGCGCGCGGCCGCCGCTTCCGCGTGCGCCTGCCTACGGGCCCCCTCTGCGTGCGCCTGGACGCCGAGCGGATCCGCAGCGTCCTCGTCAACCTGGTGGAGAACGCCGTCAAGTACGGCCCCGCGGACGGCGAGGTGGCGGTGGAACTGGACGAGCTCCCCGAGGCCGTGCGCTTTCGCGTGAGCGACGCCGGGCCGGGGGTCCCCGAGGGGCTGGAAGAGCGCGTCTTCGAGCCGTTCTTCCGGGCCGACGACGCCACCCGCGGCTCCGGCCTGGGGCTGGCCATCGCCCGCACCATCGTCGAAGCCCACGGGGGCGCGATCGGGCTGACCCGCGAGGGCGGGCGAACCGTCGCCTGGTTTACCCTGCCCAAAGGAGGGTGCGAGGATGCCTGAACGGGTGCTCGTGGTGGACGACGACCCCAACCTGCTGCGCCTGGTGGAGGCCAACCTGCGGGCCCGCGGCTACGCGGTGGACACGGCCGCGAGCGGGGAGGCGGCGCTCGAGCGGCTGCGCATGGCCGGCTACGCCTGCGTGCTGCTCGATCTGATGCTTCCGGGCGTGGACGGGATGACCGTGATCCGCGAGGCGCGGGGTTTCTGCGACGTGCCCATCGTGGTCATGAGCGCACTCGGCGAAGAGGAGCGCAAGGTCGAGGCTCTCGACCTCGGGGCCGACGACTACCTGGTCAAGCCCTTCGGCGTGGCCGAACTGCTGGCGCGGGTGCGCGCGGCGATCCGGCGCTACGGGGTTCTGGGGCCTGCGGAGGGGTTGCGGGCGGGGGTGCTCGAGCTCGACCCCGGCGGCGGCTACGCCCTCGTCGCGGGCCGGCGGGTGCGGCTCACCCCCATGGAGTACGCGCTCTTGCGTCAGTTCGTGCTCGCCCGCGGACGGACGCTCACCCACGAGGAGCTGCTCGACGCGGTCTGGGGGCGCGGCGCCGGCGAGGACCACTACCTGCACGTCTACGTGGGCCGCCTGCGGCGCAAGCTGGGCCCCTCCGTGGCCATCGAGAGCCTTCCCGGCGTCGGGTACCGCCTCGACGTTTAGGACTTGTTGAGCCGCCTGGGCGTGAAATGTGCCTGAGGTGATGCCGATGAGAAAAGCGTACCTGAGTTTGCTGGCGCTGGCCGTCCTGGCCTTGGGCGTCGTCGCGGCCGGCGGTTTCCCCTGGCCCAGCCAGAACTTCCCGAAGGAAGTCCCCGATCCGCCCGCTTCGTACCCGCCCGGTGAGCTGGGCGAGATGGTCAAGCTGGGCGAGGCCATCGTCATGAACACCAACACCCACCCGCTCACCAAGGACTACGTGGGCAACGACCTGCAGTGCAAGAGCTGCCACCTGCAGGGCGGCAAGGGCAAGAACCGCTACGCCACCTTCGTGGGGGTGGCCACCTCCTACCCCGCCTACAGCCCCCGCGAGAAGGCCGTGGTCAGCCTCGAGGACCGTATCCTCAACTGCTTCATGCGTTCGATGAACGGCACCCGTCCGCCGGTGAGCTCCAAGGCCTCGATCGCCATGGCCGCCTACATCACCTGGCTCTCGACGGGGCTGCCCGTGGACCAAAACCCCAACAAGCCCGTCGGGGCCTACAACACCCCCTGGCCCGACCCCGCGATCGTCAAGCTCGTCAAGGCCGGCCGCGTGGACGCAGGCCGCGGCAAGCAGGTCTACGAGGCCCAGTGCGCCGCCTGCCACGGCGCGGACGGCCAGGGCGTGGGCGCCTTCCCGCCGGTCTGGGGCGACCGCTCCTACAACGCCGGCGCGGGCATGGCCAACGTGATCAAGGGTGCGAGCTGGGTCAAGTACAACATGCCCCTGGGCAACGCCCACCTGAGCGACCAGGACGCGGTGGACGTGATGGCCTACGTCAACAGCCACCCGCGGCCCAGCTTCAAGCTGACCGACCACCTGGCCCCGGCCGGTGAAGCGGGCGTTTACAACAGCAACGTGCCGCAGCAGATCATCGAAGCCCCCACCTGGCCGCCCAAGAAGAAGTAGGACGCCCTGCCTCCCCGCACGCGGCGCCCCGAGGCGCCGCGTGTCCTCTTCGGGATGGGAGGCAGGCAGCGGGAGGCGGGGGTTTCCAGGCGATGAGCCGATCGCCCGCTACGTACCGTCCACCGCCGTTGCCCGTCATTCCGGACGTGCGGGCCTCCTGCACCTACGGGCGCCGCATAGCCGCCCAGGCAGCCGGGCGCCGGTCTCACGGCCGGGGGTTTGTGTGAACGACGCATTCGGACCGCGCGGCGGGTCGCCGTACGTTGGTGTCGGCAGGCGCACCCACCCTAGAATCCCGACCTCAGGACCCTGTTGAGGAGCTGTCCGTAGAGCCAGAGTGCGGGGACGAAGGCGACGTTGATGAAAAGGTAAGCGCCGAGCGCCGGGGGTTGCCAGGCGCCGGCGGCGTAGGTGGCGTAGTCGAAAACCAGCGCCGCGTAGACCGAGACCGTGAGCGTTACCAGACCCAGGGGGAGCGCCCAGCGTCGCCCGGTGAAAAGACCCCAGACGAAGACGAGGCTCAAAAGGGCGTTGACCAGGTCGAGCGCGGCCATCCCGGTAAAGAAGGCCAGCGCCTGGGAGTCCCATCCCCCCGGCGGCGGTGGCGCCGGGAAGTCGAGGGCGCCCCGGCCCCGAAGCAGGATCAGGCCCCGCACGTTGACCGGGACGTGTACCGCCTGGTAAAGGCCGTACCACGCGGCCAGGAGCAGGGTTCGTCTGGAATGCCGGACCATGAGCACCTCCGGTACGATCCCGGTCGCACCCGCTACGCCACGGGCTGGCCGGCGTTTTTACCAGGATACCCACCGCGGCCGAGGGGCGCCTCGCAAGACCGGTTTGCCCCCGGCCACGGCCCGGCCAACCGTCGATCGGCGGAGGGTTCCGGTGTTCTCGCTTCTGGAAACCGCCTGCGCGAGTGCGGCAACGCGTTCCGCGGGGTCCCCGCTCCCTTCCCTGGCGGTTGCGCCAGAAGCGAGCAGGGAAGGGGCGGTGGCGCCTCCCCGACGGATGGCGGCGTAACGGGCTTACACGTTGAAGAGGATCAACATCACGTCGCCGTCCTGGACGACGTAGTCCTTGCCCTCGGTACGCACCCAGCCCTTCTCCTTGGCCGCGGCCCAGCCGCCGGCCTCGACCAATTTCTCCCAGTCGATCACCTCGGCGCGGATGAAGCCGCGCTCCATGTCGGAGTGGATCGTCCCCGCGGCCTGGGGGGCCTTGGTGCCCCGTTTGACCGTCCAGGCGCGCACTTCCTTCTCGCCGGCGGTCAGGAAGGTGATCAGGTCGAGCGCGCGGTAGCCGGCGAGCACCAGCCGGTCGAGGCCCGACTGCTCGAGCCCCAGCTCGGCCAGGTATTCGCGCGCCTCCTCGTCCGAAAGCTCGGCCAGCTCGGCCTCGATCTTGGCCGAGATGACGACCAGCTCCGCCCCCTCGCGCGCCGCCAGCTCGCGCAGCTTCTCCACGTGCGCGTTGCCCTCGGGCAGGTCCTCCTCGCCCACGTTGGCCACGTAGACGACCGGCTTGGCGGTGATGAGGCCGTACTCCTTGAAGACCCGGCGCAGCAGCTTGTCGTGCTCCTCGTTGCCGGTGCGGAAGGTGCGGGCGGGCTCGCCCGATTCCAGGTGGGCCACCAGCGGCCTCAAAAGCTCCACCAGCGCCGCGTCCTCCTTGCTGACGCGGGCGCTGCGCTCGAGCTTCTCCAGCCGGCGCTCGAGCGTGCCCAGGTCGGCCAGCGCCAGCTCGGTGTTGATGATCTCGGCGTCGCGCAGCGGGTCCACCGAGCCGTCCACGTGGACGACGTTCGGGTCCTCGAAGCAGCGCACCACGTGGGCCACCGCCGCGACCTCGCGGATGTTGCCGAGGAACTGGTTGCCCAGCCCCTCGCCCCGGTGCGCCCCCTTGACCAGCCCGGCGATGTCCACGAACTCGACGTAGGTGGGCACGACCGGAGGGCGCCGCTCCCCCTTGGCGAAGACGTCCGCCAGCTTTTCCAGCCGCTCGTCGGGCACGGTGACCACGCCGACGTTCTTGTCGATGGTGGCGAAGGGGTAGTTGGCCGCGAGCGCGCCCGCCTTGGTGATCGCGTTGAAGAGGGTGGACTTGCCCACGTTGGGGAGGCCGACGATGCCGATGGAAAGGTTCGCCATACAAAGGCCCAGTATACGGCCGGGGTCAGTCGAAGGCCAGCGCCATCTGCCCGAGCACGGGCTCGATGTCGAATCCGGCCGACTGCAGGTGGTCCAGCAGCGCCCCGAGCAGGAAGAGGTAGCCGGCGGTGGTGGTGACCTTGCCCACGGCGTAGGCGGTCTCGTGCCCCAGCTTGGCGTAGCGCCTCACCTCGTCCGCGTAGGCGGGGTGCGCGGCCACGAGCTGGGGGGCGCGCCCCAGCTCGCCCAGGAAGACCGGGCCGTTCGCGCCCAGGAAGACGGCCTCCAGCCGGGGCCAGACCTCCTCGAGCCAGAGCTCGATCTGCAGGTCGCGCGCCGCGCGGGCGAGCCCCTTGCTTCCGGGGACGACGAGCACGTCCAGCTCGGGGCGGGCGGTGAGGGCGTACTTGGCCGTCCAGACGGTGCCCGCCGCCCCCTCGAGGGCGTGCCGGCTCTTGGCCAGCGTGAAGCCCTCGACCGCGGCCCCCGCCTCGCGCAGGATGCGCACCGCGTCGAGGACCGGCGCGGCCTCGGCCTCCAGGAACCCCATGGTGAGCAACACCCCGATGCGCATGGCTCCATCTTCGCACAACCGGCGCCTGGGAAGGATGGGAAATCGCGCACGAAAACCCGCCCGCGCAGAGGCGGGCGGGCGCGGCGGGGCGCCTAGGCTACCCCTCGAAGAAGAAGCGTTTTTCGCCCAGGGCCGGCTCGAGCTCGTCGAGCCAGGTGGCCTCCTCCGAGAACTTGGCGAAGAAGGGCCGGCCCACCCAGGCGGGGTCGCGCGCCTGCAGGAACTCGAGGACGAAGACCTTCTCCCCGGCCACCTCGGCGGTGCCGACGACGCGCACCTTGCCGGGGAAGGCCGACATGCTGGGGCCGCGCACGGTGCGGGCGAGGCCCGAGACCTGGCGGTAGGCGTCCGCGAAGATGCGCTGCGCCTCGGCCAGCGGCACCTCGAAGTAGCGCTTGGGGCCGGTGTCGCGCTCGACGAACATGTAGTAGGGAATCAGACCCAGGCGCACTTCACGGCGCCACTTCTCGGCCCAGACGTCGGCGTCGTCGTTGACGTGGCGGATCAGCGGCGCCTGGGTGCGCACCACCGCGCCGGTGGCGAGTAGGTTCTGGATCGCGGCCTGCACCTGCTCGGTCTCGAGCTCGCGCGGGTGGCTGAAGTGGGCCATGAAGGCGAGCTGCTTGCCCGCGGCCGCCACGCGCTCGAAGAGGCGCAGCACCTCGGCGGCGTCGGGGTCGGTGGTGAAGCGCATCGGCCAGTAGGCCAGCGACTTGCTGCCGATGCGGATCGTGCGCAGCGTCTCCACCTCGAGCAGCGGCTCCAGGTAGCGCGCGAGCAGCCGGGTCTTCATCACCATCGGGTCGCCGCCGGTGACGAGCACGTCGGTCACCTCGGGGTGGGCGCGCAGGTAGCGCACCAGATCGTCGACTTGGCTCGATTCGAACTTGAGTTCGCGGTCGCCCACGAACTGGGCCCAGCGGAAGCAGTAGGTGCAGTAGGCGTGGCAGGTCTGGCCGCCGGCGGGGAAGAAGAGCACGGTCTCGGCGTACTTGTGCTGCAGGCCGTCCAGCTTCCGGCCGTCCAGCTCGGGCACGTTGTGGGTGAGCTGCCCGGCGGGGTGCGGGTTCATGGCGCGGCGCGCGTTCCAGACGGCTTCGACGAGCGCCTCCCGGTCGCCCGAGGTCAGGGCGGCCTCGACGCGCGCGTAGGTCTCGGAATCGAGCATGCCCCGCTGGGGGAAGACGAGCTGGAAGATCGGGTCCTCGGGGGCCCGGTCCCAGTCGATCAGCTCGTCGAGAACGTAGGGGTTGGTGCGGAAGGGCAGCACCTGGGCCGCCACCTCCAGCTCGCGACGCAGGCTTTCCGGGAGCCGGCGGTAGGCGGGGTGGCGGTGGATGTTCTTCAGGGTTACCGGTTCGTAACGTCCGTACGCGTCCACGGGCGTGGGGTACATGTACGACCTCCTTTCGTGGTCTGGGTCGACACGGGCGCGCGCGCCGAAGCGCGGGCGGGCCCGGTTGGCTTCTTCCCGAATCAGTATACCACGTGACCTGAAATTCTTATGAAATATGCGTCCTGGACGGCGTTCAGGGCAGGCGCGCCTTGGCCTCGCGGAATTCCCGCACCAGCCGTTCGACGAGCTCGGCGGCCGGGGGCACGTCGCGGATGAACGCGACCCCGTGCCCCGCGCTCCAGACGTCCTTCCAGGCCTTGGAGTCGTCGGCGCGGAAGCGCTCGAGCGAGCCCTTCAGGAAGTTCGCGGGCACCCCGGTCACCTCCGGGGTGTAGACGACGTCCTCGGGCCGGGCCTGAACGAGCGCCCGTTTGTAGGCCTCGGACGCGCCCGCCTCCCGGGTGGCGATGAAACGGGTGCCGAAGTAGCCGCCGTCGCCCAGGGCCAGCGCCGCGAGCAGCTGGGCTCCGGTGGAAAGCCCTCCGGCCACGAGGACCGGCAACCCCGTTTCCTCGCGCAGCCAGGGCGCGAGCACGAAGGGGCTGATCGTGCCGGCGTGGCCGCCCGCCCCCGCGGCCACCGCCACCAGCGCGTCGGCCCCGGCCGCGGCGGCCTTTTTGGCGTGGCGCAGCCCCACCACGTCGCACCACACCTTTCCGCCGTAGCCGTGCACCGCCTCGATCACCGGCGTGGGGTCGCCCAGGCTGGTGACCACGAGGGGCACCCGGTGCTCCACCGTGGCCGCCAGGTCCTCGGCCAGCCGGGGGTTGTCCTTCAGGATCAGGTTCACCCCGAAGGCGAGCCCCTCGGGCCAGGCCTCCAGGAAGGCGCGGTAGTCGGCGTGGGTGCGGAAGTTGAGGGTGGGCACGAGCCCGATCGCGCCCGCGCGGGCCACGGCCTCGAGCAGCGGCCGGTTCGAGACCAGGAACATCGGCGCCACCACGATGGGGTAGCGGATCCCCAGCATGCGGGTGACCCGGGTTTCGATCGCGTCCATGCCTGAATTGTACCCGGTCAAAGGAGGCTTCAATTGGCGACGCTGCTGCGCCAGTCGCCGTAGGGCATGAGCCGGCGGGCGTCGTAGTAGAAGACGAGCGCGTCGCCGTCCTCGTCCACGAGCAGGCAGCGCACGGTCAGCGGCTCGCGGAAGTAGGGCGAACCCGAGTCGGCGGTCTGGTCGTAGACCGGCTCGTCGAGCACCTCGACCACGACCATGGGCTCGCCGTAGTCGGGCATCTTGCGGTTGCGCAGCCCCGGCTTCCAGGTGACCAGATCGCCCCGCTGGAAGCGGTGTTCCCGCAGGTAGTCTTCGGCGAGCTGGCTGAGGCGGCTAAGGTCGCTCATGCTCCGCGATTATACCGGACCCTCCGCGAGGGCCGGGTCCGCCTCTTCGTCCAGGGGCCAGGGCGGCGGGGGCGCGCCTTCCAGCGCCCGGCCCACGCCCTCAAGGAAGGCCCCGAGCCGGGCGTCGGGGGGCGTCAGCGCGCGCCACCGGCGCACCGCCTTGGCCAGGTTGCTACGGGCCCCGCGTTCGTGGCCGCGCCGCCGCGCCTCCATCGCCGCGGCCGCCAGGATCAGGGCGTGCAGGAAGTCGCGTTCCGGCCCCCGGGCCGCGAGCCAGGCGGGCTCGAGCACCTCGTGCACCTCCCAATAGGCCCCCTCCCGCCAAAGGCGGCCGGCTTGCTCGAGGGCTTCGCGGTTCGGTTGGCGCATCGTTGCCTCGATGCTACAGTAAGGGGCGTATGGCGAAACCGATCGTGGTGTCCGACAGTACCTTCGACCAGGAAATCAAAGACGGCCTCGCCCTCGTCGACTTTTGGGCCGAGTGGTGCGGACCGTGCCGGATGATCGCACCGATCCTCGAGGAGCTGGCCGCCGAGTACGAAGGCAAGCTCAAGGTGCTCAAACTCGACGTCGACGAGAACCCCAAGACCGCGATGCGGTTTCGGGTGATGAGCATCCCCACCGTCATCCTCTTCAAGAACGGCGAGCCGGTCGAGGTCATCATCGGTGCGCAGCCCAAGCGCAACTTCGTGGCCCGCATCGAAAAGCACCTGCCCAAAGCCTGAGATGAACGCGCCCGTCGCCCTCGACGCCATGGGCGGGGACCACGCGCCCCGGGAGACGGTGGCGGGGGCGCTGGCGGCCGCGGCCGCAGGCGTGCCCGTGGTCCTGGTGGGCGACGAGGCGCGCTTGCGTGAGGAGCTGGCCGCCCAGGGCGGCGAGCTGCCGATCGTGCACGCCCCCGAGGTCATCGACATGCACGCCCACGCCACCGAGGTGCGCCGGCGGCGCCAGGCCTCGATCAACGTGGCCATGCGCCTGGTCAAGGAGGGCGAGGCCGAGGCGGCGGTGAGCATGGGCCACTCGGGGGCGACCATGGCCTCGGCCCTCTTCACCCTCGGCCGCGTCCGCGGCATCGAGCGCCCGGCCATCCTCGCCGAGATCCCCTCCCAGGCCCCTTCGGGCCGGGTGCACCTGATCGACGCCGGGGCCAACGCCGACGTGCGTCCGGCTCACCTGGTGCAGTTCGCGCGGATGGGCGCGGCCTACGCCGAGCGCATGAGCGGGGTGGCGCGGCCGCGGGTGGGGCTGCTCTCGATCGGCGAGGAGCCCACCAAGGGCAACCAGCTCGTCCTCGAGGCCCACCCGCTGCTGGCGGAGGCGGGCCTCCACTTCGTGGGCAACGTCGAAGGACGCGACGTCCTGGCCGACGCCGCCGACGTGATCGTGACCGACGGTTTCACCGGCAACGTCGTGCTCAAGCTGGCCGAAGGCGAGGCTAAGATCCTCTTCGGCTGGATCAAGGAGGCGCTTGCGAGCAGCTTCAAGGCCAAGCTGGGGGCGCTGCTGGCGAAGGACGCCCTGCGGAGGCTGGCCGCCCGCATGGACCCCGCCGAGTACGGGGCGATGCCGCTTCTGGGGGTGCGCGGCCCCGCCTTCATCGGCCACGGCGCCTCGGACCGGCGTGCCGTCAGGAACGCCCTGGCGCGCGCCCACAAGATGGCGCGCTCGGGCCTGGTCGAGGCCCTGGCCGCCGTAGAATAGCCGTATGGAACCCTTCAACCCGGTGCAGCTGCAGGGGACCCAGCAGTGGATCAAGTTCCTGCTGGCTTTTTTCGCCCTCGGCGTCGCCTACACCGTGGGCCGCGCCGGTTCGCGGCTGGCCCACTGGGTGGCCCGGCTGACCCCCGACCGCCGCGACGACGCCTTCTGGCGGGTCGTGGGCTGGGTGTGGTGGGCCGTCGTGCTCTTCGCGCTCGTCTCCTTCGGGCACTTCCTCTTCGAGATCAAGGTCGAGCCGCTCTACACCTGGGGCCTGCTGCTGGCGCGCTGGATGGGCTCTCGGGGGCTCGCGGTGCTGCTCATCCTGGCGGCCACCTACTTCGCCTACCGCCTCGTCGAGGTGCTGGTGCGCCGCATCAAGATCCCCCAGAAACCCGAGTTCGAGCGCGAGCAGGTGCGCATTCAGACGCTGATGGCGGTGATCGAGTCCACCCTCAAGGGCGGGGTCATCAGCGTCGGGGTGCTGCTCGCCCTCGCCAACATGGGGCTCAACATCGGGGCGCTGATCGCCGGGGCGGGGATCGCCGGTCTGGCCATCTCGTTCGCCGCCCAGAACCTGGTGCGCGACGTGATCAACGGCTTCTTCATCCTGCTCGAGGACCAGTACGGCGTGGGCGACGTGATCAAGGTCGGCGACATCGCCGGCGGGGTCGAACGCATGAACCTGCGCCTCAGCGTGCTGCGCGACCTGGAGGGCAAGCTCCACTTCGTGCCCCACGGGCAGATCAGCACGGTCACCGTGCTCAGCCACGTCTGGGCACGCGCGGTTGTCGACGTAGGGGTCGCCTACGGCGCCGACGTGGACCGGGCGATCGCGGTGATCGAGGACGAGGCGCAGAAGTTCTACGACGACCCGGAGTGGCGCGAGAAGTTCACCGACGAACGGCCCCAGGTGCTGGGGGTCAACGAGCTGGGCGACAGCGCCGTGGTGATCCGGGTGATGTTCACGGTGCAGGCCAAGCAGCAGTGGGGCGTGGGGCGCGAGTTCAAACGGCGCATCAAGAACCGCCTCGACGCCGAGGGCATCGAGATCCCCTTCCCGCAGCGCACCGTCTGGCTGCGCCAGGACCAGGAACCGCAGGCGTGAAGCGGGTCCTGCTCGCGCTGCTCCTGCTCGCCGGCCTGGCGCAGGCGGGAGGCGGGGCCGTGCGGGTGCGGCTGCCGGGCGGCTGGGTGCAGGGCTATGCGGAGGCGGACGTCCTCGTCTTCAAGGGCATCCCCTACGCCCGCGCCGAACGCTGGCGGGCTCCGGAGCGGGTGGACGCCTGGAGCGGGGTGCTGCGCGCGGAGCGGCCGGGTCCGATCTGCCCCCAGAAGGGGTCGATCACCGTCCGGCTCGGCCGGCTCGCCGGCCGCTACCTGCCGCCGGCGGACGAGGACTGCCTGAACCTCAACGTCTGGGTTCCCGCGGAGGACCCGCCCCCGGGGGGCTGGCCGGTGATGGTCTTCGTGCACGGCGGCAGCTACACCGGCGGCAGCGGTTCCGAGCCCATCTACGACGGCGCGCGGCTGGCGCGGCGCGGCGTCGTCGTGGTGACCTTCAACTACCGGCTGGGCCCGTTCGGCTTCCTGGCGCTGCCGTCCCTGGCCGCGGAGGACCCCCACGGCAGCACCGGCAACTACGGCCTGCTCGACCAGATCGCCGCCTTCGCCTGGGTGCGGCGGCAGATCGCGGGCTTCGGGGGCGACCCGCAGAACGTGACCGCCTTCGGTGAGTCGGCGGGGGCGATGTCGATCTGTACGTTGCTGGCCAGTCCCCTCGCGCGCGGGGCCTTCGACCGGGCGGTGCTCGAGTCGGGCGGCTGCAACTTCGTCTACACCCCCCAGGAGGCCTACGCCCACGCCCGCGACTTCGCGCGCGCCGTGGGCTGCGACCCGGGCGACCTGGCCTGCTGGCGCGCCCTGCCGGCCGAGCGGTTGGTGGCCCTGGTGCCCTCGGAGACCGACTTCGAGAAGGTACCCTTCAAGCCCGTACTCGATGGCTACGTGCTCGAAGAGCCTCCGGAGCGGGCCCTGGCCGCGGGGCGTGCCGCGGCGGTGCCGCTCTTCGTGGGCGCGACCGAGGACGAGTACCGGCTCGACGTGACCGCGCCCGAAGACCCCGCCAAGTCGACCTGGGCGGGGGTGGAAGCCCTCGTCCGCGAAAAGGAAGGGGGCCGCGCCGACGCGGTGATCCGGCACTACCGCGCGCGCTTCGACCGCGCGCTCGACGCCTACTACGCCTACATGGGCGAGCGGATCCTGATCTGCCCCACCTACCGCGCGGGGCGGCTCGCCGCCCGCCACGCCCCGGTGTTTGGCTACCGGTTCGCGTACGCGAGCCCGCTGTGGCCCGAGCTGGGCAGCATGCACGGGATGGAGCTGCCCTTCGTCTTCGGCACCCGCGGCGTCTGGCCGTTCTGGGCCTTCTTCGCGTCCACGGACGTCCAGGAGCAAAGCGGCGGGCTCGTCCGGGCGGTTCAGCAGGCCTGGACGGCGTTCGCGTGGGGCGAGGCGCCGCGGGCGGGTTGGGCGCCGGCGCCGCGGCTGGGGAGCGGCTGGCTGCTTGGGTTCGACGCGCGTTGGGGCTGGCGTGCCGACGACTGGGCGGCGCGCTGCGCGCTCTGGGGCGCGGGCGAACCAATACCGAACCGTTAGCGTACCAAAACAGGGTTCCGGGCTTGGAGTAAGCTGAGAACATGCCGGTGCTCGAGCTCAACCAAGAGGACCAGTACCTGGTCGCCAGCGGCGAGACCCCGTTGCTCGAGGTGTACGCGGCCCTGCCCGAAAGGCTCTTCCCGCCCTTTCCGCCCGTCGAGCTTCCCGGCGGCGTGGGCGGGTTGGTCGAGCGCGGCGGCTTCGCGCAGACCTTCTTCTTTCCCGCGGACGTGCTGGGCCTGACCTTCGAGACCCCGTCGGGGCAGCGGATCGTCGCCGGGGGGCGGGTGGTCAAGAACGTTCAGGGTTACGACCTGGTGCGCCCCTTCGTGGGCAGCTTCGGCGTGCTGGGGCGGGCGCTCGAGGTGGTGCTGCGGCTGCGCCCCGCGCGCGCCGCGGCCTTGTGGCGCTACGAGCGCACGGGAGAGCTACGCCCGCGCTTCGTCTGGGAGGCGGAGGGCGACCGCCTGGCCTTCCACTGGGGGCACCCGCGCGAGCTGGAGCGCGCGGGCTGGTCCGCCGAGCTCGAGCTGGAGCCGGGCATCGACTACACCCCCCTCTTTCCCGAGGGCATGGGCGTGGGCCAGGGCGGTCCCCTGCGCGACGATCGCTTCGCCTGGGCCGACGGGGGCGGCCGCCCGCCGCTGCCGCCCGCCTTCGCGAAGCTGGCGCAGGCGCTCGACGGAGGCGGGGCGTGAGCGCGGTCAGCGGCCGGGTGCTCCTGCCCGCGGGCTGGGTCGAGGGGCGGCTCGAGCTGGAGGAGGACAAGGTCGCGCGCTTCGTTCCCGACCGTGCCCCGGCCCGCTACGTGGTGCCGGGCTTCATCGACCTGCACGTCCACGGCGGCGCCGGCGGCGACGCCATGGCCGGCGAGGCGGCGGCGCGCACCGCGGCGCGCTTCCACGCCGCTCACGGCACCACCCGCATGCTGCTGGCCACGGTGACCGCCCCCGAAGAAGACCTGACCCGGGCGCTGGACGGCATCCACGCCGTCATGGAAAACCCCGGTCCGGATGAGGCGCGGGTGATGGGGGTGCACCTCGAGGGGCCCTTCATCAGCCCCGACAAGCTCGGAGCCCAGCCCCCCTACGCCCGCGACCCCGATCCCGAGGAGGTGCGCCGGTTGATGGCGCACGCCAGCCTCCAAGTGGTCACCCTGGCGCCGGAGCGGCCGGGGGCGCTCGACTTCGTTCGTTTCCTGCGCGCCCACGGGGTGCGGCCCCAGATCGGCCACACCGCGGCCACGGCGGAGGAGGCGTTGCGCGCGCTCGAGGCCGGCGCCAAGGGGTTCACCCACCTCTACAACGCCATGAGCCCCCTGCACCACCGCAACCCCGGGGTGGTGGGCGCGGCCTTCGCCCGCGGCACCTGGGCCGAGGTCATCGCCGACGGGCTGCACGTGGACCCGGTGGCGGTGCGCGCGGCGATGCGGGCGGTGCCCAACCTCTACGTGGTCACCGACGCGGTCGCGGCCGCGGGCATGCCCGAAGGCCCCTACCGGTTGGGCCGCTACACGGTGCACCGGCGGGGAAACGGGGTCTTCCTGGAAGACGGCACCCTGGCGGGGAGCGCCCTGACCATGGACCGGGCGCTGCGCAACCTGGTGGATTGGGGGCTCGACCTGGCCGAGGCGGTGCGCCGCCTCAGCGGCCTGCCCGCGCGCTACATGGGCTGGGCCGACCTGGGGCGCATCCAGGCCGGGGTGCAGGCCGACCTGGTGGTGCTCGACGGCGATCTGCAGGTGGAGGAGGTGTACGTCGGTGGAAGACGCGTCTTCGTCCGCGCCTAGCCGCATGTTCGCCGAGGCGCTCGAGGCCCCGGCGGCGGTCGAGCGGCTGCTCGCCGAGAACGCCGCCGAGGTGCGTTCGCTGGCGCGGTTCCTGCGCCGGCGCCCGCCGGCCTTGGTGCAGACGATCGCGCGAGGCAGCTCCGACCACGCCGCGCTCTTCGGCAAGTACCTCTTCGAGGTGCGTTTGGGCTGGGTCACTGCGAGCGCCGCGCCCTCGGTGGTCACGGTCTACGGCGCCCGGCCCAATCTGCGCGGGGCGCTGGCGGTGGCCCTTAGTCAGTCGGGGGCGAGCGAGGACCTGGTGGCCTCGCTCGCGGCGGCCCGCGCCTCCGGCGCCCTGACCGTGGCCCTGGTCAACGTCGAGGACTCGCCGCTGGCGCGGGCGGCCGAGGTGGTGCTGCCGCTGCACGCGGGCGAGGAGAAAAGCGTGGCCGCGACCAAGAGCTACCTGACCATGATTGCGGGGCTGGCGCAGCTGGTGGGCGCGGTCGAGGAGGCCGCCGACCTGGAGGAGGCGCTGCCGCAGCTCCCCGAGCGCATGGCCGCGGCGGCCGGGAGCGACTGGAGCACGGGGCTCGAGCTCTTCGCCCCCGCGACCGACGCCTACGTGATCGGCCGGGGCTACGCCTTCGCCGCCGGCCAGGAGGTGGCCCTAAAGCTCAAGGAGACGAGCGCGCTGCACGCCGAGGCCTTCTCCGCCGCCGAGCTGCTGCACGGGCCGGTGGCCATCGTGGGGCCCGGCTACCCCATCCTGGCGCTCGCCCCCTACGACCGGCCCTACCCGCAGCTGCTCGAGCTCCTGGGCGGGTTGAAGGCCAAGGGGGCCGAGCTGGCCGTGGCCGCGAGCGAGCCCGAGGCGCTGGCGCTGGCGGATGCGCCGCTGCCGCTGCCGGGCCGTTTCCACCCCGTCCTTGACAGCGTGCTTGCGGTCCAGGCCTTCTACCCCTTCGCGGACGCCCTGGCCCGCGCCCGCGGCTTCGACCCCGACCGCCCGCGCAACCTGAAGAAGGTCACGCACACGCGCTAGCGAGGCGGGCGCGGCTCCAGGGTACGTTTGAGGTAGACGCAGAGAAAAACGCCCAGAACGACCAAGCCGCCCACCAGGTAGGCGGTGATCCAGGCGGGCGGCGCGCCAAGCAGCGCGAGCAGAACCACGACGCCGCCGTGCACGGCGATGGCGCGGCCGCTGATGCGCGCCCCCTTCACCCGGGTTTCCAGGTCGGGCACGGGCGCCGAGCTGGGAAGGCCACAGATGGGTTGCGGCGGGGCGGTGCGGGTCAGCGCGGGCAGGCCGAGCCCGATGGCCACGACGAGCAGTCCGATGCCACCGTCGAGCAGGCGGGCGAAGGCGGGGCCGTCGCCGCCGGTCAGGTAGAGGCCCAGCGGCTGCAGCAAGGCGAACAGGGCCCCCACCGCGGCGAAGACGGCAAGGCCGCGGACCGTCGCCCCGCTCCACTCGATGGGGGCGGCGAGCAGGATCGGCAGGGTCGCGAGGACCACGAAGGTGAAGATCAAGGGCAGGGCCAGCGCCTCCGGTTTGGACCCCCAGCGATCCACCTGGCCCGCGGCGTTCAGGTGGGCGGGCACGGTGTCGGGCAGGGCCAGGTAGACGGCTCCGGCCACTAGCCAGACCAGCGCGACCGCGCCGAGCAAGATCAAAACCGCCTTCGTACGAGGTTTTATACGGCCCCTATCCATAGAGCCAGCCGTCGAGCGCGGGCCCGCCCACCGCCACCGTAGCGAGTGCGCTTGCGGGGTGCGAAGAAAAAGGTCGGTCCCGCGACCGTGAGCGCGGGAAGGAGGGTTTGCCGGGCGGAGGGCTCCATACCGTTCACCTCAGAAAACGAAGGCCACGGCCTCGAGCGACGCCAAAAACGATCGCGATCCAGCCCTAGCGCCGTCGCGACCGCGAGGCCTGCCGGGTGGGCGGCGGCCATGGCGAGGCCGGCCGGTCCATCGCCGCCCCGGGGAGGGGCAGCCGACGAGGCCGAGCGCGGTTTCGCCGAAGAGGGTTTCGGCCACGCCCCTAGTTTAGAACGAAAGCGGGTTCAGGCGCCGCCCAGCCCCGGCTCCCCGCGAATCTTGGCCTTGGGGATGACCTGGGTCTCGCCGTCGCCTTCCTTTTCCGGTTCGCTCTCGGCTCCCGCCTCCTCGAGCGGCTCGCCGGCGAGGACGCGCAAGAACTGCTCGGCGTTCAGCGTCTCCACCTCGAGCAGCGCCGACGCCACGCGCTCGAGCTCGGCCCTCCGGTCGCGCAGCAGCCGCAGGATGCGCTCGTACTGCTCGTCGATCAGCGCCTTGACCGCCTCGTCGATGCGGCGCGCGGTCTCCTCGGAGTAGTTGCGCACCTCGTAGCCGCCCAGGTAGGTGTCCTGCCGCTCCTGGTAGGCCACCTGGCCGAACTCGGGGTGCATCCCCCACTCGGTGATCATCCGCCGCGCCAGCTCGGTGGCCTGGCGGAAGTCGTTCTCGGCGCCGGTGGTCACGTCGTCGAAGACCAGCTCCTCGGCGGCCCGCCCCGCGAGCGCCACCGCGATCTGGTCGAGCAGGCGCTTCCGGGTCCAGTGCAGCACGTCCTCGCGGTCGGGCATCATGAAGCCCAGCGCCCGCCCGCGCGGCATGATCGTGATCTTGTGCACCCCGTCGGCGTGCTCCAGGAAGTGGGCCGCGAGCGCGTGCCCCGCCTCGTGGTAAGCGGTGATGCGCTTGTCCGCCTCGGTGAGCACCATGCTCTTCTTGGCGGGGCCCATCATCACCCGGTCCGCGGCCTCCTCCAGGTCCTTCATCGTGATCTTGCGCCGCCGCTCGCGCGCGGCGAGCAGCGCCGCCTCGTTGAGCAGGTTCTCCAGGTCGGCGCCCACGAAGCCGGGGGTGCGCCGCGCCACCACGGCCAGGTCCACGTCCTCGGCCAGGGGCTTGCCCACCGCGTGGATGCGCAGGATCTGTTCGCGACCCCGCACGTCGGGGGCGTCGATGGCCACCTGGCGGTCGAAGCGGCCCGGGCGCAGCAAGGCGGGGTCGAGCACGTCCGGCCGGTTGGTCGCCGCCATCACGATCACGCTGGTTTCCTTGTCGAAGCCGTCCATCTCCACGAGGAGCTGGTTCAGGGTCTGCTCGCGTTCGTCGTTGCCGCCGCCCATGCCGCTGCCGCGCTTGCGCCCCACGGCGTCGATCTCGTCGATGAAGATGATGCAAGGGGCGTTCTTCTTGGCCGTCTCGAAGAGGTCGCGCACGCGGGCCGCCCCCACGCCCACGAACATCTCCACGAAGTCGGAGCCGCTGGCGGTGATGAAGGGCACGCGCGCCTCGCCGGCGACCGCGCGGGCGATGTGGGTCTTGCCCGATCCCGGCGGCCCCACGAGCAGCACCCCCCGGGGGATGCGGGCGCCCATGCGGTGGAAGCGCTCCGGCGACTTGAGGAACTCGACGATCTCCTCGAGCTCTTCCTTGGCCTCCTCGGCGCCGGCCACGTCTTCGAAGGTGGTCTTGGGCGCCTCGGCCAGCACCCGCGCCCGGCTCTTGGTGAAGTTGAAGGTGCCCGAGCCGTCACCCCCGCGGCTGCCGCGGGAAAAGTACCAGAAGGCGAGGAAGACGAGCCCCACCACGAAGAGGGGCAGGAGGATGCTGGCCAGGGGGTTGGCGGTGCGCGGGGGCTGGGCGCTCACCTCGATGCCGCGGGCGATCCAGCCCTCCACGGTGTCGGCGCTGGGGGGTGCCGGCAGGTAGGTGGTGAAACGGCTGCCGTCGTCGAGCACGCCGCGGACGCGGTTGCCCTCCACGACGAGCTCGCGCACCTTGCCCGACTGCACCTCGTTCATGAAGGTGGAGAGCTTCAGGTCGGTCGTGGGGCTGGCGGGGCTGGTAAGGGCGATGTTGATGGCCCAGACCGCTCCGATGATGATCAGAAGGACGATCCATACGTTGAGTGGCGGTGTCTTCATCTTGGCTCGGTTCAAGCCTACACCTTCCGGGCATGAGGAGTCCAAAAAGAAGGGGCGGCTCGGATATGATATGATTACACTCAAGTCTGTTGACACCCACATGCCGCAGTGATATACTTCATGTGGAGTTAAGAAAGGAGCGTGAATTATGGCTAAAGCCGTAGGAATCGACCTGGGAACGACCAACAGCGTGATCGCAACCATGGAGGGCGGGCAGCCCGTCGTCCTTGAAAATGCCGAAGGGGAGCGCATCACCCCTTCCGTGGTGGCCTTCAAGGAGGGAGAGACCCTCGTAGGGCGCCTGGCCAAGCGCCAGGCCGTGCTCAACCCCGAGGGCACGATCTTCGAGGTGAAGCGTTTCATCGGCCGCCGCTGGGAGGAGGTGCAGGAGGAGGCGGGCCGCGTGCCCTACCGCGTCGAGAAGGGTCCGGACGGGGGCGTGCGCATCCGCGTGGGCGACAAGCTCTACACCCCCGAGGAGATCAGCGCCTTCATTCTGCGCAAGCTGGTGAGCGACGCCAGCAAGAAGCTGGGCCAGGAGGTCAAGCAGGCGGTCATCACCGTGCCCGCCTACTTCAACAACAGCCAGCGCGAGGCCACGGCCAACGCCGGTAAGATCGCCGGGCTCGAGGTGCTGCGCATCATCAACGAGCCCACCGCCGCAGCGCTGGCCTACGGCCTCGACAAGAAGGGCAGCGAGACGGTGCTCGTCTTCGACCTCGGCGGCGGCACCTTCGACGTGACCATCCTCGAGGTCGGCGAGGGCGTCTTCGAGGTCAAGTCGACCGCCGGCGACACCCACCTGGGCGGCTCCGACATGGACCACAAGATCGTCGACTGGCTCGCAGGGGAGTTCAAGAAGGAGCACGGCGTCGACCTCAAGGCCGACCGCCAGGCGCTGCAGCGCCTGATCGAGGCGGCCGAGAAGGCCAAGATCGAACTCTCCAGCACCCCGGAGACGACGATCAGCCTGCCTTTCATCGCCATCGACCCCAACACCAAGACCCCGCTGCACCTGGAGAAGAAGCTGACCCGGGCGCAGTTCGAGGAACTCATTCAGGACCTCCTGAAGCGCGTACGCGGGCCGGTGGAGCAGGCCCTCAAAGACGCCGGCCTGAGCGCGAACCAGCTCGACGAGGTGATCCTCGTGGGCGGCGCCACCCGCGTGCCCGCGGTGCAGCGGATCGTCAAGGAGATGCTGGGCAAGGAGCCCAACCAGCAGGTCAACCCCGACGAGGCGGTGGCCCAGGGCGCGGCCATCCAGGCGGGCGTGCTCACCGGTGAGGTGGAGGACGTGGTGCTCCTCGACGTCACCCCGCTCAGCCTCGGCGTGGAGACCAAGGGCGGCGTGATGACGGTGCTCATCCCGCGCAACACCACGATCCCCACCCGCAAGTGCGAGACCTTCACCACGGCCGAGCACAACCAGACCGCGGTGGAGATCCACGTGCTCCAGGGCGAGCGCCCGATGGCCGCGGACAACAAGTCGCTGGGCCGCTTCAAGCTCGAAGGCATCCCGCCGATGCCCGCCGGCGTGCCGCAGATCGACGTCTGCTTCGACATCGACGCCAACGGCATCCTGCACGTGACGGCGAAGGAGAAGACGACCGGCAAGGAGGCCTCGATCAAGATCGAGAACACCACCACGCTCTCCGAGGAGGAGATCGAGCGGATGGTGAAGGAGGCCGAGGCCCACGCCGAAGAGGACAAGCGGCGCAAGGCGCACATCGAGCTGAAGAACAACCTCGACACCGCCCGCATCCAGGCCGAGCGCCTGCTCGAGGAGAAGAAGGCCGAAGGCGAGCCCAAGACCCGGCTCGAGGCCGCCATCGCCAAGGCCAAGGAGCTGGTGGAGAAGGACGCGCCCGACGAGGAGCTCAAGTCCGCCACCGAGGAGCTGCTCGCGGCCGTTCAGGCCTACGAGCAGGCGGCGGGTGCGACCGCCGCGCAGGCGGGCGCCGAGGCCAAGGGTCCCGAGGGCGAGGACGTAATCGACGCCGACTTCAAGCCCGCGGAGTAATCCGCGGGGGCCGGGCGCGGGTCTCCGCGCCCGGCCGGCCCTGGGGGTGAACCATGGCGAAGGAGCAGACCCCGAAGCCCGAGAACGACCTGAACGCGCGCGTCGAGGCCGAAGAGCGCGAGGTGGCCCTGGAGGCCGAGAAGGTGGCCGCCGAACTGGAGCGCGCCGAGGGCGAGCTCGCAAAGGCCCGGAAAGAGATCGAGATCTTGAAAGACAAGTACATGCGGCTTCTGGCCGACTTCGACAACTACCGCAAGCGCATGCAGGCCGAGGTGGAAGCGGCGCGCAAGGACGGCGAGATCAAGGCCATCCGCGCCCTGCTGCCCGTGCTCGACGACCTGGAGCGGGCGCTCGAGCACGCCGGCGCCAAGCCCGAGGCCGTTGCCGAGGGGGTGCGCGCGGTGCACCAGGGCTTCCAGCGCATCCTCAGCGGCCTGGGCGTGGAGCCGGTGCCCGGCGAGGGCGAACCCTTCAACCCCAGCGTCCACGAGGCCGTCGGCATCGTCGAGGGCGAGGAGGACGAGAAGGTGGCCCAGGTCTACCAGAAGGGCTACCGCTACGGCGAGCAGCTCATCCGCCCGGCACGGGTGGCGGTAACGAAAAAGAAGGAGGTGGGAGGTGGGAAGTAGGGGGTAGGTATTTTCCCACGCCCCACCTCCCACACCCCACACCCGGATAACCATGGAATACAAGGACTACTACGCCATCCTCGGAGTACCGCGCACGGCCAGCGAAGAGGAGATCAAGCGGGCCTACCGCAAGCTGGCGCGCAAGTACCACCCCGACGTCAACAAGGACCCGGGGGCCGAGGAGAAGTTCAAGGAGATCGGCGAGGCCTACGCGGTGCTCTCGGACCCCGAGAAGCGCAAGATCTACGACCAGTACGGCACCACCCAGGCCCCGCCGCCCCCGCCCCCCGGCGGCTGGCACGTCGAGGGCAATGTGGAGGACTTCTCCGACTTCTTCCAGACCCTCTTCGGCGGCGGGTTGGGCGACCTCTTCGGCGCCGGCACCCGGCGCGCGTCGCGGGGTCCGCGGCGCGGGCGCGACTACGAGGCGGAGATCGCCATCCCCCTGGAGGTGGCCTACCACGGGGGCGAGCAGACGATCCAGCTGAACGGCGAGCGCCTGACCGTGACGATCCCGGCGGGCGTGCGGCCGGGGCAGCGGATCCGCCTGCCCGGCAAGGGCGGCCCCGGCCAGCCTCCGGGCGACCTCTACCTGACCGTGCGCCTCGCGGCCAGCCCCACCTTCCGGCTCGAGGGCGACGACGTCTACACCACCATCGACGTGCCCGCGCCGATCGCCGTGGTGGGGGGCAAGGTCAAGGTGCCCACGCTCGACGGCTTCGTCGAGCTCACCATCCCGCCGCGCACCCAGGCGGGGCGCAAGCTGCGCTTGCGCGGCAAGGGCTGGCCCAAGCGGGGCGGCGGCCGGGGGGACCAGTACGCCGAGGTGCGCGTGGTGATCCCCGAGCACCCCACGCCCGAAGAGGAGCGCCTCTACCGTGAGCTCGCCGAGCTGCTCAAGAAACGGGGGGTGGTCGCGTGACCACGCTGGTGCTGCACGAACGCTATCCGGCGGCGCTGCTCGCGCGCGAGGGGCTGGCGCTTTCCACCCTCGAGGCCTACGTGGAGATCGGTTTCGTCGAGCCGGCGGTGATCGCCGGCGAGTGGTACTTCACCCGCGAACAGGTCGAGCGGCTTTACCGCGCCGAGCGCATCCGCCGCGAGCTGGGGGCCAACCTCATCGGGGCGGCGCTGGTCGTCGAGGTGCTCGAGCGGTTCGGTTCCTGACGCCGTTTCACGTTTCTTTCGGTCCGGGAGGGCGCGCGGCGCCCTCCCGGGTTCGTGGTCCGCGCGGGTCAGGCCCCGCTCTCGTCCGAGCGCGCCAGGAGTTCGCTGAAGACCTTCATCGCGCCCAGCGCCCGGGGGAAGCCCAGGTACAGCGCGCTGTGGATGATCGTCTCGCGCACCTCGCGCTCGGTCGCGCCGCTGGCGAGCGCGCCGCGCAGGTGGGTTTTCAACTCGTCCGGGTTGCCCAGGGCGATGAGCGCGGTGACGGCCAGCAGCTCGCGGGTCTTCAGGTCCAGCCCCGGCCGCGCCATCACCTCCTCGTAGGCGAAGTCCTGGATGTAGCGCGCCAGGTCGGGGTCGATGGCCTCGAGCCGCCGGGCGATCTTTTCGGCGTGCTCGCCCCAGATCTTCTTGCGAACGCTCATGCCACCTCCAGCACCGTGCGCAGGTCGCGCTCGGGGTTAGTGGGGTCGACGAGCAGCGGGGCGATCCCCACCGCCGCCGCGCCCCCGGCGTCGGCCTCGGGGCTGTCGCCCACGTGCAGCGTTCGTTCGGGTCGGGCCCCGGCGCGCGCGAGCGCCTCGTGGAAGATGCGGGCGTCGGGTTTGGCCGCCCCCACCAGGGCCGAGACCACCACGGCGTCGAAGTAGGGGGCGAGGCCCACCACCTCGAGCACCCGGGGCAGGAGCCCGTCCCAGTTCGAGACGACGACCAGCTTCTTGCCGCGCGCCTTCAGGGCCTCCAGCACCTCGCGGGCGTGCGGGGCCAGCGGCCAGATGGCCGGGTCGTCCCAGGCGGCCACCAGCCGGTCGGCCACCTCCCCGGCGTCCTCCACGCCCAGGCCTTCCAGGATCGTGCGGTCGGTGGTGCGCCAGAGCTCCAGCGCCTCCTCGAAGGAGCGCGCCTGGAGGTGGTGGGCGTTGTAGAACTCGAACGCCGGCGGCGCGGCCTCGGCGAGGCGGCTCCAGTCGGCGGCCACCCCCCAGCGGTCGAGGATGGGCTTGAGCCAGTGGAGCGGGTGGGCGAGGATGAGCGTGCCCCCCACGTCGAAAAAGACGGTATCGGCCACGTGCCCATCGTACAAGATGGCGCGTGCCCACGCGGAAAAACCGCCTTGACATGGCCCAGGCGCTTCTTTATGATGAATTCCGCTGCTCCGGCCGCGGCCGGCAGTACAACACGTCTGGCCCCGTGGTGTAGTCGGTTAACACACCCGCCTGTCACGTGGGAGATCGCGGGTTCGAGTCCCGTCGGGGCCGCCAGAGGTGCCGAGGTAGCTCAGTTGGTAGAGCATGCGACTGAAAATCGCAGTGTCGGCGGTTCAATTCCGCCCCTCGGCACCAAACTTTTTTCCTCCAGGACGACGCAGACCAAGGGGGCCGGTTTCGGCCCCCTTTTGCGTTGGCGTCCGAGCGGCATCCAAACGACGTTCGGCCGGTGCGAGGCCCGTCGCGGCGGCGGGCGCAGGCGGCCGGTAAACTGAACCCCATGGGCTTCTTCGACGCCATGGGGGCGCTCTTCACCCTCACCGCGGTCTTCGCCTACCTGAACTACCAGTACCTGAAGCTGCCCACGCCGATCGGGGTGATGCTCGCGGGGCTGCTGCTCTCGCTGGGGCTGCTCCTCGTCGGCGGGCCGGCGGAGGCCTGGGCGCAGGGGCTCGTGGCCTCGGTGCCCTTCGAAGAGGTGTTGATGCAGGGGATGCTGGCCTTCCTGCTCTTCGCCGGGGCGCTGCACGTCAACCTGGAGGACCTGCGGCGGCGCTGGGTCTC
Organism: Oceanithermus profundus DSM 14977; assembly: GCF_000183745.1. Lineage (NCBI taxonomy): Bacteria > Thermotogati > Deinococcota > Deinococci > Thermales > Thermaceae > Oceanithermus > Oceanithermus profundus. Next base: position 1,911,372 of record NC_014761.1, on the reverse strand, counting down.
GATCCTCACGCTCGCCACCCTGGGGGTGCTGGTGAGCACCTTCGTGGTGGGCACCGGAGTTTACTACCTGGCTGCGTGGCTGGGGCTCGAGCTGCCCTACGTCTACGCCCTCCTCTTCGGGGCGCTGATCTCGCCCACCGACCCGATCGCGGTGCTGGGCCTGCTCAAGAAGGCCGGCGTTCCCAAGGACCTGGAGACCCTGATCTCGGGCGAGTCGCTCTTCAACGACGGCGTGGGGGTCGTCGTCTTCGCGGTCATCCTCAGCCTGGCCACCGCCCACGGCCACGCCGGGGCGAGCGCGGCGGCGGTGGCCGGATTCTTCGCCCAGGAGGCGCTGGGCGGGCTGGCCCTCGGCCTGGTGCTGGGGCTTTTGGCCTTCTACATGCTGCGGCGCACCGACGACTACTCGGTCGAGGTGCTGATCACCCTGGCGCTGGTCAGCGGCGGCTACGCGCTGGCGGCGAACCTGCACACCTCGGGGCCGCTGGCCATGGTGGTGGCGGGCCTGCTGATCGGCAACCACGGCCGCGCGCTGGCCATGAGCGAGCGCACCCGCGAACACCTCGACACCTTCTGGGAGATGACCGACGAGATTCTCAACGCGCTGCTCTTCGTGCTGATCGGCCTGGAGGTGCTGCTCGTGCGCTACACCCCGGGGTACCTCGAGCTCGCGGCGCTCAGCGTTCCGCTGGTGCTGGGCGCGCGTTTCCTGAGCGTGGGCCTGCCCATCGGGGCGCTGCGGCTGGTGCGTCCCTTCGCCGGCTACACGGTGCGGTTGATGACCTGGGGCGGCCTGCGCGGCGGCATCTCGGTGGCCCTGGCGCTGGGCCTGCCTCCGGGCCCCGAGCGCGAGGTGATCCTGGCGATGACCTACGGCGTCGTCGTCTTCAGCGTGCTGGTCCAGGGCCTGACGATCGGCCGGCTGGCGCGCTTCGCCGCGAGCCGCTAGCAGGCGAGGCGGCCGCGAACCACGGTGGCCAGCGGCCGCGCGTAGGCCGCGGCGCTTTCGAGCGGGTCGCCGCCCAGGGCCACCAGGTCGGCCGCGTACCCGGGGGCGAGGCGGCCGAGCTCGGCCTCGAGCCCCAGCGCCCGGGCGGCCACGACGGTGGCGGCCTTCAGCACGTCGGGAAGTTCGACCCCCACCTCGGCGAGCAGCTCGAGCTCGCGCGCCAGGTTGGGGTGGCCGTTCAGGGGCGTGCCGGCGTCGGTGCCGGCCGCGACGGGCACCCCCGCACGGTACGCCTCGAAGGTGTTCGCGCGGTGCCGCTCGGCAATGGGGCGGGTCTTTTCCACCATGAAGGCGGGGACGCGGCCCTCGCCCTGGAGGATGCCGTCGGGGGCGGCCAAGGTGGGCACCAGCACGGTGCCCTGGCGCTTCATCAGCTCGAAGACCTCTTCGTCCCAGGCGTCGAAGGCGCCGTGCTCGATGGTGCGCACCCCGGCGCGCACGGCGTTCTTGATGCCCGCGAGCCCCTGGGCGTGGGCGGCGCTCACCGCTCCGCGCTTCTCGGCCTCGCGCACTCCGGCGCGCATCTCCTCCTCGTCGAACATCTCGGCCCCCGCCTTGACCCCCGGGGTCATCACCCCACCGGTGGCCATGAACTTGATCGCCCCGGCCCCCTGCTTGAAGACCGTTCGGGCGGCCCGCCGCACGCCTTCGGGGCCGTCGGCCTCGAGCCCGAACTTCCAGCCGTGGCCGCCCGTGGGGGTGATCACGGGCCCCGCGGCGACGATGCGCGGCCCTTCCAGAAGCCCTTCCGCCACCGCCTGCGCGAGGCCGATCGCGCCGCCCTCACGCGAGCCCAGGTCGCGTACCGCGGTCACCCCCGCGGCCAGGTAGCGCCGCAGGTACCCCGCCGCCCGCGCCAGCAGGAAGGCGTCGCTCTTCTTTTCCAGGTCGGCCGTGGGGTCGAGGCCGCCCGACATCGTCAGGTGCACGTGGGCGTCGATCAACCCCGGCACCACCACGCCCGGCAGCGGCGTCACCTCGGCGCGTTCGGGTGCGCGGCGGTCCAGGCCGGCGATGCGGCCGTCCTCCACGCTCAGGTAGCCCTCGAAGGGTTCGAGCTCGACAGGATCGAGAAAGGTGCCCTTGTAGGTTTGCATGCCTCCATCGTAGCGGGTAAGGACGGGCGGCAGGCCCGCGCGCGGTCGCGGGTCAATTGGGGTGTGGGAAGTGGGGTGTGGGATGTGGGATCTAGGTTTTTACGATGCTGAAGGTGAACCTTCGGCTCCATCGGCGCCCACGACCCCCTCCCCGGCCCTCCCCAGGAGTAGGGCGTCCTTGGCGCTGCAACCGGACCGAAGGCTATGACGGCCACGAAGAAGTCAGTACACCACGAGCCACAAGTTACAAGCCACGGACTTCTTTATCACCACGTACTACGTACCACGCACCACGTACCACGCACCCATTCACCTGCTCCTCGGGTCCAGCACCTCGCCCAGCGCGTCGCCCAGCAGGTTGATGCCCAGCACCACCAGGCTGATGGCCACGCCGGGGAAGGTGGCCACCCACCAGCCGCCGAAGTAGAGCACCTCGCGGCCGTCGGCCAGCATCTGGCCCCAGCTGGGCACTTCGGGGGGGACGCCCGAGAGGCCCAGGAAGCTGAGCGCCGCCTCGCTGACGATGATGCGGGCCAGCTCGAGCGTCGCCACCACGATCAGCGGGCCCGCGGCGTTGGGGAGCAGGTGGCGCGTAAGGATGCGCTGCGTCGGCGCCCCCAAGGCCCGCGCCGCCTGCACGAAGTCCTGCTCCTTGAGCGAGAGCACCGAGCCCCGCACCACCCGGGCGTAGACGACCCAGCTGGTGACGCCCAGGGTGAGGATCGTGTTCGTGAGGCTCGGACCCAGCGCGGCGATGATGGCGATCACGAGCAGGATGAAGGGCAGCGAGAGCTGGATGTCGCCCAGGCGCATGAGCAGGTCGTCGAGCCGGCCGCCGACGTAGCCGGAGACGAGGCCCAGCGGTACGCCGATGGCCATGCCGATGAGGACGCTGCTGATGGAGATGAGCAGCGAGAGCCGGGCGCCGTAGAGGATGCGCGCGAGCACGTCGCGTCCCAGGCGGTCGGTGCCGAGCAGGTGGCCCTCGGTGCCGGGGGGCTTGAGGCGCTGCGCCAGGTCCTGCAGCGTCGGGTCGTGGGGGCTCATCAGCGGCGCCAGCGCCGCGGTGAGCAGGAAGAGGCCGATGATCACCATTCCGGCCAGGGCGGCGGGGTTCCTGAGCAACCGTTTCATGCGTACCGCACCCTCGGGTCGAGCCACAGGTAGGCGAGGTCGACGATCAGGTTAACGAGCGCGAGCAGCAGCGCGAAGACGACCACCGTCGCCTGGACGACGGGGAAGTCGCGCTGGCTCACGGCGATGAGGACGAAGCGGCCGATGCCCGGCCAGGCGAAGATGGTCTCGGTGATCACCGCGCCCGAGAGCAGGGCCCCCAGCTGCAGACCGATGATGGTGACCACCGGAATCGCCGCGTTGCGCAGGGCGTGCTTGTAGACGACCACCCGGCCCGCGAGCCCCTTGGCGCGGGCGGTGCGCACGTGGTCGCTGCGCAGTTCCTGGATGACCCCGCTGCGGGTGAGGCGTGCGATGGAGGCGGTCACGAAGGTGCCCACGGTGATCGTGGGCAGGATCAGGTGCTTCCAGCTGCCCGCGCCCGAGATGGGCAGCCAGCGGAGCTCGAGCCCGAAGACCAGGATCAGCATCAGCCCCAGCCAGAAGACGGGGATCGACTGGCCCAGGAGCGCCAGCGTCATCGTCGCGAGCTCGGCGAGGCTGCCCTTGCGCACCGCCGCCAGCACCCCCGCGGGCACCCCCAGGGCCACCGCGAAGGCCAGCCCCCAGCCGGCGAGCAGCAGCGTGGGCCCCATGCGCACGAGGACCAGGTCGAGGGCCGGTTCTTCGGAGCGCAGGCTGGTGCCGAAGTCGCCCCGGGTCAGCTTGAGCAGGTAGCGGCCGTACTGGACGTAGAGCGGCTGGTCGAAGCCGTAGGCGCGGCGCAAGTCCTCGCGGGCCTCGGGGCTGGCGTCGAGGGGGAGGAGCAGGTTGACGGGGTCGCCCGAGAGGTAGAGCAGCCCGAAGGCCAGCGTGGCTGCGCCCCAGACGACGACGAGGACGAGCAGGAGCCTGCGCAGAACGTAGGTCAGCATCGGCGGCCCTCGGTTAAACCCCTCCCCCGATAACGCGGGGGAGGGGCGAGGCTTCGGTCATCGTTCCCCTACTTCACGATCTCGGCGTCGAAGGCCCAGATGAGCTCGTCGGGGCGCGGCTGCCACTTGACGCGCTTGTTCACGCCGTAGATGTCCTCCTGTTCGTAGAGGAAGATCCAGGGCGCGCCCGCACGCACGCGCTCGAGCGCCTGCTTGTAGAGCGCCTGGCGCTTGGCCTGGTCGACCACCGACTGGGCTTCGAGCACCGCCTTGTCGAACTCGGGGTCGGCCCAGTAGCTGAAACGGGTCTGCGGCGGGCCGCCCTCGACCGTGCCGCCGTAGAGCAGGGTGAAGAGGGTGTTGTCGGCGTCGAACTGGGCGTTGCCCCAGCCGATCAGCCAGGCGTCCGTGGGGATCTTGCGCTCGAGGATCTGCCCCACGTAGCTGCTCCACTCCTGCACCCGCAGCTCGACCTTCACGCCCACCTTGGCCAGCTGGCCCACGATGGCCTCGGCGACCTGGCGGTCGTTGAGGTAGCGGCCCGAGGGGCTGCCCATGGTGAAGCTGAAGCCGTTCGGGTAGCCGGCCTCGGCCAGCAGCTGCTTGGCCTTTTCGGGGTCGTAGGGGAAGGGCTCGCAGAGGGCCTCGTCGTAGCCGAAGATGTAGGGGTTGAGGGGGCAGCCCACGGGCACGCCGTTCCCGCCCAGCACGTGCTCGATGATGGACTTCTTGTCCACCGCGTAGTTGAGGGCCTGGCGCACCTTGGGGTCGTGCAGCGGTCCCTCGCCCTTCACGTCGAGGACGACGAAGATGTTGCGGATGCTGGGCACGGTGCGGGCCTCGGCCACGCCCGATCCGTTGACCACGGCCACGGCCTCGGGGGCGAGGTTGGTGATGATGTCCACGCCGCCGGTCATCAGCTCGGCGACCCGGCTCGAGGCCTCGGGGATGGGCCGGAAGACGACCTTCTTGATCCTGGGCTTGCCCGCCCAGTAGTCCTCGTTGGCCTCGAGGACGATCTCCTGGTCCTTGACCCAGCGCACGAACTTGTAGGGCCCGGTGCCCACCGGGTGGTTGGCGAAGTAGGCGTCGCCCTTCTCCTCGATGTACTGCTTGGGCACGACCCAGAAGTAGGTCAGGCGGGTGAGGAAGAGCGGGAAGGGCTTCTCGGTGGTGACCTTGAGGGTGTAGGGGCCCGTCACCTCCACGCTCTTGATGGGCTTGAAGTAGGTGCTGTACTTGAGCGGCTTGTCGGGGTTGAGCAGGCGGTCGAAGTTGAACTTGATGACCTCGGCGTTCAGCTCCTCACCGTTGTGGAACTTCACGCCCTTGCGCACGGTCAGTTCCCAGGTGAGGTCGTCCAGCGCCTTGGCCTCGCCCAACCAGGGTTCGTACTTCCCGTCGGGCGTGCGGCGGTAGAAGTTGTCGAAGATCTGAGCGGTCACGTTGCCCGTGGGCGTTTCCTGGTGGTTGACCGGGTCCAGGGTGGTGGCGTCCACACCCTGGGCGATCACCAGGGTGTCGCCGGCGGCCCAGGCGGGCAGCGCAGCGAGAATAAAAACCAGCAAGATCCCTATTTTTCGCATAATTACCCCCTCCTTGAGGATTCAGCCTAGCAGGAAAGCCCACACCGTTCAAGATTTTCGTATTTCTGCAGAACGTCGTGGGCGGGTAATCTTACGTCTTTCCGGCGGCCGCCGCCGAAGCCGTGGGGCGAGGCGCGGCTGGTAAGGTGGGGGCGTGTTCAGGAACCTGGGCGAATACCTGAAGGAGCTCGAGCGCCGCGGCGAGCTGGTGCGCGTGCGCGACGAGGTTTCCGCCGAGCTCGAGATCACCGCGCTGGCCGACGCCGCCTTCAAGTCGGGCGGGCCGGCGCTGCTCTTCGAAAACGTGCGCGGGCGCGACTTCCCGCTGGTCATCGGCCTCTACGGCACCCCCGAGCGCACCGCGCGGGCGTTGGGGGTGGAGAAGCTCGACGAGCTGGCCGCCAGGGTCCAGCGGCTGCTCGAGCTGAAGCCCGCAGGCGGCCTCGCCGGGGCGCTGGCGATGCTGCCCAAGCTGGGCGAACTCAAGGGGCTTTTCCCCAAGAAGGTGCGGCGCGCGCCGGTGCAGGAGGTGGTGCTTACCGGCGAGGCGGTCGACCTCGGCCGCCTGCCGGTGCAGACCTGCTGGCCCGCGGACGGCGGGCCCTTCGTCACCCTGCCCCAGGTCATCACGCGTGACCCCGAGACCGGCGAGTACAACGTGGGGATGTACCGCATGCAGGTCTTCGGACCGCGCACCACGGCGATGCACTGGCAGCTCTACAAGACCGGGCGCAAGCACTTCGAGAAGGCGCGGGCGCTGGGCCGGCGGCTCGAGGTGGCCGTGGCCCTGGGCGGCGACCCGGTGCTCGGCTACGCCGCCACCGCGCCGCTGCCCGAGCTGCCGGGGCTCTACGAGTACCACCTGGCCGGTTTTTTGCGCGGCCGTCCGGTCGAGCTGGTGAAGGCCAAGACGGTGGATCTGTGGGTTCCGGCCGAGGCCGAGTTCGTGCTCGAGGGGTACGTGGACCCGACCGAGCCCTTCGTCACCGAGGGGCCGTTCGGCGACCACACCGGCTTCTACACCCCGCCCTCGCCCTATCCGCGCTTCCACCTCACCGCCCTCACCCACCGCCGTGATGCGGTCTACCCCAGCACCATCGTCGGCCCCCCGCCCATGGAGGACGCCTGGCTGATCGAGGCCAGTGAGCGCATCTTCCTGCCGGCGGCGCAGCTGGTGATCCCCGAGATTCGCGACTACCACATGCCCCCCGCGGGCGTGGCCCACAACTGGGTGAACGTCGAGGTCGAAAAGGAATACGCCGGGCAGGGGTTCAAGGTGGCGAGCGGGCTCTTGGGCCTGGGGCAGATGATGTCCACCAAGGTCGTCGTCGTCACCAGCGACGCGCCGCCGAAGCCCGGTTTTGCGGCCCTTCTCGCGGCGGTGCGCCACCTGCGACCGGAGCGCGACGTGATCTTCGGCAAGGGGCCCACCGACGAGCTCGACCACGCCCCGCTGGCGGTGGGCTTTTCCGGCAAGTTGATTTTGGATGGGACCGTCAAACTCGCCGCCGAGGGCGGCCCTGCGCCCAAGCCGGGCCGGCCCGGCCCGGTGCCCCACCCCGATGTGGTGGCCCAGCACGCCTGGCCCGGGGTGCTGGCGGTGGCCGTCGAAAAGACCCGGCCCGGGCAGGTGCGCGAGCTGGCGCGCGCGCTGGCGGCGGACCCGGCGGTGCGCCTCTTGCTTGTGGCCGACGCCGAGATAAGCGTAAAAGACCCCGACGCGCTGATGTGGTGGGTGCTGGCCAACCTGGACCCGGCCCGCGACGCCTGGGTCGAGGCCGGGCGCGCCCTGGTGCTCGACGGCACCCGTAAGCTGCCCGAGGAGGGCGCCCGCCCCTGGCCCGAGGTGGCGCGGCTGGACGAGGCGACGCTCGAGCGCACCCGTCCGCTCGCCCGCGAGCTAGGCCTGGAGGGTTGACGAACGGGCGCGGAGTTCCGCGCCCGTTTGCTAAGGGGCCAGAGGGCCTAGTGCTGCACCTTGATCACGAAGGCGTCGTCTCCGCCCAGCGCGCTCTCACCGGGGTAGACGCCCTGGGTCGTGCCCGCCAGGTAGGCGTTGCCGGCGGCGTCGAGGCCGAAGCCCGCGATCCAGTCGCGGTTTTCGGTGGCGCCGTTGTCTTCGCTGGAGAGCTGGGTCAGCCAGATTTGCTGGCCAGTATCGCTCGCAAAGGCGGCAACCACCACGTCCATCCGGCCGTTAAGGGTAAAGCCGGGGAAGCTGCCCTGGGTGCGTCCGCTCACGATCAGGCGGCCGTTCGAACCCAGCGCCATGGTTTCTTTTTGGTCGTACTCAGAGGTTCCGAACTGGGTCGCCCAGACCATGTCTCCCGCGGAACCGGTTAGCTTGGCCACGAAGAGGTCGCTGTCGCCAAAAGCCGTCTGGCCGTCCAGGCTGCCGTTGGTGCTGCCCAGCAGGTAAACGTTGCCCGAGGCATCTACGACGATTTGCCCGGCGGACTCCCTGCCCGGGCCGCCAAACTGGGTGAGCCACAAAAGGCTGCCACTGCCGTTTAACTTGGCTACGTAGACGTCGTCGAGGCCGGCGTTGGTTTGGCCTGGAAAGCTCCCGGCGGTGCTTCCGTAGACGAAGACGTCGCCCGCCGCATCTACCAGGGTATCTCCGATGGTGACGTTGGAGTCGGCAACGAGGTCGTAATGCCAGAGGAGCCCCCCGTTCGCATCGGGGTCTCGCTTCTCGACGAACGCGTCCCTCCTGCCGGTTTGTGAATCTATCGTTCTGCCGCAATAGATCAGGTTGCCGTCCGGATCGAGGTCAAGAGTTTGGGTGCTGGCGAAGCTTAAGCTGCGGTCGAAGGACCAGGCCCACAGCGTTTCGCCGCTGGCGTCGAAGGCGGCCAGAAAGTTCGTTGGGTCGCTGTAGTCGGCGTTGGAGTCGGAGAAATCGCCGTAGGTTTCTCCGGCGACGTATATCTTTCCACCAGGACCGACGGCGTAGTCAGAGAGATACTCGTCTCCGGGGCCCCCGCTTTCCAGCTGGCTCTTCCAGGCGATGCTGCCGTCGGCGTTCAGTTTGAGCAGGATTACGTCGCTCGATTCGCCGGGGTTGCCGCCGCTGCCGTCGAAATCGCTTTGGGTGGTACCCATTGCGTAAACTTCTCCTAACGCACTGACGAATAGCTGGTGCAGGTTGTGGCTGTCGCCGTCGGAGTCGAACTCGGTTTTCCAGACCAGGTTTCCGTCGGCGTCGTGCTTGACCAGGAAGACGTTGCCTACAAAGCCGGTGTTCGTTCTCCTGCTATTGCTGCCGACCACGTAGGTATTTCCGGGGGCGTCGACGACCATGCCGCGAACGTCGTCGTCGTCTTCGCTGCCGAACTGGCTTGCCCAGAGCAGGGTACCGGCCACGGGGGCGCATTCGCGGGTCACCTCCACGGCCAGCGTGGCCGCGCCGCCCACGGTGAGCGTACCCGTTTGGGTGCCGGCCTCGGTGCAGGTCTCGGCCGAGACCTGGAGGCTCGCGGTCGCCCCGGCGTCGAGGTCGCCCGAAGCGGGGGCGACGTGGATCCAGCCGGCGCTGGCGCTCAGCGTGAACGGCTGGGCGCCGCCGCCGGCGTTCTTGAGCGTCAGTGTTTGCGCCGGGGGCGCCGCTTCGCCCACCTGCCCCGAGAAGGTGAGGGCGGTGGGGTCGGCCTGCCAGGCGGGCTTGGGCGAGCAGGCGTTCAGCACCAGCAGTGCCAGAGCGGCGAGTGCAGAGGTACGAATTCGCAGGTCGTCGTGGAAAGATTTCAGCATGTATAATTCCTCCTAAAAACGCTTGAGCATACCCAACGGGTCGAGGACGAACGTCCCCTTCGCGATGGACGTGTAGAATGCAGGCGATGAGAAAGCTCCTTCCGTTCGTGCTGGCCCTGTTGGCGCTGGCGACGGTGGCGCCAGCGCAGACCCTCGTCGAGGTGCAGCTCGTTACCGCCACCGCGCTGAAGCTGGACAGCCAGATCCGCTTGCCCAGCGGCTCCTACCGGGCCCTGGGCCCCGGCGTGAAGCGCTGGGTGGCCAAGGTGCGCGGCCGCGAGGGCTTCGGAAACTGGGAGGCCTACGCGGCCCGGGGGATCGCCAGGAACCTGCAGAACGCCTACGTCCACCAGGTGGCCAGCGCCTTCGCGGTGGCCGGCTACCTGCTGGGCGAGCAAAAGACCTTCCAGGTAGGCCAAGAGCGGCATACCCGCTACGTCTTCGAGTCCATGGACGGAAAGCGCGCCCTGCTCTACGTGATCGAGGCGCCCGACGCGCTCGTCTGGCTGGTGGGATGGGCGGGCTGACCTTTGCGCCCCGGCGGCGCGGCCATTAATATGGGGTGCGTATGCGCGTTATCGTCGTAGGCACCCGCGGGAGCCTCCTTGCCCTTACCCAAACCCGCTGGGCGGTCGAGCGGCTGAAGGAGAACTGGCCCGAGACCGAGTTCAAGATCAAGACGATCCAGACCAAGGGCGACCGCGGCGCCGACCCGCGGGAGCAGAACATCTTTGTGGGGGAGCTGGAAGAGGCCCTCCGCCGCGGCGAGATCGACATCGCCGTGCACTCGCTCAAGGACCTGCCCACCACCCAGCCCGAGGGCCTGGTGATTGCGGGAGTGCCCCGGCGGGTGGACCCGCGCGACGTCTTCATCGGGCGCAACAGCGTGGCCCGCATGGCCGACCTGCCCAAGGGGGCGCGCATCGGCACCAGCTCGGTGCGGCGGCGGGCGCAGCTGCTGGCCTGGCGCGACGACCTGGAGATCGTGCCGCTGCGCGGCAACGTCGATTCACGGCTCAAACGGCTGGTGAGCGAGGACCTGGACGGGATCATCCTGGCCGCGGCGGGGCTTTTGCGCCTGGAGATGCGCAACCGCATCGGCGAGTTCGTGGACCCCGAGATCCTGCTGCCGGCCCCGGGTCAGGGGGCGCTGGCGCTGGAGGTGCGCGAGGGCGACGACATGGCCGACGAACTGGCCTACAGCCTCAACCATGCCCCGACGCGTGCGCGGGTGCTGGCCGAGCGCGGCTTCCTGCACGGTCTGGGCGCGGGCTGCCTGGCCCCGGTGGGGGCGCTGGCGCAGATCGAGGACGACGTGCTGGTCCTCGACGCCGGGGTGCTCTCGCTGGACGGCAAGACGCTGATCCGCGGAGAGATCGAGGGGGACCCCGAAGAGGCCTGGGAGCTGGGGCTGGAGCTGGCCCGCGACGTGCTCGAAGCCGGCGGCCGCGAGGTGCTGGCCGAGGCGGCGGGCAACTAGTTCTCATACGCATTACTGAAAACCATCAGAATTTCCCGTATACTGGGGGCACTATGGCGATGAAGCGCCTGACGCGCCAACGCAAAGCCGTGCTCGACGTGGTGCAGAAGGCCCGCAACCACCCCGACGCCGCCTGGATCTACCAGGAAGTGCGCAAGATCGTGCCCAGCATCAGCCTGGGGACCGTCTACCGCACCCTCGAGGCCCTGGTTTCGGAGGGCCAGATCGCGGTGCTGGCGCGCGCCGGCGAGGCGACCCGCTACGACGCCAACCCGGTGCCGCACCACCACCTGATCTGCGAGCGCTGCGGCGAGATCGTCGACCTCGAGGTCGAGCTGCCCGACCTGCTCGCCCCCGCGCGCGCGGCGTACCCGGAGCTCACGATCCACGAGGCCAAGGTGGAGTTCCGCGGGCTCTGCCCCGCCTGCCGCCAGACCCTGCGGTCTTGAGCCGGGAGCTGCTCGAGCGCCTGGCCCGCCGGGGGATGACCCCCGGACTCGAACGCATACGCGATCTGCTCGCCCGCCTGGACCACCCGGAGCGGGCGTTTCGCGTCGTCCTGGTCGGCGGCACCAACGGCAAGGGCAGCACCGCCCGGGCGCTGGCGCGCATCCTGCAGGCCTCCGGCGAGCGGGTGGGGCTGTTCACTAGCCCCCACCTGCTGGACGTGCGCGAGCGCATCGAGGTGAACGCTGCGGCGATCGCCCCCGAGGCCCTGGACGACCTGCTGGTCCGCCTTGCGCCCCGGCTGGAGGCCGGCGGCGCCAGCTACTTCGAAGCCCTCGCCGCCGCGGCCCTCGTCCACTTTGCCGAGCAGGGGGTCACGACCGCGGTCCTGGAGGTGGGGTTGGGCGGACGTTTCGACGCCGTGAACGCCGCCGATCCGGTGCTTTCGATCATCACCAACGTGGCCCTCGACCACACGGACTGGCTGGGGCCCACGCTCGCCCACGTCGCCCGGGAGAAGGCGGGGATCCTGCGTCCGGGCCGGCCCGCCCTCACCGCGGCGACCGGCGCGGGCGCGGACTTTCTGGCGGCCGCGGCGCGGGCACGGGGCGCCCGGCTCGAGCGGGTGGCGCCGTCGCACGTCGAGGTCCACGGCTACGGCGTCGCCTTCGCGCTGGGCGGCGGGGTCTACGCCGCGCCGCTGATGGGCCGGCACCAGGCGGCGAACCTGGCGCTGGCGGTGCGCGCGGCGCGGGAGCTGGGCGCGGACGAGGCCGCGGTGCGCGCGGGGCTGGCCGCGGTGCGCCATCCGGGGCGGCTCGAGTACCGCCCCGCGGAGCGCCTCCTCCTCGACGGGGCCCACAACCCCGCCGGTGCCCGGGCGCTGGCCCGGGCGCTCGCCGACTACTTTCCCGCGGGCCCCAAGATCCTGGTCTTCGCGGCCTCCCGCGACAAGGACGCGTCCGGCATGGCCGCGGCGCTGGCGCCGGCGTTCGAGGCGGTCTGGCTCACCCGTTACCCGGGCGCGCGCGCGGCCGATCCCGCGGCGCTGGCGCGTTTCTTCCCGGCCGCCCGCGTTGAACCCGACCCGCAGGTCGCCCTCGAGCGCGCGCTCGAGGCGCGTCCGCCCGGGGGGCTGGTGGTGGCCGCGGGCAGCCTCTACCTGCTGGGGGCGCTGATGCGGGAACGCGCGGGCTTCCCCGCCGAACCTCCGCGCTAGGCGGGCCGCCAGGGCCGGACCCCGCCCGCGTCCATCCCCGAGAGCAGCTCGGCGGCCGTCCGGTCCAGGAGCGGGTGGCGCCAGTCCGGGGCCACGTCCGCGAGCGGCACCAGCACGAAGGCGCGCTCGTGCAGGTGCGGGTGCGGCAGCGAGAGCCCCGGGAGCTCGAGCACCCGCCCCCCCAGGTCGAGCAGGTCGAGGTCGAGGGTGCGCGGGCCCCAGCGTTCGCGCCGCACCCGGCCGTGGGCGCGCTCGATCGCGAGCAGCGCCTCGAGCAGCTCCAGGGGTTCGAGCTTGGTTTCCACGGCCAGCACCGCGTTGAGGTAGGGCCCCTGTTCCCCGGGCCCCACGGGCTCGGTTTCGTAGACGCGCGAGAGCCCCGCGAGCCGCACCCCCGGCCGGCGCGCGAGCGCGGCGACCGCGCCGAGCAGGTGCCCGGCGCGGTCGCCCAGGTTGGATCCCAGCGCCACGAGGGCGCGCGTGCCCGTCACGCTCCCAGCCTAACCTAGCTGGGTTCGACGATGCCGCGGCGTTCGAGGTAACGGTAGACCGAGACCTTGACGAAGTCGTTGAAGAGGAACCAGACGAAGGCGTAGACCCAGAGGAAGGCCGCCCAGCTCCAGCCCATCGGGGTCATGACGTGGCCGAAGAACCAGCCGTAGACGCCGATCAGGGTCCCCAGCACCGCCGTGGACATCGTGGCCCAGAAGAGGATGGCCGAGGGGTAGGGTTTCGTCCAGAACCAGCGGTCGTAGGTGCGGGTGTTGTAGAGGGTGCCGTGACCGGCGACGATCAGCTTGACGAAGAAGATCGTCTGGATCAGGTCGTGCGGCAGCTGCCAGACCACCACCGTGAGGTAGAAGAGCAGGAAGGAGGAGAGCAGGCCCGCCACCCCCATCCAGCCGGAGACCGAGAGCACCTCGTGCATGTTCCAGCGAACCGGGTTCCGGGCCACCTTGGCGTTGTCGTAGGCGATCGTCAGGATGGGCAGGTCGTTGAGCAGCGCCAGGATGATGATCATCAGCGCGGTGACGGGGTAGAAGTTGAAGAAGGTGATCGTGGCCCACATCAACAGCACCACCCGCACGGTCTCGGCGATGCGGTAGATGGAGTAGCTCTTCATGCGCTCGAAGATCTGGCGCGCCAACTCCACCGCCTCCACCATGACCCGCAGCCCCGGCGCCAGCAGCACCAGGTCGGCCGCGGCGCGGGCGGCGTCGGTGGCGCCCTGAACGGCGATCCCGCAGTCGGCCTTCTTGAGCGCGGGCGCGTCGTTGACGCCGTCGCCGGTCATGGCCACGTAGTGGCCCGCCTTTTGCAGCTTGTCGACGATGAAGTACTTGTCCTCCGGGTAGACCTGGGCGAAGCCGTCGGCGCCCTCGACGAGCTCCACGATCTCGGATTCGTGGCGGTGCACCGTGCCCAGGTGTTCGCGCTCGAAGATCTGGGTCAGGTCCTCGACGACCCGGTGGGTGAAGCGCCGCACTTCGGCCTCGTCGGCGTCCGGTTTGAAGGCCTCGAAGAGGTCGCGGGTGAGCACCTCGGCGAGGACCTGCCACTCCTTCATCCCCGCCTCGCGCAGCTCGCGCACGTCCAGGATCCGCTCGCCAATGCCCAGCACCCGGGCGATGTAGCGGGCGATGGCGACGTGGTCGCCGGTGATCATCTTGACGTCGAGGCCCAGCTTGCGCGCCTGGGCCACGACCTCGGCGGAGTCGGGGCGCGGGGGGTCGTAGAGGGGGATGAGGCCCACGAAGCGCGTCTTCCCGTTCCCCTCGCGCACGGCCACGCCCAGCACCCGGAAGCCGTTTTCGGCGAGGCGCTCCAGCTCCTGGTTGACCGCGTCGGCGTCGTCGAGGCTTTCCTCGCAGAGCTGCAGGATGACCTGGGGCGCCCCCTTGGTCACCCACAGCTCCTTTCCGTCGCAGCGCACCGTGGCTTCGGTGCGCTTGCGCACCGGGTCGAAGGGGACGAAGTCGGTGACCTGGCAGGCGCCCAGGCGGCGGTCGAGGCTGAGCTTCTTGGCCTCGTTGAAGATGGGTTCCTCGATGGGGTCGTGGTTTTCCTCGCGTGAGGCCAGCAGCGCGTAGAAGATCACGTCGGCCGCCTGGAAGGGGGGGTGGGGCCGGATGCGCTCGATCGTCATGCGGTTCTGCGTGAGCGTTCCGGTCTTGTCCGCGGTGAGGACGTCCACCCCGGCCAGCTCCTCGATGGCGGCGAGCTTGCGCACGATCGTCTGCCGCTTCGCCAGCTCGAGGGCGCCGACGGCCATGGTCACGGTCAGCACCGCGGGCAGCGCCACCGGGATCGAGGCCACGGTGAGCACCAGGGCGAAGCGCAGCAGCTCGAGCAGGTTTTCCTGCCGGAACAGCCCCACGATCAGGATGATCACCACCAGCGCGATCGTCATCACGATCAGCGCGTCGCCGATCTGGATGACCGCGCGCTGGAAGTGGCTGCGCTCCTCGCGCTCCGCCTTGGCGACGAGCGCCACGGTGCGCCCGAAGTAGGTGTGGGTGCCGGTGGCCACCACGACGGCCCGCGCTTCCCCTTGCTTGACGACGCTGCCGGAGTAGAGGGGGTCGCCGGCCTTCTTGCTGGCCGGCAGCGACTCCCCGGTGAGCGCCGACTGGTCCACCTGCAGGTAGGTCTCGTCGACGAGCACGGCGTCGGCGGGGATCAGGTCGCCCATCCGCAGCCGCAGCACGTCGCCGGGGACGAGGTCGCGCACGTCGACTTCCTGCCAGCGGCCGTCGCGCAGCACCCGCGCTTTGCGCGCCAGCCGCTGCTGCAGCACCTTGAGGGCGGAGATCGCCTTCGACTCCTGCCAGAAGTCCACCCCGGCGTTGACGAAAAGAAGGACGAGGATGATCGTGAAGTCCTCCCACTTGCCCACGAGCGCCGAGAGCAGCGCGGCCACTTCGATCATCCAGGGGATGGGCCCCCAAAACCGCTTCAGCAGCCGTATCCAGACGCTCTCTTCCCGTTCCGGAACCTCGTTGGGGCCGTACCGCTCGAGCCGCGCCTGCGCCTCGCTCTCCGTCAGGCCCTTTTCCAGCGAGGTCGCCAGCCGACCCGCCAGCTCCTCGGGGTCAAGGCCCTTCAGCTCGTCCACGCGAAAAGGAGCGGCGTTCTTGGTGTCCGGCATAAACGACACCTCCAGCCCTTAGGGTACTGCGCTCAAGTTTTATTATATAGGGTCATTCGCCCGCAGGACGTTTCTTCGTCACCTCGGCGTAGACGTCGCGGAAGACCCCCGGCAGCGGCGCGTGGGGCTTGTGCACCCGCACGACCAGCGCCTCCACCTTGGGGAAGGCGCGCAGCAGGCGCTCGGCCAGCGCGTCGGCGAGCGCCTCGATCAGGTAGAACCGCTCGCCCGTGACCACCTCGGCCACCAGCCGGTGGACCTCGGCGTAGTCCACGGTGGCCGCCAGCCGGTCGCCCCGGCCCTCGTAGGCGATCTCCAGCTCGACGTCGACGATGAAGCGAGCGCCGAGCGCCCCCTCCTCGGGTTTGACGCCGTGCCGTCCGTAGAACTCGAGCCCCGTGAGCGCGATCTTGCCCATCTAGCCCTCCACCGCGTTCCAGACCGCCAGCGCCTCGGCGTGCGCGGCCACGTCGTGCACCCGCAGGATCCGGGCCCCCCGCCGCGCCGCGGTCAGGTGGGCCGCCACGCTGCCGCAGACGCGGTGCTCCGGCGCTTCCACCCCGGTCAACTCGCCGATCGTGCGTTTGCGGCTCAGCCCCACGAGCAGCGGGTGCCCCAGGGCGGCGAGCTCGTCGAGCCGCCGCAGCAGCTCGAGGTTGTGCTCGAGCCGCTTCCCGAAGCCGAAGCCGGGGTCGAGCACGACCGCGGGTACCCCGGCGGCCAGCGCCCCTTCGGCCTGGTGCCGCAGGAAGCCCGCGACCTCGCGCACCACGTCGGCGTAGCGGGCGTGCTGCATCATCGTCTGGGGGTCGTTCACGGGGCTGTGCATGATCACCACCGGCGTCTGGTGCTCGGCGGCCAGCCGCACCATGCGCCCGTCGCGCAGCCCCCCCACGTCGTTGAGCAGGTGCGCCCCCAGCGCCAGCGCCTCAGCGGCCACTTCGGGCTTGCGGGTGTCGATGCTGACGGGCAGGCCCAGCTCGAGGACCGCCTCGAGCACCGGCAGCAGCCGCCGTTTCTCCTCGCTCGCGCTCACCGGCGCCGCGCCGGGACGGGTGGACTCGCCGCCGAGGTCGATCAGGTCGGCCCCCTGGGCCTTCAGGGTCCGGGCCCGGGCGAGCGCGGATTCCACGTCGAGGTAGCGCCCGCCGTCGGAGAAGGAGTCCGGGGTGACGTTGAGGACCCCCATCAGCCGGGGGCGGCTGAGGTCGAGGGTGCGGCCGCGGAGTTGCAGTTTCACCCCGGCATTATACGCGGGGCACCGGTCCCCGGCCGCCTGCGCTAGGCTGAGGACAGGAGGAAAGGAGGCCCTGATGAGCGGAGTTCTCGCAGCCGTGGACCTGGGCTCGGGTTCGGAAGCGGTGCTCGCGAGCGCGGAGGTGCTGGCGCGGGCGCTGGGGCGTCCGCTCGTGGCCATGCACGTGGTGGCCGACGGCTACCTGCGCTCGGCGCCGCGGCGTTTCGCAGAGGTGTGGGAGCCGGAGCTGGAACCGCTCTTCGAGCAGGCCAGCGCGGCCCTGGGTCGGCTGGCGCGGAAGAAGCTCGAGCGCCTCGCCCCCGAAGGGGCCGAGCTGAAGCTGCCGCACGGCAACCCCACCCAGGAGGTGGCCGCGGAGGCGCGCCAGCAGGCGCTGGCGGTGCTGGCCTCCGAGGGGAGCACACCCCTCGAGCGGGTGGCCCGCGGCGGCGTCTCGCGTTACCTGATGCACCGGGGCGAGGTGCCCGTGCTCTCGGTGCGGCCCGACCGGCCGCTCCAGCGTTTGGGCCGGTTGGGCGTGGCCGTCGACGATTCCAGCGCCTCGCTGGCGGCGCTCCGGGTCGCGTCGCGGCTGGCCGAGGCGGCGGGGGGCGAGCTCGTGGCCTTTCACCTCGTCAGCGTGGGGCCGCAGAGCTGCTGCGTGCCCCAGTACCTGCCGCCCGAGGCGCTGGAGGCCGCCGACCTCGACCGCCGGGCCGAGGCGGCGCTGCGCGAGGCGCTGGGCTACGAGGGGCCGCTCGTCGTCGCCCGCGGCGAGGAGATCGAGGGGCTGCTCGAGCTCTCGCACGAACACGGCGTGGACCTGCTGGCGCTCGGTTCCAAGGCCAAGAGCAGCCACTGGACGCGATTGGGCCGCAGCGTCGTCGGCCTGCTCTACAAGGCCGACCTGCCGCTCCTCGTCGTTCCCGAGGCCGCGCACCTCTAGCGCCCTGGCTCAGACGCTATACTGGGTCCAGTGAGGCCCCATACGACCCCGTGGTACCTGAGCCTTTCGGCCTACTGGTTCGCCACCAGCTTCAAGTGGTTCCTGGTGCTGCTCGTGCTGCTGCCGGCGCGGGTGGCCGAGCTGGTCGACCCGGCCGAAAAGGCCACGCGGCTGGGCTGGCTGTTCGCCGTGGGCGCGGTCATGGCCTTCGTGGGGCCGCCGGTCTTCGGCTTCCTGTCCGACCGCTTCCCCTCCCGCTGGGGTCGCCGCATGCCCTACCTGGGCGCAGGGGCGCTGCTCACCGCCGTGGGGCTGGTCTGGATGGCCTACGCCCCCAGCTACTGGAGCCTCTTCGTCGCCTACATCGTTCTGCAGCTCGCCGACGATCTGGCCACCGGGCCGTACTCGGCGCTGATCCCCGACCTGGTCCCCCACGAGCGCCGCGGCACCGCCTCGGGGTGGATGGGGGCGCTGCAGGTATCGGCGCAGATCGCCGCCGGAGTGGTGGGTTTTACCGTCGCCCACCTGCCCCTGCTCTTCTGGATCACCGCCGGGCTCAACCTCGTCGCCGCGGCCTGGACGTTGCTGGTCATCCGCGAAGCGCGGGGGGTTCCCGGCCGGCGCGAGGGCTTCGTGGAAAGCATGCTGGCGCCCTGGAAGAACCCCGACTTCCGCTGGGTCTGGGGCACGCGCTTCCTGGTGATGTTCGGCCAGTACGTGGTGCAGACCTACCTGCAGTACTACCTGGCCGACGTGGTGCGCGTCTTCACGCTCTGGGGCCGCAGCGTCGCGACCCAGGCCTTCCAGGCGGTGGCGCTCTTGGGGCTGGTCATCTCCGCGGGCGCGGCGGTCAGCTCGGTGCCCGCGGGCCGCTGGTCCGACCGGGTGGGGCGCAAGCGGCCCATCTACCTCGCGGGCGCGGTGATGGCCTTCGTGATCCTCCCCCTGCTGCTGGTCCCGCGCTACGACGTGCTCGTCTTTGTGGCCCTGCTCTTCGGCCTCGGCTACGGCGCCTACACCGCCGTGGACTGGGCCCTGGCCACCGACGTGCTGGGGGCGCCCGAGGCGCACGCGACCGACATGGGGATCTGGCAGACTTCGATCGTCCTCCCCCAAATCCTGGCCGGCTCCCTGGGCGGAATGGTGGACCTGCTCAACCGTTCGCAGCCGGGTTCCGGGTACACCGCGCTGTTCCTGCTGGCCGCGGCGGGGTTCGTGCTGGGCACCGTGCTGGTTCGTCAGGTGCGCAGCGTTCGTTAGGTTGAATATCCATGCACACCCCGGGTAGCATTAGGGGGCTGGCGAGGAAGGAGGCCCCGAGTGGATTTCCTATTAAGCTTTTCCCGCCTTATCGACGCCCTCAACGAGGCCGTGGGCCGCTTGGTGTCCTGGCTGACGCTCCTGATGGTCGTCATCGGCGTGTACAACGCGGTCACGCGAAAACTTTCGCAGACCATCGGCGTGGACCTGAGCTCGAACACCTACATCGAGCTGCAATGGTACATGTTCGCCCTCGTCTTCATGTGGGGCGCGGCCTACACCCTCAAGCACAACGCGCACGTCCGCGTGGACATCATCTATTCCCGCCTGTCGGAACGCGGTAAGGCCTGGGTCGACGTCTTCGGCACCGTGCTCTTCCTGCTGCCCTTCACAGCGGTGGTGCTCTGGACCGCCTTTCCGATCGTCTTCGAGTCCTGGAAGATCCACGAGATGTCGCCCGACCCCGGCGGGCTGCCGCGCTACCCCATCAAGGCGGCGCTGATCGTCGCCTTCGTGTTGCTCTTCCTGCAGGGCCTTAGCGAGCTGATCAAGCGCATCGCCCTGCTCACCGGCCATCAGGTCGCGCTCGCCTCCGGAAGCGAAGAGGAGCCCTCGCTATGAACCCCGATCTTCTTGGCCCCTTGATGTTCGCCGCGGCCTTCGTCTTCATCTTCACCGGTTTCCCCGTGGCGTTCTCGTTGGCGGGCACCGCGCTCGTCTTCATGCTGATCGGCATCTCGCACGACATCATGAGCTTCAACCTGATGTCGGCGCTGCCCGAACGCATCTTCGCGATCTACGAGAACTACACCCTCCTGGCCGTGCCCTTCTTCATCTTCATGGGCACGATGCTCGAGCGCTCCGGGCTCGCCGAGAACCTGCTGCGTACGATGGGCATCCTCTTCGGCCCGCTGCGCGGCGGGCTCGCCATCAGCGTGGTCGTGGTGGGCACCCTGCTCGCCGCGGCGACCGGCGTGGTCGGCGCCACCGTGGTGGCCATGGGGTTGATCAGCCTGCCGGTGATGCTGCGCTACGGCTACTCCAAGGAGCTGGCCACCGGGGTGATCGCCGCCTCGGGGACGCTGGGGCAGGTGATCCCGCCCTCGATCGTGCTCATCGTGCTCGCCGACCAGCTGCAGGTCTCGGTGGGCGACCTCTTCGTGGGCTCGCTCATCCCGGGCCTCAGCCTCTCGGCGATGTACATCCTCTACGTGGTGGCCGTGGCCCTCTTCAAGCCGAAGGCCGCGCCCGCGCTGCCGCCCGAGGAGCGCGACCTTCACGGCTGGCAGTTGTTCAAGGAAGTCATGCTGGTGATGATGCCGCCGCTGGTGCTGATCCTGTTGGTGCTGGGCAGCATCTTCGCCGGGCTGGCCACGCCCACCGAGGCCGGCGCCTTCGGCGCCCTGGGCGCCATCTTCCTGGCCATGCTCTACCGCAGCTTCAACCTCAAGGCCCTCGTCGACACCATGGACGCCACGGCCAAGCTTACCAGCATGGTGATGCTGATCCTGGTGGGCTCCACGGCCTTCTCGCTCGTCTTCCGCGGCCTCTACGGCGACATCTGGGTCGAGGACCTGCTCCTCAACCTGCCCGGGGCCGAGGTGGGCTTCTTGATCACCGTCAACCTGATCATCTTCATCCTCGGCTTCTTCATCGACTTCTTCGAGATCGCCTTCATCATCATTCCGCTGGTGGCGGGGCCCGCGGCCACGCTGCTCGCGCCGCTCTTCCCGGAGGCGCTCGAGCCCACCCGCCTGGCGCTCGTCTGGTTCGGGATCATGATCGGCATGAACCTGCAAACCTCGTTCCTGACGCCGCCCTTCGGGTTCTCGCTCTTCTACCTGCGCGGGGTCTCGCCCCCCGAGGTCTCGACGATGCACATCTACCGCGGCGCGGTGCCGTTCATCGCCATCCAGATCATCGGCCTCACCCTGATGATCGTCTTCCCGCACATCGCCACCTGGCTGCTCACGGTGACCTCTTCGGGCTACTAGGGCGGCCGTCCAGGCCCGCCGACCAACTCAAACGCACCCCCGGCCGCGGCCGGGGGTGCGCTCGTATTTCGCGTGGCGCCGGTTCTAGGAGCGCGAAGCGACGTACTGCAGGTAGGCGGATTCGGCGGTGCCGTACCAGCGGTAGATGTCCTCGCGGAAGGCCTTCCAGTCGGTGTAGACCTTCTCGTAGAACTTGTCGGAGGAGGCCAGCTCGTCGAAGAGGGCGAAGGCTTCCTTGCGGGCCGCGTCCATGATCTCGTTGGAGAAGCGGCGCAGCTTCACGCCCTTGGCCAGCAGACGCTTGAAGGCCGGCGGGTTCTTGAAGTCGTAGTCGACCATCATCTGCTGGTTGGCCTCGGCGGCCGCGGTCATGTAGATCTGCTGGTACTCCTTCGGCAGGTCGTTCCAGGCCTTGAGGTTGACGAAGGTGTGCAGCGTGGGGCCCGGCTCCCACCACCCGGGGTAGTAGTAGTACTTGGCGACCTTGTAGAAGCCCTGCTTCTCGTCGTCGTAGGGGCCGACCCACTCGGTGGCGTCGATGGCGCCGCGCTCGAGCGCGGGGTAGATCTCGCCGCCCGCGAGCACCTGCACGGTCACGCCCAGGCGCGCCATCACCTTGCCGCCCAGGCCGGGGATGCGCATCTTGAGGCCCTTGAGGTCGGCGACGCTGTTGATCTCCTTACGGAACCAACCGCCCATCTGCACGCCGGTGTTGCCGGCGGGGAAGCCGATCATGTTGAAGTCGGCGAAGAGCTCGTTGAGCAGCTTGTTCCCGTTGCCGTCGTAGAGCCAGGCGTTCTGCTGACGGAAGTTGAGGCCGAAGGGCAGCGCGGTGGCGAAGGCGAAGGCCGGGTGCTTGCCGATGTAGTAGTACCCGGCGGTGTGGCCCGCCTGCACGGTGCCCTGCTGGACGGCGTCCACGACCTTGAGGCCGTGCACGATCTCGCCGCCTGCGTAAACGCGGATGTCGAAGTTGCCGTCGGTCATCGCGCGCACGCGGTCGGCGATCGTTTCCGCGCCGCCGTAAATGGTGTCCAGCGCCTTGGGCCAGCTGGTGGCCATGCGCCAGCGGATCTTCTTCTTGGTCTGGGCGAAGACCGGACCGAAGACGGTGCTCGCAGCGACGCCGGCCGCTGCCTTCTTCATAAAATCACGACGTTTCATTCCATGCCCTCCTTTTAGGTACCGCGTTGTTACGGCTCGATTATACGGTCACAGCCGAAACCTGCGCAAGGCCGGCTGCGACGGCGTCGGAAAGAATTAGTATGCAATGTAGAAATAGGTTTCCTTCACGTCGCGCACCTGAGCGTAGCTCTGTTTGAAGTACAGCCGCAGGCGGTCGTTGAACCCGTCGGTGCTGTACACGCCGCGGAAGTAGACGCTTCCCGGGCGGGTGTCGGTGTAGATCGCCCGCACCCGTTGCTCGCCGGTGGGGTAGTCCACGACGTAGCGGCGCCGCATGCTGGGCAGGGGCAGCACGTGCGTGCCCGCGGTAAGGTAGACGCCGTGCTCGAACTCGTAGGTGCGGCCGTCGGGGTCGATGGCCACGAGGCTGACGTAACCGGGCCGGCGCAGCGTGATCACGAACTGCACCTCCTCCCCGACGCGGTAGGTGGCGCCCTGACCGCGGTCGGGTTCGAAGCGCGCGATCACGTCGGCCAGGCCGAACTCGACGGAGACCCCCACCTGGACGTCTCCGGGCCGGAGGGTGATCGTACACGCAGACAGCAGGGCGCTGAGCCCCAAGAGCAAGAGCATCCTTTTCATGGCACCTCCCCAGTTCCAGTCTAGCCGCCGCGGATGAAAGCCGCGGGCGGGAAGATTAAGGCGCTTTAAGGCGGATCCCACAAACCCGCCTGGGCCACCGGAGCGAAGCGGCGGCGGTGCTGGGGGCAGGGGCCCAGCCGCGCCAGACAGGCGAGGTGTTCGGCGGTGCCGTAGCCCTTGTGCCGTGCGAAGCCGTAGCCGGGGTAGCGGCGGTGCAGGCCGACCATGATCCGGTCGCGCACCACCTTGGCGAGGATGGAGGCGGCCGCCACGCTGGGGCTTTGCGCCTCGGCGCGGGCGGGGGCCAGCAGCGGAAGTTCGGTCTCCAGGAAGAGGTAGTCGGTGACGAGCGCCTGGGGCGCGATGCGCAGACGGGCCAGCGCCCGCTGGGCGGCGCAGTGGGTGGCGCGCAGCACCCCGAGCCGATCCACCTCGGCCGCGCTGCAGGCACCCACCCCCCAGGCCAGCGCGTGCCGCTGCAGGTGGTCGAGCAGCTGCTCGCGCCGCCGCGGCGTCAGCCGCTTCGAGTCGCGGTAGGGGTGCCGCCCCGGGGCGAGCACCACCGCGGCGGCTACGACGGGGCCGGCGAGCGCCCCGCGGCCGGCTTCGTCGACCCCGGCGACCCTGAGGCCCTGGCGCCAGAACTCCCGCTCAAGCACGGCTGCGCTCTTCGAGCTCCTTCCTGAAGACCTCGATGACCTCTTCGGGGCGGTCGGCGAGCCGCAGCAGGCCGGGATCCTGCGGGCCCACGGCCTGGCGTTCGGCCAGCGTGTCGTGGATCCAGGCCTCGAGCCCCCGCCAGTAACCGCGGTCCATGGCGAAGAGGGGGAAGGGGTGCACCTTGCCCGTCTGCAGCAGGACGAGCACTTCGGTGAGCTCGTCGAGGGTTCCGAACCCACCCGGAAGCACCACGAAACCCACCGCGTAGCGCACGAACATCACCTTGCGCACGAAAAAATAGCGGAACTGCAGGCTGTGGGTCTGGTAGTGGTTGGGGTGCTGCTCGTGCGGCAGCTCGATGTTCAGCCCCACGGACACCCCTCCGGCTTCGTACGCCCCCTTGTTGACCGCCTCCATGATGCCGGGGCCGCCCCCGGTGACCACCCCGAAGCCGGCCTTGGCGAGCTCGCGCCCCAGCTCCTCCCCCAGCGCGTACGAGGGGTGGTCGGGGCCGAAGCGCGCCGATCCGAAGACCGAGACCAGCGGCACCTCGATCCCCGAGAGCAGCTCGAAGCCGTCCACGAACTCCGCGAGGATACGGAAGAGGCGCCAGGAATCCGTGTAGTGCAGCCGGTCGATGACCCCGCGTTCGTTGACCATGCCCTCAGTGTAGGCCAGCCGACGCGGGGGAGGCGCCGTCCGGCGTACAACGGGGCATGGAGCTAGCCGTCGTCGTTCTGGCCGGTACCGAAACCCACGGCGACCTGGGGCGCCTGGCGAACGCTTTGGAAACGGCCGCCGAAGCCGCGGACGCGGGGGCGGACGTCGAGCTCGTCTTCGACGGCGCGGCCGTCCGCTGGGTCGCACGGCTCGAGGACCCGGACCACAAGCACCACGCCCTGTGGCGCGGCTTGAAGCCGCGCGCCGGAGCCTGCGTCTACTGCGCCCGCGCCTTCGGGGTGCTCGCGGTCGTGCGCGCGGCGGGGGTAAAACTGCTGAACGAGCACCGCGGCCACCCCAGCCTTTACGGCCGGCTGGCGCGGGGCGCCGCCGTCCTCACGTTTTGAGGTTCAGGGGGCCGGGCTCGTCCACTCCTGATAGAGGAAGCCGTCGAGGTAGAGCTTGAACCGGGCGTCGCCCTTCACCCGGACGCTGCCCTCGAGGGTGCTGCCGCCCTGGGCGAAGGTGTCGATGGGCGTGCGTTCGCCGCCGTCGTCGGCGACGACGAGGCGCACGTGCACGGGGGCCTGGGTCCCGCTGGCGGGCAGCGGCACCCGGATGGGGACGATGCGTTCTCCAGGGGCGAGGTCGGGCGGCGGCGGCGTTTCGGTTTCCGTCGCCGGGGTCTCGGGGGGCGTTTCCTGCGGGGCCGGCGGCGCCATGAATCCCTGCTCGGGGAGCAGCACCTCGCCCCGCCCGGCCACGGTCACCACCACCGGGCTGCCCACGTCGAGGGCGACGCCCGCGGGGGGCGACTGGGCCAGCACCGTGCCCTCGGGCTGCGGGGAGGGCAGGGTCTGCACCTCGCCCAGGCGCAGCTCCGCGACCGAGATCAGGTAGCGCGCCTCTTCCAGGTTGAGTCCGGTGAGCTCGGGCAGCACGGTCTTGCGCGGCGCGGGGCCGTCGGAGGTGAGGAGGCGCACCGTGGCCCCCTGGGGCAGCGGCGCGTCCGCGGGCGGCGCGCTGGCCAGCACCGTGCCTTCGGGCTCCTCGCTGTATCCCGTGGCCGCGGCCCCGGGCAGGTAGCCGGCCTCTTCGAGCGTTCGTTGCGCGTCGCTCAGCGGCTGCCCCGCGAGCGGCGGCACCCGGCCGTCCTTGGGCCGGTTGAGGACGAGCTCGAGGGCGCGTCCGGGTTTGACCCGGGTCCCCGGAGGCGGGTTTTGTTCCAGGATCAGATCGCGCGGCCGGTCCGGCTCGCTGGCCATGGTGAAGGTGACCTTGAGCCCCATGTTCTTGACCGCTTCCAGCGCGGTGCGCGGGTCCTGGCCGCGCAGGTCGGGGATCGTGAACTCGGGAGGGTTCAGGTAGCGCGCGCTGCCGGCGGCGAAGAGCCACAGCCCCAGCACGGCCAGGAGCAGCCCCGGCACCCAGGAGGCGGCGCGGTTCCCGCGCCCCGGCCGCGCCGAGGGCAGGGCCCGCAGAAAGCGCCCGCCGAGGCGCTCGATCTCGGCCTCGTCGTGCTCGCTCAGAGGGTCGAGGGCGGCCACGCGCACCCCGTCCTCGTTCAAACGCAGATCAAGGTCCGGCAGCGCGAACCCCAGCGGCCTGAGCGCCTCCAGGATTCGGCCCACCTCACGCACGACCTTGCGTCCCTTGGCGGGCAGGGCCGAAGGGGCCTCGCAGGACGGCCAGAAGACGTAGTACTGCCCGGGTTTGGCGCTGATTTCCAGGCCCTCGGGCAGCACCCCCAGGGCGGAGAGGGCCTTGAGCGCCTTGCGAAAACGGAAGAAGACGGCGCGCGCCTCGGGGCCCCGGACGTCGAACCAGTACAGGCGGCCCTCGGCGCCGGACGGGCTTCGTGCGCGCCACACCGTGAGGAAGTCTTCGCGGCGTTCCTGCTGCACGGTTTCGTAGGGGCCGTAGCGCTCGGGCATCTCCATAGAGTATAGCGCCGGGTGTAATAAACGCATGAAAACCCGGCGGCCTCACGGCCGCCGGGTCGGTCGCGCCGAACGGGGCTAGGGCACGTCGAGCTGGGTCAGGCTCAGGACGTAGTTGCCGGTGGTGCTGCCGCCGGCGTCGCCGTCCCAGGCGGTGACCAGCACGTAGTAGGTGCCGTCGGCGGAGGGCGTGAACTCGAGCCGGGACTCGCGGCCGGTGAAGTCGTCGTTGAAGGCGACCTGGTTTCCGGCGCTGTCGTAGACGGCGAGCATGGTGTCGGGCTCACCGCTGTTCACGGTCTCGACGTCGACGACCAGGGTGGTGCCCGCGGTGAGCGTCAGCATGAAGATGTCGTCGTCGCCCGCCGGGCTGATCGAGGCGTTCACCGCCGAGCCGAGCGCCACGCCCTGGGCGTTCGTGAAGTCGACGCTGGAGATGTTGGTGCCGCTCACGGACGCCGAACCGTTGGGCTCGCTCTCGGCCACCACCGGGCTGGCGATGTCGAGGGCGTAGCCGTTGAAGGGGCTCGAGGAGCCGTTCAGGTCCTCAACCCGGATGTAGACGGTGCCGTTGGCGGACGCGGTGAAGCTGACCCACGCGTCGCCGGTGAAGGACTGGTTGTTGTCGTTGGAGGCGATGACGGTCGTGCCGTCGCTGGCGTAGACGGTGATGGCGAGGTCCATCTGGCCCGAGAGCGACTCGGTGTTCAGCACGTACTCGCTACCCGCGGTGACGGTGAGGGCGTAGAAGTCCACGTCGCTGCCGGTATCGGGGTTGTAGATGATGCCCTTGTAGGTCGTGCCTGCGGTTACCGGAGTGGCCGTCGAGGCGCTGTCGTTAGGTTCGTAGGGGTCGCTGGGGAGCTGGATGTTCAGCGGGACGGTGAACCCCTGGCTGCCGCTCGAGACCAGCACGATCCCCTCGGCCGCCCCGGGGGCGACCCCGCTCTTCTTGTGCGGACCGCCCACCATGACGCGGTAGTAGCCGGGGTCGATCTGCAGGAACATCGCGGTGCCGTCGCCGAAGAGGCCGGTGCCCGTGGTTTGCGTGGGCAGGATGGGGCGGTCGGGCAGCGGGTTGCCCTGGTCGTCCAGGGGAACGAGGGTCACGCTCGTCATCGGCAACGGGGTGCCGGTGTTGGCGTCGACGACGTCGACGTAGAGGTTCGCGCCCGCGGCGGGGGCGGGCTCGCTGCCGTCGGCGATGGTCTTTGCCTTGACCACGGCCGCGCCGGCGTCGACGATGCCCCAGCCCAGGTCCTCGTCGAAGCCCGGAAGGGTGTCGGCGTTGGCGTCCCAGGCGGTCTGGGTCAGGATGGCGCGCACCTGGCGCGCGTCGAGGCTGCCGGGACCGCCCGCGGCTTCGAGGATGAGGGCCACCGCGCCCGCGGTGGCGGGGCTGGAGAACGAGGTGCCGGCGATGTAGGTGTAGTCGTCCTCGTTACCCGTGCAGCTCGCGCCCGTGGGGTCGTCGAGGATGCACTGGCGGGTCGTGGGCACCCAGATGTTCTGGCCGGGTGCGGCCACGTCGAGGTGAACGCCGCGGTTCGAGAAGTCGGTCCGCTGGCCGTCGGCGCGGGTGGCGGCGACGGTGATCAGGCCGGGGTGCCAGGCGGGTTCGGCGAAGCCGGTGGTGGGGGTGTTGCCCGCCGAGGTGACCAGGACGATGCCCGAGCTGAGCATCCAGTCCATCAGGTCCTTGATCACCTGGTCGTAGGCGCCGC
Source organism: Oceanithermus profundus DSM 14977 (assembly GCF_000183745.1). NCBI lineage: Bacteria > Thermotogati > Deinococcota > Deinococci > Thermales > Thermaceae > Oceanithermus > Oceanithermus profundus. Next base: position 1,883,397 of record NC_014761.1, on the reverse strand, counting down.
TGCCCCAGGACATGTTGAGGACGTCCACGTAGGGACGGCCAGGCGGCGGGGAGTAACCGTCACCGCAGCCGTCGGGCACGGTGATGCCGAGGCCGTCGGGCCCGTAAATGGCGAAAAGGCCGCCGTTCACGATGCCGGAGAGCGTCAGGTACCCCTCGACCGGGTGGTCGATGGCGATGGGCACGATGCTGGCGCCGTAGGCGATGCCGCGGCCGCCGATGTCGTTGGCCACGGCGGCGGCGGTGCCGGCCACGCTGGTGCCGTGGGTGCCCAAGCCGTTGTGGGGGGTGTCGGGGCAGATCAGCTCACCCGTGGTGCCGTAGAAACCCGGGTAGGCGATGTTGGCCTGCAGGTCGGGGTGGGTGTGATCGATGAAGTCGTCGTGGATGGCGATGCGCACGCCGGCGCCGGTGATCCCCGCGCCCCAGGCGTCCGGAGTGTTCATCTGCCGGTGCATCCACTGCTTGTCGAAGTCGGGGTCCGAGTACGGCGAGTCGGCCAGGGCGCCGACGCCCATGCCGGTCGTGTTGACCGTGCTCACCGGCTCGGGTTCCTTGACGAGCCGGTTGGGGACGGCGTAGCGCACGTCGCCGCGACGTTCCAGCATGCCAAGCGCCTTCTCCACCGACATGCCGTCGGGAAGCGCGACCAGGGCGGCCTTGATCGGGGCCCAGTCGCTGATCAGGCTTCCGCCGAGGGCGTTGAGGATCGTGTCGAGGTCGGCCGCGTCGCGGTAGCCGACGATCACCTGCCCGAGGACGTACTGCTTCGTCACGTCCACGGCCGGTGCGCCGTCGTTGCTCCCCGGAGCCCCGGTCTTGGGGGGGACGACGCCGGTGCTGCAGGCCGCGAGCAGCAGGAGCAGGCCAGCAAGATAGAAGAGTTTCTTCATGATCTACCTCCCCTCCGCGTTGGCGGTGGCGGCGACGCCGCTGCCCGTGACGAAGGTGTTCACGGGACCGTCCTCCACGCCGAAGGGGCCCCAAAGTCCGAAGAAGTCGGAGCCGATCGAGACCGCGTCCATATCTCCGTTGTCGTTGACGTGGGCGGTCACGGCGAAGGGCTGCCAGTCGTAGGTGTGGAAGGGCTGGAGGATTTCACCCGAGAACCCGTAGCCATTGCCCAGGTCGATCAAGCCGTGGGGGATGCCGGTGTAGCCGTAGTTGGCGAAGGGATGGAACTCGCCGTCCGCTCCGTTCACGACGAACAGGGGCGATTGGTACTCGACGTTGAATCCGTCCACCTGCACGCGGTCGAGGACGATGGCCATGAAGTAGTTGATCGTCGAGGAGTTCTCCACCGAGATGACGTACCCCGGGGCCAGGTCCACGTCGGTCACGTTGTCGCCGGGGGACACGGCCTGCACCTTGAAGACCGGGAGCGGCGTCACGCTGTACGCGTCCGAGGCGGCCCGCTTGTCGCCGTTCACGGCCTCGACGCGGTAGGTCAGCAGCACGCCGGGAAGGGTGCCGGGGGTGGCGTCGCGGAAGCTGTACGAACCGGGGATCGGGTCGCCGTTCTCGTCCAGGTTCTGGGCGTCCTCGGCGGCGATGCGGCCGATGCGGTAGAAATCTCCGTTCTCGCCGTTCTTGCGGAAGATCTCGAAGGCTTCCGGCGCGGCGGCGTTGGGATCGTAGCCCCAGTTGAGGTCCACCCAGGTGATGGCCTTGTCGAGGCTGCCGCCCTGGGGCGCGGCCGTCCCTTGTTTAGCGGCGCTCTGCACCGCTTCGCCCAACCGCTTCAGCGCCGCGACGTCGCCCGACTTCATGGCGTTCACGATGGCGTCGCCGGTGAGGCCCGGGACGCTCAGGGTGCCGAAGACGGCCACGTCGCCGAAGGTGACCGCCTGCGCCTTCAGGTCGGTGGGGTTCGCGGGAGCGGCGGCGGTGAGGTCGGGGCTGCGGTAGAGGTAGCCGATGGCTTCGGTGCGGTTGCCGTTGACGTCGTAGGCGACCGCGTGCACGGTGACGAAGTCGTTGTAGCCCGTCGTGTCGATCGTGACCTCTTTGTCGCTGCCGTCGAAGTCGAAGAAGCGCTGATGGCGCACGTAGCCGTTCAGGTAGCCCGAGCTGCCGCCCTGCTGCCCGAGAGCCACGTCCAGGAACTGGAAGCCGTTGGTGTCGGGGTCGGCGACCGATCCGCTGACGGTGACCGTGATCTCCTGACCCGGCTCGTACCAGTCGGGAATGTCGAGGTTCAGCTCGGGGGGTTCGACGGTGGCCTGGGGATCAAACACCGGGCGAAGGATGGTGCTGTACAGGGTCTTCTCGTCGAGCGTCAGGAGCCCCGTCACCTTCGAGGTCGCGAAGCCGGCCTTGGTGAAGACCAGGGTGTAGCGGCCCCGCTTGGTGTCGATCGAATAGTAGCCCTGGGCGTCCGTCGTGGCGGATTCGCCGGTTTGGACGATGGTCACGCTGACGCCCTCTACGGGTTCGCCGGCCTTCATGTCCACCACATAGCCGCTGATCGTGGCGTTCGGGGTCACGAACTCCCCGCAGGCGGCGAGTACCAACATCAACAGTGCTCCGATGAATAGTTTCAACCTCATGCGCTCACCTCTTTCCTCCTGCGATCCAAGTAGGGTCCTGCGATCGTTAATGCCACAGCGTTGCTCAGTTTTCACCTCCGCGCAATGATGATAAAGCTTTAAGACAAATTAAACGTGGTTTTGTATCCCAATGTCAACCGGTGCCCCTGGGTTAGAGTGGGCGCATGGGAATCTTGCTGATCGTGGCGCTGGTCGCCGTGGTGTTGGGCATCGGGTTGCTGGCCCAGCCCGGGCGCCGCAGCCTGGGCACGGCGTTGATCCTTACCGGGTTGCTCCTCGGGGTGGTCTCGCGCAGTTTCGTGGTCGTCCCCGCGGGGCACGTGGGCGTCGTTTTCAACGTCTTCTCGGGCGTGCAGCCCGACGCCCTCGACGAGGGGCTGCACTTCGTCCTGCCGCTCGTGCAGGAGGTGGTGCTCTACGACGCGCGGCTGCAGGAGGTCACCCTCTCGAAGTCCAACGCCCGCCGGGTCGGCTTCGGCCCCATCCAGGCGCGCAGCAAAGAGGGGCTGGACATCGGGGTTGACGTGACCGTGCAGTACCGCATCGAGAAGGCGAAGGCGCCGCTCTTGCACAAGGAGGTGGGCCCGGCCTACCGCGAGACGATGATCGTGCCCCAGATCCGCAGCAAGGTGCGCGACGCCGTCGGCCTCTTCAACGCCGCGGAGCTGATCAGCACCCGCCGCGGCGACCTGGAGCGCTCGGTGACCACCGCCCTGCGGGAGGCGCTGGCGCAGAAGCACATCATCCTCGAGTCGGTGCTGCTGCGCGAGATCCGCATCCCCGACACGGTGGCGCGTGTGATTGAGGAAAAGCAGACGGCCGAGCAGCAGGTGCAGATCGAGGAAAACCGCCGCCGCCAGGCAGAGATCGCCGCCCAGCGGCGCGTCATCGAGGCCCAGGCCGAGCGCGACGCAGCTATCCTCAAGGCCGAAGGCGAGGCCAAGGCGCTGGAGCTGCGCGGTGAGGCGCTGAAGCGCTACCCGCAGGTGATCCAGCTGACCGTGGCCGAGAAGCTGGCCCCCAACATCAAGACGATCATGCTGCCCACCGACGGCAACTTCCTGCTCGACCTGCGCAAGCTGGAAGAGGCGGCTCCGGCCCGCTAGTCGCCAGAAACGTGCCGACCGCCGCGGATCAATCCCGCGGCGGTCGTTGCCGTTCCGGCTCAGACCAGCTTGCTGCGCAGCCAGGACGAGCCGAAGTCGATCAGGTTGACGACCAGGACGATGGCGATGATGCCGATGATCATCTGGTCGTACATCCCGCTGGCCATAGCGTTTTGGATGAAGAAGCCGATGCCGCCCGCACCCACGAAGCCGAGCACGATGGAGACGCGGAAGTTGATCTCGAAGCGGTAGAGGGTGTAGGCGACGAAGAGGGGCAGCACCTGCGGCAGGATGGCCCAGCGCACCACCCCGGTGCCCGAAGCCCCCACGGCCTCGAGCGCCTCGATGGGCCCCTTCTCCACGTTCTCGATGGCCTCGGAGTAGAGCTTGCCCAGGTCGGCGATCGAGTGGATGGCCATGGCCAGCACCCCGGCGAACGGCCCTAGGCCCACGGCCGCCACGAAGACGAGCGCCAGGATCAGGGTGTCGACGCCGCGGTCGACGTTGTAGAAGGCGCGCATCAGCGTGAAGACCGCGCGCGTGAGGGCGCTGCCGCGGGTGAGGTTGCGGGCCGCCAAGAAGCTGGTGGGCACGGCGAAGAGCATGGCCAGGAAGGTGCCCACCAGGGCGATCTCGACGGTGAGCGCCATCTGGCTGGCCACCTCCTGCAGCGGGAAGACGTTGTGCGCCGGGTCGGCGAGGCGCGGCGGCCAGGCGCGGTCGAGGAAGTTGACGAAGAAGGGCCAGCCCTTTACCAGCTTGGCCAGGCTGAACTCGGTCGCGTAGAACGAGGGCACGAGCACCGCGAAGACGCCCGCGGCCACGAGGCCGCCGGTCAGGTCGCCCTCCTCGGCCAGCTCGGGTTTGCGGGCCAGGAAGAAGCCGCTCGCCAGCATCAGGCCGGCCAGGAAGAGCGCGGCCAGGGTGCCGTAGCGCAGGCTCGGGGGCCGTACCAGCCGCACCCCCTCGCGGGCCAGATCCTTGGGGAGGCCGCCCTCCAGGTCGGCGAGCGACCCTATGGGCTCGAGCTTCTTGAGGCCGATCTCGGCCCTGAGGGCGTTGGCCTTCTCCAGCCCCGCGTTGTAGCGTTCGATCAGCGCTCGGGTCTCCGGTTCGGAGACGGGGGTGAGCAGCTTGTAGTACCCCACGAGGCGCGGGAAGTAGGTGTGCCCCGTGGGCCCCGCCAGCAGGACGTAGCTCCCCCCGCCGACGAGCAGCGCAACCAGTAGGCTTACGATCCATCCGCGGCCGCGGGCGGCCAGGCCGACGAGCAGCGCCAGCCCCAGGGCGATCGCCCCCTCCATCACCCCGGGCAGCGGCACGACCCGGGCCAGGAAGACCGGCCGGGCCAGCCAGCCGTAGATCAGCGCCAGCACCGCCAGCCCCGCGAGCGCTCCGACCCAGCCGTGTAGGCGCCGGGGCCACGGCGCCAGCGCCGCCAGCCCCGCAAGCGCGATCAATCCCAGCAAGGGGTAGCTGGGCAGCAGGCCTGCGGGTGTGGGGTGCACGGCCTCACGGCTCAGGTAACCGAGGGCGCTGGAGAAGGGGAAGGCGAAGAAGAGCACGAGCAGCCCGAGGCCCGAGGCGTAGAGGTAACGGCGCGCCGAGCCGCGCGAGATGGAGGTGAGCACGGCGACCAGTGCGCCCAGCACGGGGAAGACCCAGGTCATAGCGCCTCCAGGCTGCCGGCGTAGATCTGCGCGGCCAGGTCGTCGGTCAGGGTTTCGGTGGGGCCGTCGAAGACAAGGCGGCCCTGGTTGAAGGCGAGCACCCTGCGGGCGTAGCGGCGCGCCAGCTCGAGCACGTGGATGTTGACGAGCACCGTGACCCCGTGGGCCTCGTTGTAGTTCTTGAGCAGGCCCAGGATCACGTCCGAGAGCCGCGGGTCCAGGCTGGCCATGGGCTCGTCGGCGAGGACCAGCTGGGGCTGCTGCGCCATCGCGCGCGCGATGGCCACCCGCTGCTGCTGCCCCCCCGAGAGGTTGTCCACCCGCACGTGTTCCTTGCCCGCGAGCCCCACCTCATCGAGGTAGCCCGCCGCCAGCTCGTAGTCGCGTTCGCTGTAAAGGCCCAGGATCCCGCGCCAGGTCGGGAGGTAGCCCAAACGTCCGTGCAGCACGTTGTCGAGCGCGGTCAGCCGCGTGACCAGGTTGAACTGCTGGAAGATGAAGCCCACGGTTCGGCGGAACTGCGCGAGCGAGCGGCCGGAGAGCCGGTTCACCTCGACCCCGCCCACGCGCACCGTCCCCGACGTGGGGCGCACCAGACCGTTGAGGGTGCGCAGGAAGGTGGACTTGCCGGCGCCCGAAAGGCCGATGACGGCGACGAACTCGCCGTCATCGATGGTTACGTTGATGTCCCGCAGCGCCTCGGTTCCATTGGGAAAGACGACGCCGAGACCCTTCGCTTCGATCATGGAACCCTTCGCGCCTCCTACTTGTCGAGGCCCAGCAGCTTGCGGGCTTCGCGCACCACGTCGTAGTCGGCGTCGGTGGCGGGAACCATGTAGTCGATGCGGTAGAGGTTCTTGAGCAGGTCGCAGCCTTCCTTGACCTTGCAGGTCATGATCGCGGCCTTGATCTTCTCGGTGAGCTGCGGGTACTGCTGGGCGAACTCCTTGGAGACCGAGAAGGTGTCGCCGGGGATGGGTTTGGTGTAGAAGATCGCGTGGATCTGCGCCGCTTCCTCGGGCGAGAGGAACTGGGTCCAGGCGCCCGACTTGTTCTGGTCGTCGTTGGCGAAGACCGCGGCGGCGTCCACCGACTTGTTGAGCACCGCCAGCACCGCGGCGTCGTGTTTGCCGGCGAAGACCTGCTTACCGAAGAACTCGTCGGGGTTGATGCCCGCGGCCAGCAGCGCGGCCCGCGGGAAGACGTAGCCGGCGGCCGAGTTGGGGTCGACCCAGGCGATGGTCTTGCCTTCCAGGTCGGCGATGGTGTCGTAGCCCGAGTCCTTGCGGACGATGATCGCGCTCCAGTAGAAGGCGTTGCCGAATCGGACGCTCTTGAGCAGCACCTTGGCGCCGGCTTCGCGCGAGGCGATCACGTAGCCGTCGGGCGGGAAGAAGGCGAAGTCGAGGTTGCCCGAGCGCATGGCCTCGACCAGACCGCGGTACTCGGTGGGGAGAAAGACCTCCACCTCCACCGCGCCGCCGAGCTGGTCTTCGATGAAGTCGGCGATGGCCTGCGCGGCCTGGCTGAGCTGGTCGGAGTTCTGGGTGGGGTTGAAGCCGATGCGAACCTTGAGCGCGCTCTGCGCCATCACGCCGGTGAGGCCCAAAAGGACCAGGAGCAAGACCCATATTCTTTTCATAGCGCCTAACTTTACCATGCCCACAGGGGGAACACGGTCATCTGGGCGGGATTTGACTCCAGGAGAAACCGCGTGGTCTACGCAAAACCTGAGGGTTTACTGGACAGAAGTATTAATTCTTAATATTATACATTTTGAACGTCGGGGTTGTCATAAGCCTGGCCCGGAGAGGAAGTGCTGCTCGCTCGATGACGTTGAACTTTGGCCGCGTGGCCTACGCCTACGACCGAACCCGCTACCACCCGCCCGAGGTTTCGGGGCGGATCGCCACCGCCATCATCGCGCCGGTGGAGGACCGTTTCCGTGAGCCGGTCTTCCTCGAGCTGGGCGTGGGCACGGGCCGCGTGGGCGTGCCCATCATCGCGCGGGGTCACAAGTTCGTGGGCGTGGACGTGAGCCCGGCGATGCTCGAGGTGATGCGCTACAAGATCGCCGGGGTGGCGCGCAAGGTGCGCCTGGTCGAGGCCGACGCGCGCAGCCTGCCCTTCGCCAAGGACAGCTTCCACGCGGTCATCGGCGTGCACCTGTGGCACCTGATCCCCGACTGGCAACGGGCCCTGCTCGAGGCGCTCAGGGTCCTGGCTCCCGGGGGCATGCTCTACGAGGGCTGGGATGTTTCCACCGGGCCCAGCGAGGACTGGAACATCCAGGAGCGTTGGCGCGAGCTCTTGGCCGAGATGGGGTACGAGCTCAAACGCGGTGCGCACACGCGCCGGCTCGACGAGGTGGAGCGGGCGCTGGAGCAGTTGGGGCTCGAGCCCCAGACCCAGGCGGTGGCCGAATGGGTAGAGGAGCGGACCCCGCGGCAGACGATGGAAATCCTGGAAGAGCGCCTCTACTCCTACACCTGGCAGGTGCCGCCCGAGGTCTTCCGGCCCTCAATCGAACGCCTGTGGGCGTGGGTGCAGGAGACCTACCCCGACCTAGACCAGCCGTACCCGATTCCCTGGAAGTTCATGCTGCGCAGCACCCGGCTGCCGGAGTAACGCCACCGTGTTGCGGCGCTACGGCCGTTGCCTTGGATCGACGCTTGGTTGGTTTGGAACCGCCGCGCTTTTCCTCTCCCTTTTCTACCAGCTCCTAATCTCCGCCTTTTCCTGGATCTCCTTCGTTCCCAGCTTCGTCGTTTTGGGCCTGCCCCTGCTTGTCGTCTTCGCCCTGGCGCTGCACGACCCCGCCAGGCGCGCCTGGGGTCGCCGTATGCTCCTCGCCAGCGCCTTCTTGCTCCCCTCGCCGCGCTCTATGCCTTCTTCCCGGGCCTGCCCGTAAGTGCCAGGAGCGCCGTCAAGCTGGTCGGCCCCGAAGGCGGCCAGGTGATGACCCCCGACCGCATGGCCCGCGCTGTCGTGCGGCCCGCTTCCTTCCCCGCCCCCTGCACCTCATGGTCACCCACTCACCTCGTCACGCCGGACGAGTGAAGCAAGGTCCCGGGTCTTCTAGGTGATGGGGACCGGGAAGATTGCGCGGCGGTCCTGCCTAACCGCCAGCTCGATGCGGCGCGTCCGTCGAAGTTCCGGGTCTGCCCCGGACTTGATCCGGGATATCAGGAACCTGTGGTTTTCTCGCCCAGAGCGACGGAAATTCGCCTTTTCGGTTCGGCGCCAAGTGCGTACCGACACGCGCCAGGCTGCAAGGCCGAAAGCCCTGCCTCCACATCCGTGAAGGCCCTGCCTCCACATCCGTGGGCGTGCTCCGGCCGGTAAACTGACCCCATGAAGTTCGCCCACCTGCACCAGCACACCCAGTTCTCGTTGCTCGACGGCGCGGCCAAGCTGGACGAGCTGATCCAGTGGGTCAAACAGACGACGCCGGACGATCCGGCGCTCGCGACCACGGACCACGGGAACCTCTTCGGGGCGGTGCAGTTCTACAAGAAGGCCACGGCCGCCGGGGTCAAGCCCATCATCGGCTACGAGGCCTACGTGGCCGCCGAGAGCCGCTTCGACCGCACGATGCGCAAGGGCCTCGACGGCGGCTACTTCCACCTGACCCTATTGGCCAAGGATTTCAAGGGCTACCAGAACCTGGTGCGGCTCGCGAGCCGGGCCTACCTCGAGGGCTTTTACATGAAGCCCCGCATCGACCGCGAGATCCTGCGCGAGCACAACGAGGGCATCATCGCGCTTTCGGGCTGCCTGGGGGCGGAGATCCCTCAGTTCATTCTGGCGGACCGCGAAGACCTCGCCGAGGAGCGGCTGAACGAGTACCTGGAGATCTTCGGCGACCGCTACTTCATCGAGATCCAGGACCACGGGCTCGAGGAGCAGAAGAAGGTCAACGCCGTGCTGCGCGAGTTCGCGCAGAAGTACGGCCTGGGCATGGTGGCCACCAACGACGGCCACTACGTCAAGCAGGAGGACGCCCGCGCCCACGAGGTCCTCCTGGCCATCCAGTCGAAGGCGACGCTGGCCGACGAGGACCGCTGGAAGTTCCCCTGCGACGAGTTCTACGTCAAGACGCCCGAGGAAATGAAAAAGGCGCTCCCCGACTGGCCCGACGAGATCTTCAGCAACAGCGCCGAGATCGCGGCGATGTGCAACGTCGAGCTGCCGGTGGGCGACAAGATGACCTACCGCATCCCGCGTTACCCGCTGCCCGAGGGGCGCGACGAGAACCAGTACCTGCGCGAATTGACCTTCAAGGGGCTCTTGGAGCGCTACCCCGACCGGGTGAACCCGGCGCTCTACCGCGCCTACCTGACGCGGCTCGAGATCGAACCGGCCGAGGACGAGGAGGACCTGATCCTGCAGCTCGCGCGGCTGGACCGAAAGGCGCGGGAGCGGGTGGACTTCTTCCCCGACGTGCGCAACGTTCAGGAGTGGGACGGCTGGGCCACGTTGGCGCGGGCCGAGTACGAGCTGGGCACGATCGAGCAGATGGGGTTCCCCGGCTACCTGCTGATCGTGCAGGACTACATCAACTGGGCCAAGAACCACGGCATCAGCGTGGGGCCCGGGCGCGGCAGCGCCGCGGGCAGCCTGGTGGCCTACGCGATCCGCATCACCAACATCGACCCGCTCGAGTTCGGCCTGCTCTTCGAGCGCTTCCTCAACCCCGCGCGCGTGAGCATGCCCGACATCGACACCGACTTCTCGGACGTGCGCCGCGACGAGGTGATCGACTACGTCCGCGAGCGCTACGGCGAGGACAAGGTGGCCCAGATCGCCACCTTCGGGACGCTGGCCTCCAAGGCGGCGCTCAAGGACGTGGCCCGGGTCTACGGGCTCGAGTACAAGCGCGCCGAGCAGCTGGCCAAGCTGATCCCGGTGCAGTTCGGCAAGCCGCTGCCGCTGGCGCGGGCGATGGAGCAGATCCCCGAGCTCAAGGCGGCGATGCGCCAGGACGAGACGGTGCGCGAGGTCCTGGAGATCGCTCAGCGCCTTGAGGGGCTCAACCGCCACGCCTCGGTGCACGCCGCCGGCGTGGTGATCGCCGACGAGCCGCTGACCAACCTGGTGCCGCTGATGCGCGACACCCGCGGCGACGGCGTCGTCACCCAGTACGACATGGGCTCGGTGGAGGCGCTGGGCCTTTTGAAGATGGACTTCCTGGGGCTGCGCACGCTCTCGTTCCTCGACGAAGCGAAGCGCATCGTCAAGGAATCCGCGGGCGTCGAGCTCGACTACGACAACCTGCCCCTCGACGACCCCAAGACCTTCGAGATGCTGGGGCGCGGCGACACCAAGGGCGTCTTCCAGCTCGAGGGCACGGGGATGACGAACACGGTCAAGGCCTTCAAGCCCGAGCGGCTGCACGACATCATCGCCATCGTCTCGCTCTACCGGCCGGGGCCGATGGACAACATCCCCACCTACCTGCGCCGCCGCCACGGGCAGGAGCCGGTGAGCTACGCCGAGTTTCCCCACGCCGCCGAAATGCTCGAGCCCATCCTGGCCGAGACCTACGGCATCCCCGTCTACCAGGAGCAGATCATGCAGATCGCCAGCGCGGTGGCGGGCTACACCCTGGGCGAAGCCGACCTGCTTCGCCGCGCGATGGGCAAGAAGAAGGTCGAGGAGCTGAAGGCCCACCGCGACCGCTTCATCACCGGCGCCGAGAAGCGGGGCGTGCCCCCCGACGAGGCCAGCCGCATCTTCGACCTGCTCGAGGCCTTCGCCAACTACGGTTTCAACAAGTCGCACGCCGCGGCCTACTCGCTGATCTCGTACCAGACGGCCTACGTCAAGGCCCATTTCCCGGTCGAGTTCATGGCCGCACTGCTCACGGTGGAACGCCGCAACTCGGACAAGGTGGCCGAGTACATTCGCGACGCCGAGGCCGGCGGCATCCACGTGCTGCCGCCCGACATCAACCGCTCGGGGGCCGACTTCCGCGTCGTCGGGCGCGAGATCCTTTTTGGCCTTTCGGCGGTCAAGAACGTGGGCGAGGGCGCCGTGGAGAGCATTTTGAACGAGCGCGAGAAGGGCGGGCCCTTCCGCAGCCTGCCCGACTTCCTCAGGCGGGTGGACCTGCACCACGTCAACAAGCGGGCGCTCGAGTCGCTCATCAAGGCCGGCGCCTTCGACGCCTTCGGCGAGCGCGGCCAGATGCTCGACGCCATGGAGGGCCTGCTCAAGTGGGCCGCCGCCGAGCAGCAGAAGGCTGCGGGCGGCCTGACCGGCCTCTTCGACGACGGCCTCACCGAGCCGCCGCTGCCCGAGACCGCGCCGCTCGAGGAGGTGATCCGGCTGCGCTTCGAGAAGGAGGCCCTGGGCATCTACGTGACCGGGCACCCGCTCGAGCACTACCCCGGCCTCGCCGAGGCGGCCACCTGCCAGGTCACCGAGCTGGCGCGCTGGTACGAGCAGAACTCGGGCTCCAAGTCGCGGGTGCGGGTGCTGCTCGCGGGCATGGTCGAGCAGATCACCCGCCGCTCCACGCGCTCGGGCGGGATGATGGCGCGCTTCAACCTGGCCGACGCCTCGGGGGCGCTCGAGGTGGTCGTCTTCGGCCGCGCCTACGACCGGGTGATGACCCGGGTCAAGGAGGACATGCCGGTCATCGCCGTCTGCGACGTGGAGCCCGACGCCGACGGCGAGAGCCTGCGGGTGATGGTGCAGGACGTCTTCCTCTACGAGGAGCTGGACGGCCTGCCCCAGGTGCTCGAGCTGGGCTTCGACCTGAGCCTGATGGACGACGAGCGGTTGCTCGACCTGCGCAGCCTGCTCGACGAGTACCCGGGCGTCGTGCCCGTCTATCTGAAGGTGCGCGGCCCCGGGGGCTGGGCGCTTCTGGAGGCGCGCGAGGTGCGCGTCGACCCCGGCGTTGCGCCCGAGCTGGAAAAGCTGGAGGGGCTCGAGGTGCGCTCGCTGCCCGACCGCGAAGCGCTGCTCGCGGGCAAGCTGGGCGGCGAGGGCCAGGCGGAAGTGGTGCCTTTCTAAGCGGCGAACGGTACGCAGTTCGTAGCGCGCAGCAACGGCGTGGCCTGTGGCCTGCAGCCGGTGGCCTGTGGAGGGCTCGTTACGGAGAATGGGGGGGGGGGGGGCGGTTGTCTGTGCGGGGTTCATGGTGCGTAGCGCTTGATAACGGTAGGGAAGGATTTAAAACCTTCCCCTAGATCTATTGGCTTTTCCTGCAGTGACGAAATCCCGGCGTCGCGTACGGCGTGGGGCCCCGGATCATGTCCGGGACAGGCCTGGAATCTTAATGCCCGCGGTTTAGGGGCCGGTTACTCGAAATGCAGGAGGCGAAGACGGTGCGCCGGTTCGTCCGCAACCCACAGCAACGCCAAGACCCCCGGTCTCGGCGTTTTGCGCCTCGTCGGGGACGGCGGCAGCGGGGGCGGTCGGCAGGGGGTGGGAGGGGGCATGAAATCCGCAGGAGAGGTCCGGCGCATGCGGCAACCCAACCTCCCCCTTGCCGCTCCGGTCCCGATCGGTTCACCCACTACCGACCACGTGCTGCGCGCCGCGCACCGCCGTTACGCCCGCATGGGCCGCGGCGGGCGGCCCTGCGGCTGGTCGGGGTCCTCCCAGGCGATCTCCACCAGGTCGATCAGGTCGCCCACGGGCACCCCCCAGCGGGCGCTCAGGCGCGCCAGGTGCCGGCCCAGGCGCTTGAGCTGTTCGATATAGGCCGGGTCCTCGCCCTCCATCTCGTCGGCCAGTCCCACCAGCCAGGCCAGAAGGTCGCGGGCCTCGTCGTCGGTGAGGCCCTCGGTCAGGGTTTCGTCTTCGAAGAAGACCTCAGCGGGATGGGGCACGCAGCACCTCTTCCGGGTAGACGTAGCCAAGTGCGCGCGCCTTGGCCTCCAGGTAGGCGGGGTCGTCGGCGTGGGCGAGCTCGCTCTTCAGCGCCGCCACCTCGGCGGCGAGCGCCTCTAGCTGGCCGTCGACGATGCGGACCTCCTGCCGCAACGCCCAGCCGCGCTGGGCCTCCACGCCCACCAGCAGGAGCAGGTGGGCCGTTCCCAGGGCGAAGAGAACGTAGAGGACGCGGCCGACGATGCCTTGCTTCATCGTCGTTCATTATAAGGAACCGCAGGCATGCAGGGGATTGCATCTTCATTCATTAAGAAAGCCCCCACCCTTGACACTGGCAGGTGGAACCAGTGTAAGGTATACTTACAATTGACGAGATTGGAGGCACGAAGCATGGCTAAAACAAAAGAAAAAGAAGTCTACCGCTCTCGATTAAAGGCCGTTGGATTGCGCCACACCCTGCCCCGCGAGCGCATTCTCGCCTACCTGGACCGCAAGAACGTGCACCCGACCCCCGAGGAGCTCTACCAGGGCCTCAAGAAGAAGGGGTACTCGATCGGCCTCTCGACCGTCTACCTCAACCTGCAGGTGCTGCGCGACGCCGGTCTGCTCTGGGAGTTCAAGGACCAGCAGGGGCACACCCGCTACGACGGCTTCACCAAGAAGCACCATCACCTCTTCTGCACCAGCTGCGGCCGCATCGAAGACGTGATGGAGGACGAGCTTCCCGAATTCGACGCCGAAAAGGTGGCGCGCGCCGTCGAGTCGCGCACCGGCTGGTTCGTGGGCGACCCCCGGGTCGAGCTGCGCGGGCTCTGCCCCGACTGCCAGTAAACCCGACGCGTCATGGAGCGGCCGGCCCGAGGGCCGGCCGTTGCTTTGGCGGAGCCGGGGATCAGTCGCAGCGGTAGCGGGCCACCTCGCCCGGGGGCACGGCTTTCCAGCGCAGCTGCTCGGGGGGCCACTCGGGGCCAGCGAGGCAGTCGCGCCCGGGCTCGAGCCCGATCAGGATCGAGGCCCCGACCGGGAGGGTGCTGGGCATCGGGGTGTGCCCGATGCGGAAGTAGGCGGGGGTGCCGATGGCGTTCGCCTCGCCGTTGAGCAGGTCCATGCGCACCTGAACCAGGCCCTCGGGCGCCGCGGGTTCCCCCGCGGGGCGGCCCCGCAGGGCGTTCTCGACGAACTGCCGCCAGATGGGCGGGTTGACGACCGAAGACGACGGCTCGCGCCCGTTCATCTGCATGGGCTGGTTGTCGTCGCGGCCGATCCACACCACCGCGCTCATGCCGCGGGTGGCCCCGGCGAACCAGAGGTCGCGGGCGTTGTTCGAGGTGCCCGTCTTGCCGCCCACCACCCTGCCGGGAATGCGCGCCCGCCAGGCCAGGTTGCCCCGCCCCAGGGGGTCCTCGTCGTAGACGTAGCCCTTGAGCATGTCCCAACCGAGGTAGGCGACGTCGGGGTTCCAGAGCCGCTGCCGCAACGGTCGCGCCTCGTAGAGCACGTGCCCCTGCTGATCCTCCACCCGCAGGATCAGCTGCGGCTCCACGCGCCAGCCGCCGTTGACGAAGGCGGCGTAGGCGGCGGCCATCTGCAGCGGCGTGGCGCCGATGCCGCCGCCGATGGCGATGGAGAGGCCCGGGTTCTTGGGCACCTGGAAACCGGCGGCCTGCAGCTCGCCCGCGAGGCGGCGCACCCCCAGGGCGTCGGCGGTGAGGATGGCGGGCACGTTGAGCGAACGGTCCATGGCGTAGCGGATCGTGACCGCCCGGTCCAGGTAGGTGCCGTCGTAGTTCTTGGGTTTCCAGACGCCGTCGGGCTGGGTGGGGTCGGGGAAGCTGACCTCCTTGTCCTCCACCATGCTGGCCTGGCTCCAGCCCGCGCCCAGCGCGGCGGTGTAGACGAAAGGCTTGATCGCCGAGCCGGGGCTGCGTCCCTTGCCGTCGCCCAGCTGGGTGGCGCGGTTGAACTCGCCTTCGGTGCCCGGCAGCGCCCCAAGCAACGCGTAGACCTCGCCGGTCTCGGGGTCGAGGCCCACCAGCGCCAGCTGGGCGCCCTCGGGAAGGCCGCGCTTCACCGCGGCCTGGGCGGCCTCCTCGGCGGCGCGCTGCATCTCCACGTCGAGCGTGGTGTAGACGCGCAAACCGCCCTGGCCGAAGACCTTGGCGCGGCCGAAGCGGCGGATCAGCTCCTTGCGAATCTCGTAGACGAAGTGGGGGGCCACCTCCACCTCGAGGTCGGGCAGCGAGTTGGCGCCGGGGTCGAGCAACTCGGCGGAGACCAGGTTCCCTTCCGCGTCGTACTCGGCCTTCCAGCCGTTGGGCACCACGGGCTCGCGCCAGGCGGCGTCGGCCATGGCCTGGGTGATCCAGCCTTCCCGCACCATCTGCTCGAGCAACGTCTTCATGCGCCGGCGCACCCGCGGCAGGTCGCGGAAACGCGCGTTGGGGCCGGGGATGAGGGCCGCGAGGTAGGCGCCCTCGGCCAGCGTCAGCTCCGCCGGATCCTTGCCGAAGTAGGCCTCGCTGGCGGCGCGGATGCCCCAGAGGTTGCCGCCCCAGAAGGAGACGTTGAGGTACATCTCCAGGATCTCTTCCTTGGAGTAGAGGCGCTCCAGCTGGATCGCCAGCGGCAGCTCCTTGAACTTGCGCTCGAGGGTGCGCACGCCCGAGAGGTTGCGCAGCAGGGTGTTCTTGATCACCTGCACGCTGATCGAGGACCCCCCCTGGAGGTTGCCCCGGAGCGTCTGCCAGAAGGCGCCCGCGATGCGGATCCAGTCGATGCCGTAGTGGCGGAAGAAGCGCTGGTCCTCCGAGGCCACGATCGCGGCCACGGCGGCGGGGGAGACGTCCTCGAGCTTGACCAGCATGCGGGTGATGGTGATCCCGCCCTCCTCGCTGGCCAGCTGGGCGATGGGGGTGCCGTCGCGGGCGAAGACGGTGGTCGTCGAGGTCAGGCGCAGGTTTTCCAGCGCGTCCAGGCTGGGGAGGTCGCGCGTCCAGCCGCGCACGACGATCGCCGCCGCTACGGCCGTGCCCAGGAAGACGGCCAGGAACGCGAGCAGGAGGTAGCGGCGCAGCTTCACGTTGCCCAGTCTACCGGCTGATGCTGAGAAGGTTTTCAAGCAGCTTGCGGAAACGGCTGTTCTTGATGGGCAGCTCGACGATGTGGTCGGCCCCGGAGATCTCCATCGTCATGCGCTCGCGTTCGCTCGCCTGGTGCACGATCTGGATCGTGGGCACGTTTTTCAGGCGCTTGACGCGCTTGATCCGCCAGACGAAGCCGGCGGCGTCGAGGCCGTCTTCGGAGAGTTCGTCGAGGACGATCAGCCGCGGGGTGTGTTCCTTGAGGTAGGCGAGGCCGTCGTGCAGAGTTTCGACGGTGTCCGGTCTCAGGCCGGCGTCTTCCAGGGCCAGCTCGAGGTAGGCCTTGAGTGCGCTGTGGGAAGTTACGATCAAACCGCGTTTTTCATCGTCCGCCATACCGACCGTCCAATGCTGAACCGCGTCACCTTATGAAACAATATACGGCCAAACGTAAGAATGGCTGGGGCGCGTGGATTCGAACCACGACCGGCGGTTCCAAAGACCGCTGTCCTACCCTTAGACGACGCCCCAAAGCCAAGGCCCATCATAGGCAACGCCGCGCGCGGGCGTCAACGCCCTGCGTTTTTCATCCCGGTCCGCCCTATAGTGGGCCCATGTTCCGCAGGCTTGCGACGTTGGGGTTGCTGTTCCTGGCGCCGGTCTGGGCGCAGCTGCCCGCGCCCTACCGCGCCTACGAGCAGGCGCGCCAGGCCGAGGACGCGGGCGGGCTCGAGCGCTTGCTCGCGGAGCCCGGCTACGTGCAGGTCCTGGCGGCGCGGGCGCTCTCGCGCATGGCCGCGCTTTCCCCCAGCCGGCGGCTCGAGCTGGCCGAACGCGCCGCGCGCTTCGAGAACGCTGCGGGCGACTGGCTCTGGGTGGGGCGGCTGCGCGAGGTGCTGGGCGACGCGCCCGGGGCGGCGGAGGCCTACGGCAAGGCGCTGCCGGAACCCGAGGCCGAGGCCGCGCTCGTGCGGCTGGCGCGCGCAGGGGTGCGGCGCGCCTACGCCGCGCTCTATGCAGGCCGCGCCTACGAGGCGCTGCTCGATGCGCTGCCGGCCGAGGGCGAGGCCGCCTGGCGCGCCCGCGCGCTGGCGGGGTTGCACCGCTACGCCGAGGCCCTGCCCCACTTCCGCGCCTGGGCCCGGGACAGCCGCGAGGGGCGGCTGGCGCTGGGGCGCTTGCTGCTCGAGTTAAAACGCTACGCCGAGGCGGAGGCGGCCTTCCGCGATGCGGGCGGGGCCGCGGGCGCCTTCGGGCGGGGGCGGGCGCTCGAGGCGCTGGGCCGGTCCGAGGCGGCCGTGCGCGCCTACCTCGAGGCCCGCACCCCCGAGGCGCTGTGGCGGGCGACGGCGCTATTGGAGCGCGCCGGGCGGGCGGCCGAGGCCCTGCCGCTCTACCGCGAGCTCGCCACGGGCGATTCGCAGTACGCCGACGACGCGACGCTGCGGCTGTGGGTGCTGGCGCGCCGGCGCGGCGACGCGGCGCTCGAGGCCTGGGCCTACGCCCGTTTGGACGGGGGGCTGGGGCTGCTCGCGGGGCGGCCTTACCCGCGCCCGCCGTCCGGCGGGGCGCCGCCGGTCGCCGCGGCCGGTGCGGAGCGCGCCGAGGCGCTCTTTGCCGCCGGGCGCGAGGCCTGGGCCTGGGGCGAGGCGCGCTGGTGGGCGCGCCGCTACCGCCAGGAGGGCCGCAGCGAGCAGCTCGCCGCCGTCGTGGCCGAGCTCGAGCGTTGGGGCTGGTGGGGCCGGGCGCTGCGGCTGCTCCACGGGCTCCCGCTTCGGGATGGGGGCGGGGACCTGCTGCGCCTGGCCTACCCGCGCGCCTACCCCGGGATCGTGGAGGCGGAGGCCCGGGCCTTCGGGCTCGAGCCCGAACTGCTGTGGGCGGTGATGCGGGTGGAGTCGCGCTTCGACCCGGAGGCGGTGAGCCCCACCGGCGCCAAGGGGTTGATGCAGTTCGTCGCGGCCACCTGGAGCGACGTCGCCCGGCGGCTGGGCGAGGAGGGGGCCGACCCCTTCGACCCCGAGGCGGCGGTGCGCTTCGGCGCGTACTACCTGCGCCACCTGCTCGACGTTTGCGACCGCGAGCTCGTCTGCGCCCTCGCCGGCTACAACGGCGGCCCCGGCTACACCCGGCGGGCGCTCGCGGCCGAAGACGGCGACGTGTGGGACTTTCTGCGCTTCCAGCCGCGCGACGAGCCGCGCGAGTACGTCGAGCGGGTGCTCTGGGCCTACCAGGCGTACAAGGCGCTCTACCGCGCCGCGCCCTAGCCGGCGCGCGCCAGGGCGTTCTCGCGGGCGCGTTCGATGAAGCCGCCCCCGAGCAACCGGTCTCCGGCGTAGAGCACCACCGACTGGCCCGGGGCGACGGCGAACTGGGGCCGCTCGAAGCGCAGCCGGAAGCGGCCCGCTGTGGGGTCCAGCTCCAGGACGCGCGCCCCCACCGGCCGGGTGCGGTAGCGCACCATCGCCTCGATCCGGTCGGGCAGGCCGGCGGGGTCGAGGAGCAGGTTGAGGCCGGAGGCCTCGAGCCCCCACCACTCCACCGCGGCCCGCGGACCCACGACCACCTCGTTGGTCTCGGGGCGCACCTCGACGACGTAGCGTTCCAGGTGGCTCTTCCACAGCCCCAGGCCCTTGCGCTGGCCCACGGTGTAGAAGCGGGCCCCGGCGTGTTCGCCGATGACCTCGCCACTCTCCAGGTCCACCAGCGGGCCCGGCTCGCTGGGAATGTGTTTGGCCAAGAAGTCGCGCAGCGAGCCGCGCACGAAGCAGATGTTCTGCGACTCGGGCTTCCGGGCGGTGATCAGGCCGCGCGCTTCGGCCAGGCGGCGCACCGCGGGCTTTTCGAGGTGGCCCACCGGGAAGAGCAGGTGGGGCAGGGCGGCGCGGGGCGTGCCCCAGAGGAAGTAGGTCTGGTCCTTGGCCGCGTCGCCGCCGCGCCACAGCTCGACGCCGGCGGGCCCTTCCACCCGGCGCACGTAGTGGCCGGTGGCCACGTACTCGGCGCCGATGGCGCGGGCGTGCTCGAGCAGGGCGTCGAACTTGACGTCGGTGTTGCACCAGACGCAGGGGTTGGGGGTGCGGCCGGCGGCGTAGCCCTCGAGGAAGGGGGTGACGATGCGCTCGTCGAAGGTCTCGCGGTAGTCGAGGAGCTCGAAGGGGATGCCCAGCTGGCGCGCCACCCAGCCGGCCTCGAGCGCGGCGGTGGGGGTGCAGCAGCTCGACTCGCTGTTGCAGCTTTCGGCCAGCTCCTCGTCGGACCAGAACTTCATCATCGCGCCCACGACGTCGTAGCCCTGCTCTACCAGCAGGGCGGCGGCGACGGAGGAGTCCACCCCTCCGCTCATGGCGACGAGGACGCGCGGCTTCTTCACGAAGCTCTATTCTACCGGTTCGCTCGGGTTTGGGCCAGCGCCGGGCTCAGGCCACCATCTCGCTTTCGCGCGGCTCGCCGGCGCCCGCCGCGGCCCGGGTGGAGGCGATGGCCACCTCGATCATGGCGTCGTCCGGCTCGCGCACGGTGAGCATCTGGAAGCGGAAGCCGAGCCAGCGCAAGAGGCGCGAGACGGGGTCGTCGTGGCTCGAGGAAAAGCGCAGCAGCTCGAAGGCCAGCGCCGCGACCAGCGGCAGCAGCGCCACCCGGCCGAGGAGCAGCCACCAGATCACGTCGGGCCAGGGCAGGAAGCTGTAGACGACGATGCTCGTCACGATCACGAAGGCGATGAAGGTGGTGCCGCAGCGGGGGTGGAACTTGGGCTGGGCGCGCACGTTCTCGACGGTGAGCTCGAGCCCCTTTTCGTAGGCGGCGATCGCCTTGTGCTCGGCCCCGTGGTACATGAAGTAGCGCTGGATGTCGGGGAAGCGGCCGATGAAGGCCAGGTAACCCACCAGCAGCCCCGCCTTGAAGAGGCCGGCCAGCGCGTTGTAGAGCACCGGGCTGGCGGCGGCGTCGATGAAGAGGCGCGAGATCGCGGCTGGAAGCACGATGAACAGCCCGATCCCGATCAGGGTGCTGAGGGCGATCGTGCCGTAGAGGGCCCAGCCCGCGAGCTCTTCTTCGTCCTCCTCGCCCGCCAGCTGGGCGCTGCGCGAGAGCGCCCGGTAGGAGACCGAGAGGGCGTCGATGAGGGCCACCACGCCGCGGATGAGCGGCAGCTTGGTCCAGGGGTACTTGCGATAGAGGGAAGGTTCCTCGTGGCGCTCCACGTGGATCTCGCCGCTGGGGAGCCGCACGGCCAGCGCCCAGGCGTCGGGCGCCTTCATCATCACGCCTTCCATTGCGGCCGAGCCGCCGATCTGCTTCATGGGCTGTATTCTGCCACAGACGGGTGAGGGTTTGGTGGAAGGGCGCGTGGTAAGCTCTGGATGTTATGGCGATTCGTGTCAAAACCACCCGTAGGAAAGTATTCGAACACGAGGCCCCCATGCGCGTCGTGGCCGTGCTGGGCGGCGAACTCACCGAAGAGGGGCGCTGGCTGGATTCCGAGCTGGGCGGCGCGCTCACGCGCATTCTCAAGGAAACGCGGTTCAAGGGCGATTTTGGAACCACCCTGTACGTACCGCTGGCAGGGGTTCAGGTCCTGCTCGCCGGCCTGGGGAAGCGTCGGGGCCACCGCCTGGGCGACGTGCGGCGCGTCGGCGTCAAGGTGGCCGAGGTCGCGGTCGAGCGCGGCGTGCGCGAGGTCGCGGTCGAGAACTTCCTCGCCGAGCGCTTCGGCAAGCGCGAGACCAGCCGGGTCCTCGCCGAGGGCCTCCTCCTTGGCGGTTACCGCTTCACCAAGTACCAAAGCGAGGCCAAGCCGCCCCGGGTGCGTTTCGTGATCGCCCAGGGTTACGGCCCCGTCGTGGAGGAGGCGGCGGCCGTCGCCGAAGGGGTCTGGCTCGCCCGCGACCTGGTCAACGAGCCGCCCAACGTGCTGAACCCGGCGGAGCTGGCGCGGCGCGCCGAGAAGATGGCCGCCGAGGCGGGCCTCGAGGTGCGCGTGCTCGGCCCCGAGGAGATCCAGGAGCTGGGCATGGGCGCCTACTGGGCGGTGGCCAAGGGCTCGGCCAACGAGCCGCGCTTCATCGAGCTCGTCTACCGGCCCGAGGGCGAGCCGGTGCGCAAGCTGGCCCTGGTGGGCAAGGGGCTGACCTTCGACACCGGGGGGTATTCGCTCAAGCCGCCCGAGTCGATGAAGACGATGAAGGGCGACATGGCCGGCGCGGCCGCGGTGATCGGCGCCATGAAGGCCATCGCCGCCCTGAAGCCGCCCGTCGAGGTGCGCGCCTACGTGGCCGCCGCCGAGAACATGATCAGCGGGCACGCCTACCGCGTGGACGACGTGATCCGGGCGATGAACGGCAAGACGATCGAGGTGCTCAACACCGACGCCGAGGGCCGGCTCACCCTGGCCGACGCCCTGGCCTACGCCTCGCGCGCCGAGCCCGACGCGATCGTCGAGCTCTCCACCCTCACGGGGTCGTGCGTGGTGGCGCTGGGCCGCGAGGTCGCCGGCCTCTTCGCCGCCGACGAGGCGCTGGGCCGCGAGGTGCAGCGGGCCGCCGAAGCGGCCGGAGAGAAGGTCTGGCCGATGCCGATGGAGGAGGCCTACAAGCGCAAGCTGAAGAGCAAGGTCGCCGACCTGGCCAACGTGGGCGACCGCGCCGGCGGCGCGATCCAGGCGGCCCTCTTCCTGGCCGAGTTCGCGGACGCGCCCTTCGTGCACCTCGACATCGCCGGCCCCGGCTTCGCGCCCGCGGCCGAGGACCACGCCTTCGGCCCCGCCGGGGGCACCGGTTTCGGGGTGCGGACCCTGGTCGAGTGGGCCCGGCGGCAGGGCTAGGTCGAACCGCCCCGCCCGCGGTAGGATCGGAGCAATGATCCGCGTCGTGCTGGTGGAGCCGCGCGAGCCCCGCAACGTCGGGGCGGCGGCGCGGGCGATGAAGAACTTCGGGCTCGAGGAGCTGGTGCTCGTGAATCCGGAGCGGCCGCTCGACGAAGCGGCCTACCGGCTGGCCACCCGCGGCGCGGCCGACGTGCTGGAGCAGGCGCGCACCGTGGCCACCCTGGACGAGGCCCTCGCGGGCGCGGTCTACGTGGTGGCCACCAGCGCCCGCGCCCGCGAGGGCTACGCCGGCGAGGTCTGCACCCCCCGCGAGGGGGCGCCCCGGGTGCGCGCGATGACCGCCGAGGGGCCGGTCGCCCTGCTCTTCGGCCGCGAGAACTTCGGGCTTTCCAACGAGGAAATGGACCGGGCGCACGCGGTCTGGCGCATTCCCACCGGGGGCTACGCCAGCCTCAACCTGGCCCAGGCGGTGCTGCTCGTGGCCTACGAGGTCTTCCTGGCGCGGGCGGAGCTGACGGAAACGGCCCGCCCCCGGCCCGCCGCCGCCGAGGAGCTCGAGCGCTTCTTCGCCGACCTGGAGGCCTACCTGATCGAGATCCGCTACACCGACGAGCACCGCCTGGAAGGGGCGATGCGCGCCTTCCGGCGCATGGCCCACCGGGCGCTGCTCAGCTCCAACGAGGTGCAGCGGCTGCGCGGCCTCTTGCGCCAGAGCCGCTGGGCGATCGCCCATGGAGGGGAGCGGGTTGACTAGGTCGCGGACCCGCCCCGGCGCCTACGGCGAGCTCTACGCCCGCATCCGCTGGGCGCGCAAGGTGCTGCCGCCGCTGGTGGGCGGCATCGTGGTTGCGCTCGAGTGGTGGCTGCACCTGCTGCCGCCCGACCCCTGGCTCTTCTACCTGCAGATCGTCTTCTACGGCGTCGTGGGGCCGCTGGTGATCTGGCTCACCCTCGACTGGGTTTCCGAGGAGGTGCGCGAGCGCGCCGAGGCCGAGGCCAAGCTGCTCGAGGCCAACCAGCGCCTGCGGGCGCTGCGCGAGGTGCTCAGCCGTTCGCTGGCGACCGAGAACCTGGAAGAGGTGATCCGCGGGGTCGTCAACGCCCTCGCCGACGTGCTCGAGGCCGACGCCTCGCTCGAACTCGAGGGCTACCACTGGTCGACCCCCTCGTTCTACACCCGCCGCGGCCTGCCGGTGCAGCGCCTCGAGCTGGTGCGCAGCGGCGGGCGGCTCGAGCTGATCCTGCCCGACGGCGAGAGCGACGCCGAGTTCCTCGACCTGCTCGCCGCCGAGGTGGACAGCCTGCTCGAGGCCGCCAAGGCGCGCACCCGCGACTTCCTCACCCTCTTCGAGGTGGACGAGGCCATGGGGGCCGAGGCCAACCTGGAGAAGCTGCTCGCCGGCCTGCTCTCCAAGATCATCGACTGGGCCGGGGCCAAGGGGGGCGTCGTCTACCTGCTCGACGCCGACGGCATCCTCCACCCCTGGGCCGAGGTGCACCTTCCCGAAGCGCGCCACTCCTTCGCCCCCAGCGGCCGCTGGGAGGAGGCCAAGCGCGCCCCCACCTTCGTCGAGCCCAACCTGCTCGCCATCCCGCTCTACGACAAGGACCCGGTGGGGGTGCTGGTGCTGCGCGGCAACGCCCGCCACCTCAAGGAGGAGATGCCCTTCCTGCGGCTGCTCGCCCGCCAGGTGGCCCTGGCGGTGCGCAACGCCCAGGCCTACCTGCGCGCCGAGGAGCTGGCCATCAACGAGGAGCGCAACCGCATCGCCCGCGAGATCCACGACGGCATTGCCCAGGCGCTGGCCTTCATGGCCCTCAAGCTGGACCTGGCCACCCGCCTGCTCGACCGCGACCCGGGGCGCGCCAAGCAGGAGATCGGCCAGGTCAAGGAGACCCTGCGCGGGCAGATCCGCGAGGTGCGGCGCAGCATCTTCGCCCTGCGCCCCATCGACCTGGAGCGCTACGGGCTGGTGCAGTCGATCGAGCGCTACGCCCGCGCCTTCGCCGAGCAGGTGGGGTTGGGGATCGGGCTCGAGCTCGCCGACGACGTCAAGCTCACGCCCGCCTCCGAGGTCGTCCTCTTCCGGGTGTTGCAGGAAGCCCTCAACAACGTGGCCAAGCACGCCCGCGCCGGCGGCGTGCGCGTGCGCCTGAAGGCCCTGGGCGAGAAGGGCGCGCGGCTGGAGATCTGCGACGACGGCGTCGGCTTCGACCCCGACCAGCCGCTGAGCGCGGGGCTGGGCGGCTTCGGCATGGCGCAGATGCGCGAGCGCGTCGAGGCCCGCGGCGGGCGCTTCGAGGTGCGGAGCACCCCCGGCGAGGGCACCTGCGTCGACGCCGAGCTTCCTTACTGAAGATCGCGCCGTTCAGACTTCGAACCGCTGCCCCAGGCGGGCGCGGGTCACCTTGGCGCCGCGGGCGCGCAAGGCGCGCGCCAGGCGGACGCGCGCCGGATCCTCGCCGTGCACCAGGACGATGCGCCGCTCGGCGGCGAGCCAGTCGAGAAGCTCGTCGCGGCCGGCGTGCCCGGAGAAGCCGCCCAAGGAGTAGACCTTGGCCCGCACCCGCACGTCGTGGCCGTGGATCCGCACCTCGTCCGCGCCCTCGATGATGCGGTGCCCCAGACCGCCGCGCGGCTGGTATCCGACGAAGACGAGGGCGTTGCGGGCGTCGGGCAGCTGGTGGCGCAGGTGGTGCAGGATGCGCCCGCCCGAGAGCATGCCGCTGCCGGCGATGATGATCGCGGGCCCTTCCAGGAAGTTCAGCCGCTTCGACTCGTCCACGCTCTGGGTGTAGCGCAGCTTCTGCGGCGCGAAGGGGTCGAGGCCGCGGCGGTAGAACGACTGCACCAGGGGGCTGAAGGCCTCCTGGATCTGGCCGTAGATCTCGCTGATGCGGGTGGTCAGGGGGCTGTCGACGTAGACCGGCACGCTGGGGATGGCGCCCTCGGCCTCGAAGCGGCGGATGTAGAAGAGGATCTCCTGGGCGCGCTCGAGCGCGAAGGAAGGGACGATCACCTTCCCGCCGCCGTCGAGGGTCTGGGCCAGCACCTCGGCGAACTCGACCAGCGTGGCCTGGAAGGGGCGGTGGGGGCGGTCGCCGTAGGTGGACTCGCTGAGGACCAGGTCGGCCACCCGCGGGTAGTCGGGATCGGGCAGGGTCTCCTTACGGCGGTTGCCGAGGTCGCCCGAGAAGACGAGGGTGCGGCCGCCCGCCTGCACCTCCACGAAGGCGCTTCCGGGCAGGTGGCCGGCGTTCCTGAGGGTGATCCGGAAGGGCCCGACCTTGCGCGGGCTGTAGTAGGG
The DNA here is from genome assembly GCF_000183745.1 of Oceanithermus profundus DSM 14977. NCBI lineage: Bacteria > Thermotogati > Deinococcota > Deinococci > Thermales > Thermaceae > Oceanithermus > Oceanithermus profundus. Next base: position 1,858,013 of record NC_014761.1, on the reverse strand, counting down.
CACGGGTTTGCTCCGCCCCAGCAGCGCGTGCACGTCGGCCTCGTCCCAGAGCAGCTCGGGAACGGGAAGCCCCTTGCGCCGCGCGCGCTTGATGTCCTCCTTCATGAGCTTCAGCGCGTCTTCGAGGATCGGCCGGATCAGCTTCAGCGTGGGCGCGGTGGCGTAGACCCGGCCCTCGAAACCCAGGCGGTAGAGCCGCGGGATCCGCCCCACGTGATCGAGGTGGGCGTGGCTCAGCACCACGGCGTCGACCGCGCGGGGGTCGAAGCCGAAGGGATCGTAGTTGTCGCTTCTGGGCTCCCCCTGGTACATGCCGCAGTCGAGCAACAGCTTGAACCCCTGGTGTTCGAGCAGGTGGCAGCTTCCGGTGACCGTACCGCAGGCGCCCCAGGTGGTCAGTTGCATGCTCTCATTCTACGTCCGCGTGCCCCAAGGGCGGTTCAAGGCAAAAGTCCCGGCATATACTTGTAGCAATGGAGACCCCAACGCTCACCGCCAGCGCCTGCCCCCACGACACCGCCAAGAACCTGCCCACCTGGATCGAGTTCTTCCTGGTGCTGGGGCAGCTCAGCGGCCTCGAGATCGGCTACGCGCACGCGGCGGACTTCCCCGAGTTCTACGCCCGTTTCGACGAGGTCGACCTCGTCTACGCCAACCCCCTCGACGCGGTGCGCATCGAGCGCGCGCGGGGTTTTCTGCCCGTGGCCATGTCCGACAACTACGACGAGGTCGTCTTCGTCGCCGCCGAGGACACCGGGGGCGGCATCGCCGCGTTCGCGGGGCAGACGTTCGGGGCGGTGGAGGGGCAGTTCGCCACCCTGCTCGCGCAGACCCTGCTCCACGAGGAGGGGGTGTCCGCCACCGCGCGCTACTACCCTTCCTGGGGCGAGGTGCTGGCGGCGCTGCGGCGCGGCGAGGTCCGCCACGCGGTGCTCTACAAGGACTTCTACGCCCAGCTTGAGGAGCTCTCCCTCGAGGGCGTCTGCACCCTGCGCGTCTCCGACGCCCGCCGGTTCGCGCACCTGGTGATGCTGGCGCCCGAGCGGGCGGCGCTGCTTCCGCGCCTGCGCGAGGGGCTCGAGGCCATGGCCCGGCACCCCCTGGGGCGCTTGATCCTCGACGACCTGCGCATCGGAAGCTTCCGGCCCCTCGACACCACCGCCCCCATCCGCGCCCTGCAGCCGGGCTGACCTTGCGCTGACGCCCGCCCGTAAACTGAGGCCATGGCCCGGGTGTTGCTGGTCGAAGACGAGCCCAGCCTGCGCTTTGCCCTGGCGCACGGGCTCCGCCAGGCGGGGTTCAGCGTCCTCGACGCCGCCGACGCCCGCGAGGGCTGGGCGCGGCTCGACGAGGCCGAGGTGGTCGTCCTCGACCGGATGCTGCCCGACGAGGATGGCCTGAACTTCCTGGCGCGCCTCCGCCGCACGCCCCGATACGAGCGGATGCCGGTGTTGATGTTGACGGCGCGCGCCAGCGAACGCGACCGCGTGGAGGGGCTGCTGGGAGGCGCCGACGACTACCTGACCAAACCCTTCTCCACCGCCGAGCTGGCGGCCCGGTTGGTGGCGCTGCTGCGCCGCAGCCGCGGCGCGGAGGTCCTGCGGCGCGGGGAACTGGTCGTGGACACGGAGCGCGGCCGGGTGACGCTTGGGGGGCGCGAGGTGGGCCTGACGCGGCGCGAGTTCGATCTGCTCGCTTTCCTGGCGCGGGATCCGGGCCGGGTTTACGACCGGGAGACGCTGCTCGAGCGGGTCTGGGGTCCCGACTTCCTGGGCACCCTGCGCACGGTGGACCAGCACGTGGCCCAGCTGCGGGAGAAACTGGGGGGGCGTTGGATCGAGACAGTGCGCGGCAAGGGCTACCGCTTCACGGAGGCCCCATGAACCCCTGGCGGGCGGCCTGGGAGGCGAGCGAGGAGGGGGTGGTCCTCTTCGAGGGGGAGCGGGTGCGTTACCTGAACCCCGCGGCGGCGCGGCTGCTTGACACCGACGCCGGGCGCGCCGTCGGCCGCCCCGCCGCCTTCGTGCTGCGGCACCACCGGCTGCTCGAGCTGGTGCGCTGCGGCGGGGCGACCTCCCTGACCCTGCACGGCCGCCGGGTGGCGGCGCGTGCCCGGGGGGAGGCGCTCTTCCTGCGCGACGAAACCGAGACGGTGCGGGCGCGCGAGGTCCTGGAGCAGGAGCGGCGGCTCCTCGCCCACGAGTTCCGCACCCCGGTGGCGGGGCTGCTGGCGCTCTTGGAGGTGCTGGAGTCCGGGCCCGAACCCGGCGATCGCGAGCAGGCGCTGGCGCTGATGCGCGAGGAGGCGGCCCGTCTGCTGCGCCTCGTCCAGGGGCAGGGCCAGGCGCGCACGCCTCCGTGGCGCCTCGACGAGCTGCGGCCGCGGCTCGAGCGCCTGCTGCCCGGGGCGCGCGCCCTGCGCTGGTCCACGCCCCACCCGGTCACCGCGGGCCGCGACCCGATCTTCCAGGTGCTGCTCAACCTCGTCGAGAACGCGCTCCGTTACGGAAAGCCGCCCGTCGAGGTGCGCACCCGGGTCCACGCCCCGGGGGTGGTGGCCGTCGAGGTGGTGGACGCCGGGGAACCGCTCGCCGACTACGAACGGCTCTTCGTACCCGGCGGGCGGGGCATGCACGCCGCCGGCGTGCGCGGCAGCGGCCTGGGCCTGGCCCTGGTGCGCCGCATCGCGCGCGGCTGGGGCGGCGAGGCCTACGGCCGTAGGCTGGAGGAGGGCAACGCCTTCGGGGTGACCGTGCCCGAAGGGGAAGGGGTGGAGGATGCGTGAAGCGTTGGACCGTGACCTGAACCGGATTACCGAGCACTTCCTGCGCATGGTCAGCCTGGTGCGCGAGCAGCTGCAGCTGGCGACCGCCGGCCTGGTGGAGCAGGACGTGGAGCGCGCCAAGGCGGCCGTGCGGCTCGATCGCGAGGTGGACGCGCTCGAGCTCGAGATCGAGAACGAGGTGCTGGCGGCGATCGCCCGCCACCAGCCGGTCGCCCGCGACCTGCGCTTCCTGGCGACGGTGCTCAAGGCGCTGACCGACCTGGAGCGCGCCGGCGACTACGCGGCCCACGTGGCCGAGGACGCCCTGGCGCTCGCGGGCGAACCGCCGCTGAAGAAGTACATCGTCCTCGGCGAGATGGCCGAGCGCATCGAGACGATGCTCGACCTGATCGCCAAGGCGATCGCCGAACGCGACCTGCACGCCGCGCAACGGGTGCTCAAGATCGACGACGACGTGGACGACCTCTACGAGCAGATCGTGCGCGAGCTGCTTACCTACATGATGGAGGACCCGCGCACGCTCTCCAAGGCGCTCACCCTGATGCGCGTGGCCCGCAGCTACGAGCGCCTCGGCGACCACCTGGAGAACATCGCCGAGCGCGTCTTCTTCTGGCTCACCGGCAAGCTCGAGGGCGCGGACGGGGGGTCCTGACCTTTTCCTGACACGGCCGCGGCATCCTGGACGCGGAGGACGATGCCCATGAAGAAGCTCGCTCTGACGGTTCTCGCGCTCACCCTCGGCCTGGCCCTGGCCCAGGGCGTGACCCTCAACGGCGCCGGCGCCACCTTTCCCTTTCCGCTCTACGCCAAATACTTCAGCGTCTACCACAAGCTCACCGGCGTACGCGTCAACTACCAGTCCATCGGCTCCGGTGGCGGCATCCGCCAGCTCTTCTCGGGGACGGTGCACTTCGGGGCCAGCGACGCCCCCCTCTCGGACGCCAAACTGGCCGAGTTCGAGCAGAAGTTCGGCACCCAGGTGATCCACGTGCCCACCGCGCTCGGCGCCGTGGTGCCCACCTACTACCTTCCGGGCGTGACCCGGCCCCTCAACTTCTCCGGTCCCGTGCTGGCCGACATCTTCCTCGGCAAGATCCGCAAGTGGAACGACCCCGCCCTCGCCGCGCTGAACCCCGGCGTCAAGCTGCCGCCGCTGCCCATCACCGTGGTGCGCCGTTCCGACGGTTCCGGCACCACCTACATCTGGACCGAGTACCTGGCCAAGGTCTCGCCCGAGTGGAAGGCCAAGGTGGGCGTGGGCAAGAGCGTCGCCTGGCCCACCGGCCTCGGGGGCAAGGGCAACGAGGGCGTGGCCGGCCTGGTGCGCCAGACCCCGGGGGCGATCGGCTACAACGAGCTGATCTACGCGGTGCAGAACAAGATCGCCTACGGTGCGGTGCAGAACCGCGCCGGTAAGTTCGTGCTCGCCGACCTGGCCTCGGTCCGGGCCGCCGCCGAGCTCGAGGACTTCCCGGCCGACACCCGCGTCTCGATCACCGACACCCCAGCCCCCGAGGGCTACCCCATCGCCAGCTTCACCTGGATCCTGGTCTACCGCGACCTCGACAAGGACCGCGCGGTCAAGTCCGCCGCCGAGGCGAAGGCGCTCGCGGCCCTGCTCGACTGGATCGTTCACGACGGCCAGCGCTACAACGAGGCGCTGCACTACGCGGCGCTGCCCGAGGTGGCCGTGCGCGCAACCGAGGCCAACCTGAAGCGACTGCGCTACCGCGGCGAGCCGGTGGCGGCGAAGTAGAATCGTAGCCGACCGCGCCCCGCTGCGGTCGCCGCAGCGGGGCTACCGGGGAGGAACGCGTGCGAAGCCGGCTGTACGGAAAACTGGGCGACCGGGCCTTCACCGCCCTGCTCGTGGTGCTGGGCCTCGCGGTGATACTCGTCGCCGTCCTGCTGGCCTGGGAGCTGGCCTCGGGCGGTGCGGAGGCCTTCCGCACCTTCGGCTTCTGGGGGTTCGCGGCCGGCAGCGCCTGGAACGCGGTGGCGGGGCAGTTCGGGGCCTGGCCCTTCCTGCTCGGTACCGTGATCACCAGCGCCGCCGCCCTGACGCTGGCCTTCCTGCCGGCGCTGGCCTCGGCGATCGCCGTCGCCGAGTACGCCCCGCGCTGGCTCGCGGAGGTCGTGGCCTACCTGATCGACCTGCTGGCGGCGCTCCCGAGCGTCGTCTACGGGCTGTGGGGCATCTTCGTGCTGGTGCCGCTGGTGCGCGACCACGTGGAGCAGCCGCTCTTCCTCTGGAGCGCCGAGCACGCGCCCGCCCTCCTGGGGGTGCTGGGGCCGCCCACCGGCATCGGCATGCTTTCGGCGGTGCTGGTGCTGGCGCTGATGATCGTGCCCTACGCCTCCTCGCTGGCGCGCGACGCCATCCGCATGGTGCCGCGCGACCAGCGCGAGGCGATGTACGCCCTCGGCGCGACCCGCTGGGAAGTGGTGCGGCGGGTGGTGCTGCCCTACGCGCGCGGAGGCATCTTCGCGGGCGTGGTCCTGGCGCTGGCCCGCGCCATCGGCGAGACGATGGCCGTCACCATGCTGATCGGCAACTCGGGCCAGCTGCCCTACAGCGTCTTCGGGCCGGCGGCGACGATGGCCAGCCTGATCGCCAACGAGTTCGCCGAGGCCGAGGGCGGGCTCCAGCTTTCGAGCCTGCTGGCCGTCGGCTTCCTGCTGCTGCTGCTTTCGCTGGCGGTCAATCTGGTCGCCGACTTCATCCTGCGGCGCATGAGCGTGGGGGAGGGGCGCAAGTGAACCTGCGCCGCCGTTACCTGCGCGACCGCGTCATGGTCGCCCTCGTCTACCTGGGCACGCTGCTGGTGCTGCTGCCGCTCGGGTTCATCCTGCTGCACGTCTTCACCCAGGGGATCGGCGCCCTCGACTGGGCCTTCTTCACCCAGCCGCCGGCCCCGCCGGGCGAGGGCGGCGGGGGCATGCTGCCGGCGATCGTGGGCACCTTCGTCATCGACCTGATGGCGCTGGCCATGGGCGGTCTGCTCGGATTGGGCGGGGGCGTGCTCATGGCCGAGTACCCCGACCATCCGCTGAACCGGCCGCTCAGGCTCGTGGCCAACGTGCTCGGCGGCGTGCCCGCGATCCTCATGGGGTTGTTCGCCTTCGTCCTCGTCGTCGAGCCGATGGGCGGGTTCTCGGCCTTCTCGGGCGCGGTGGCCCTGGCCATCCTGATGATCCCCATCATCATGCGCGCCACCGAGGAGGTGCTGCGCATCCTGCCCTGGGAGCTGCGCGAGGCGGGCCTGGCCCTGGGGCTGCCCCGCTGGCGGGTGACCCTCAGCCTGATCCTGCCCGCGGCCAAGGGGGGCATCGTGACCGGGTTGCTGCTGGCGCTGGCGCGCGCCGCTGGGGAGGCGGCGCCGCTGTTGTTCACCGCCTTCGGCAACCCCTTCCTCTCGTTCGACCCGCTGGGGCCGATGGACAGCCTGCCCCTGAAGATCTACGTCTACGCCATCTCGCCCTACGAGGACTGGATCCGCCAGGCCTGGGGCGCGGCGCTGCTGCTGGCGCTGATGCTGATGGTGACCAATTACCTGGCGCGCCGGGCGATGCGCCGGAGCTGAGAGGAGCGTTCGTGGAACCCTTGCGCATGGAGACCCAGAACCTGACCGTCCACTACGGCAAGAGCGCCGGCGTGCGGAACGTCAGCCTCCCCGTGCACGACCGCAAGATCACCGCGCTCATCGGTCCTTCGGGCTGCGGCAAGACCACCTTCCTGCGCGCCCTCAACCGCATGCACGACCTCAACCCGATCGTGCGCATCGAGGGCCGGGTGCTGCTCGACGGCGAGGACCTCTACGCCCCGGGGGTGGACCCGGTGGCGATCCGTCGGCGGGTGGGCATGGTCTTCCAGCGCCCCACCCCCTTCCCCACGATGAGCATCTTCGAGAACGTCGTCGCCGGACTGAAGCTGGTGGGGGTGAAAGACCGCGACCGCCTCATGGAGGTGGCCGAGCGCTCGCTCAAGGCCGCGGCGCTGTGGGACGAGGTCAAGGACCGGCTGAACGAGCCCGCGGTGGGGCTCTCGGGGGGGCAGCAGCAGCGCATCTCGATCGCGCGGGCGCTCGCCGTCGAGCCCGAGGTGCTGCTCATGGACGAGCCCACGAGCGCCCTCGACCCCATCTCCACCCAGGCCATCGAGGACCTGCTCGCGGGCCTCAAGGAGCAGGTCACGATCGTGATCGTGACCCACAACATGCAGCAGGCCGCGCGCGTTTCCGACTACACCGCTTTCTTCCTGAACGGCGACATGATCGAGTTCGGGCCCACCGAGCGCCTCTTCACCAACCCCGGCGACCCCCGCACCGAGGCCTACATCACCGGGCGGTTCGGCTGATGACCGAGGTGCACCTGATCCGCCACGCCCGCGCGCAGCCCCGGCGCGAAGGCCTTCCCGACGACGAGCGCGCCCTCACCGCGGCGGGGGAGGCGCAGGCGGAGCGGCTGCGCGCGGCGCTCGAGCGCCTGGAGGTCCGCTACGCCCTGCTCTGGACCAGCCCGCTCTTGCGGGCGCGCCAGACCGCCGACCACCTGGCCCCGCTCGCCGAGGTGGTGGCCGAGGAGCCGGCGCTCGCGGGCGGCTGGGGGCCGGAGCTGCTCGAGCGCCTGATCGTGCGCGGCCGCACCGTGGCCGTCGTGGCCCACGAACCCGACCTCGGCCGGGTGGCGGCGGCCCTGCTCGCCGGCGATGCCGGGCGGACGGACGCTTTCGCCTTCAAGAAGTCGGGGCTGCTGGCGCTGCGCCTCCGCCGCGGCGGCGCCGAGCTGCGCTACCTGCTCACGCCCGGGGTGCTGCGCCGGCTTTCATAGGCTTTGCACCTCGAGGCGCAGTCCGAAGGCGCGCTCGAAGAGCGCGGCGTCTTTTTGCGCCTCCCAGACCTCCACCCAGGGGTTCTCGGGACCGCCCACCCGCAGGGTGACCGCCTCCGCGCCGAGTTCCACCTCCAGCCGCCGCACCCGGCCGCTGCGGGCGCGCTCCAGGTGCTCGGCGAGCCGCAGGATCGCCGCCAGGCGCACCAGGCGTTCTTCGTCGCCGGGTTCGAGCACCGCCGCGAGCGCCCCGGGCCGCGGCCGCCCCTTGCGGTGGTAGCGCACCAGCAGGGCCAAAAGCGCCTGTTCGCGGTGGCTCCAGCCGGCGAGGGGGTGCTGCAGCACCAGGTAGGCGCCGTGCTTATGGTGGTCGTAGAAGTCGATGGCCAGGCCGACGTCGTGCAGCCGCGCCGCGGCGTCGAGGAGGCGGGCGTCGCCTTCGTCCAGCCCGTACCGCGGCGCCAGCGCCGCGAAGAGCCGCGCGGCCAGGTCGCGTACACTCTGGGTATGCGCAGCGGGTTGGGGGAAACGGGCCTCGAGGCTCGCGAGGTGGAGTTCGCGCACGCACGCGGGCCGGTGCGGCGGCGGCAGGAAGTGCCGGAAGAAGGCGCCCTCGCGCACGCCCAGCCCCGAGATCCACAAGCCGGGGAGTCCGGCCGCCCGCAGCAGGGTGCGGTAGACCAGGGCCCCGGCGACGATCACGTCGGCGCGGTCGGGCGAGAGGCCGGGCACCCGCCGGCGGCGGGCGGCGCGCAGGCCCAGCAACCGTTCGGTCAGCTCGTCCAGGTCGGCGGCGCGCAGGAAGTAGCCGTGGAGGCGCTCGAGCGGGTAGCGGCGGGCGCGTTGCACCGCCCGCGCCAGGTTGCGCACCGTGCCGCCCATGGCCACGAGCGGCAGCGGCCGCGCGCGCAGCTCGGAGACGACGTCCTGCAGCTGCCCGTTCACCTCGGCGGTGAGCGCCTCCACCTCGCGCGCCCGCGGAGGGTCGTGGGCGAGGAAGCGCTCGCTGAGCCGCACCGCCCCCAGGGGGTAGGCGGCCCCGCCGGCGAAGCCGCGGCCGCGCATCCGGCTCAGCTGGGCGCTGCCGCCGCCCAGGTCCACGACCCAGGCGTCTTCGAAGGTGAAGCCGGCGGCGACGGCCAGCACCCCGTAGCGGGCCTCTTCGGCCCCCGAAAGCACCCGCACCTCGATCCCCATCCGCCGCGCCGGCTCCAGCAGTTCGCGGGCGTTCGCGGCGCTGCGCACCGCGCTGGTGGCGAAGGCGTCGATCCGCTCGAGGCCGGTGGCGCGGGCGTAGTCCTGCACCGCGGCCAGGAAGCCCAGCGCCCGCCAGGCGGCCTCGGGCGCGATCCGGCCCGTGGCCGCGAGCCCCTGCCCCAGCCGCACCGGTTCGCGCAGCTCGTCGACGAGGCGGTAGTGGCGGCCGGGTTCGTAGGCGTAGACGACGAGCCGGGCCGTTCCCGACCCCAGGTCCACGATGCCCACGCGTTCCATGCCCCACCCTACCGCGCGGAGGCCCGGTGAAGCTCGGCCGCGAACGCTCCTGGTTCCGTTTCAACCACCGGGTGCTGCTCACCGCCCGGCGCGACGACGTGCCCCTGCTCGAGAAGCTGCGTTACCTGGCCATCTTCGCCGCCAACACCGACGAGTTCTTCTCCGCCCGGGTCTACCGCCTCTTCCGGGCCTCGCGCGAACGCCCGCGGGTGCCCCGCGAGTACCGGGCCCTACTGGGCGAGGTGCAGGCGTACGTCCGCGAGGCCCGCGAGCTCTTCGGCGAGCTGCGCCCCCGGCTCGAGGCCGCGGGCCTGCGCCTGCTCGAGCCGCGCCAGCTCAGCGCCACCGAGGCCCGCTACTTCGGGGCCTACCTGGCCGAGGAGGTGGCCCCCAAGACCGACCTGCTCGACGCCGCCCAGGTGCACGACCTTTCCTCGGGGGCGCTGTACTTCGCAGCCGGGCACCGGCGGTTGCGCTACCTGCTGCGCCAGCCCGAGCAACGGCGCTTCCTTCCCGTGCCCGGCCGCCCCGGCGCCTTCGTGCGGCTGGGGGCCCTGGTGCGCGCGCGCAGCGACCTCTTCCTGCCCGAGCCGATGCCGATGTACGAGCTGCGGTTGACCCGCATCGCCCAGCTCGAGGCCGCGCGCATGGACTGGGAGGAGCTGCCGCTGGCCCTGGAGACGCGGCTCGACGGCGCCCCCAGCCGCCTCGAGCTGGAGGCGGGCTTCCCCTGGCGCACCGCCCTCGCCCGCAGCCTGGAACTCCTCGACGACGAGGTCTTCGAGCAGCCGCCCCCGCTCGACCTGCGCGCCCTCTTCGAGCTCGCGGACCTGGAGGTGCCCGGGCTGCGCTTCCCCCCGCTGCGCCCCCGGCGCCGCCGCGGCTTCGCGAGCGACCCCTTCGCCTGCCTGCGCGGACGCGACGTCACCCTCTACCATCCGCGGGACGACTTCGGCCAGGTGGTCGGTTTCGCGCGCGCCGCGGCGCGCGACCCCGGGGTGCGCCGCCTCCGCGCCACGCTCTACCGCGTGGGCCGTGAGAACCCCATCCTGGACGCGCTGATCGAGGCCGCCGACCGCGGCAAGGAGGTCGAGGTGCTCCTCGAGGGTCGGGCCCGCTTCGACGAGCTGGTCAACCTCTACTGGCGGCTGCACTTCGAGGGGCACGGGGTGCGGGTCCTCGACTACCCGCCCGGGGCCAAGGTGCACGCCAAGCTCTTTCTCGTCGAGGCCGAACACGGCGTCTACGCCCACCTGGGCACGGGAAACTACAACCCCCACAACGGCCGCCTCTACACCGACCTCTCCTACTTCACCGCCCGGCCGGAGCTGACCGCCGACGTCGCCGGCTACTTCGACGCCCTGGCCGCGGGGCGGACGCCGGAGCCGAAGACCCTGGCCAGCGGTCCCGCGGCCCGCGAGCTGCTGCTCGCCAAGATCGCCGCCGTGGCGCGCGACCGCGGCGAGGTGATCGTCAAGGTGAACCACCTCACCGACGCCCGCCTGCTGCGCGCGCTCGCCGCGGCCGCCGACCGCGGGGCGCGGGTGCGGCTGGTGGTGCGCTCCACGCTCACCGCGCTGCACCCCCGCTTCGAGAGCATCAGCCTGGTGGGCCGCTTCCTCGAGCACGCCCGGCTCGCCGCCTTCAGGACCGCGGAGGGCTGGGAGGTGTGGGCCTCGAGCGCCGACTGGATGGAACGCAACTTCGACCGCCGGCTCGAGGTCTTCTTCCCGATCGCCGACGCCCTGGCCCGCGAGCGGCTGCTGCGGCTGCTGCGCGCCCAGCTCGCCGACGACGTGAACGCCTTCGTCCTCGAGGCCGACGGCGCCCAGCGGCCCCGCTGGGCCGGAAAGCGCGACAGCCAGCGAAGGCTCCTCTAGAGGGGAAAGGGTTCGCATGTATACAATACGGAAAATGCGCGGACCCTGGGTGCCTGTCCTGATCGTCGTGCTCCTGCTGTTGCTGGGGTACTGGACCGAGTCCATGACCTTCGGCGCCTTCGCCGTCTTCATGGCCGCCTGGTTCTGGGGCGGCCTCGCCGGTCTGGGCGCCGCCGCGGTCACCTGGCTGATGTACCTGGGGCACGGCCTCTCGGACCGGACGATGCTGCTCGACGCCCTGGGGCTGGCGTTCGTGGCCGTGGGCGGCCACCTGCTCAAGCGCCGCGCCGACGCCCTCAGCCTCAGGCAGGCGCGCATCCGCGGCAGCCTGCGGGCCATCCTGCACGCCTCCAAACGGGTGGCCCGCTTCGAGGACCCCGACGAGCTGTTGCGGCGCGCGCCTCGTTTCTTCGAGGAGGGTCCGGCGCGCGGGGCCTGCGTGCTCCGCGTCGAGGACGACGAGGTCCGCGTCGAGTCGGGCGACTGCCGCCCCGAGGAGTGGCGCGAGCCGCTGCTGCGCGCCAGCCAGAGCGACGAACCCCTCTACCTCGACGGCGGCGGCCGCGGCCCCTACCGCTTCCTGGTGCCCATGTGCGACCGCTACGTGCTCTGCGTCGAGCCGGCGGGGCCCCTGGAAGAAGACGAGCGCGACCTGATCACGGCCTTCGCCAACCTGGTCTGCCTGGTGCGCCGGCGGTTGCAGGAGAACCGCGAGGCGGAGCAGTTCAGCCGCCTGATGACCGCGCTGGCCTCCAGCCGCAGCCTGACCGAAGCCTCGGAGAAGGTGATCCAGCTCCTCCTGCCGGTGCTGGGGGCCTCGTCCGGCCTGGTCGTGATCTTCCGCGGGGGGCGTTTCGAGCCCCTGGCCATGGTGGGCCGGATCCCCGAGGCCGAGCGCGAGCTGCTGGAGAACGGCCTGCCCGCCGGCTGGGGCGGGGTCTGGCGCAGCTACATCCAGCGCCGTCCGCTCTTCATCGACGACTACGGGGCCTTCGACCTCAAGGTCGACTCGGTCTACGAGGCGGGGGTGAAGTCGCTGGCCTTCGTGCCGGTTTCCGGCGAGCGCCGCGCCCGCATCGTCCTCGTTATCCAGGACGAAAAGGTGCGCTCCTGGGAGGACGAGGAGCGCGACTTCCTGGTCCTGGTGGCCCGCGGCCTCGGGTTGATGGCCGAGCAGTTCCTGACCCGCGAGCGCATGAACGCCCTCCTGCGGCTCGAGCGCGAGGTCTTCGACTCCCCCATCGAGCTGGCCTACGACCGCCTGCTGGCCTACGCCGTCCGCCTGGTGCCCGGTGGCGAGGCCGGCAGCCTGCTGGTGCGCACCCCCGAGGACGACTTCCGCTACACCGCCTCCCTGGGCTACGAGCAGGAGGGGCTGAAGAAGATCCGCTTCAGCCTCGAGGACGTGCGCGACGTCTGGTACGGCGCCGGCGAGGAGGCCTGGAGCCGCGGCGAGCCCCGCGTCTTCTCCGCGGTGGAGCAGGACATCGCCGAGGTGAGCTACAAGACCGCGCCGATCGAGGTCATCGACCAGGCGGGGCGGGTGCGCGAGATCAAGGCCAACCTCTGCCTCCCGATCGTCTACCAGGGGGAGGTGCTGGCCGTCCTCAACATCGAGTCCTTCTCCGACCCCGAGGCCTTTGACGACGAGTCGATCGAGGCCGCGCGTTTCTTCGCCCAGCAGGCGGCGCTGCTGCTGCACGAACAGCACTACCGCAACCTACTCGAGCGGGCGGCGCACACCGACCCCCTCACCGGTCTGCCCAACCGCCGCGCCTTCGACCGCGAGTTCACGGTGATGTGGCAGAGCGCCGAGCGCTACGGCTACCCGCTCTCCATCCTGGTCATGGACCTGAGCCGCTTCAAGGAGGTCAACGACCGCTACGGCCACGCCGCCGGCGACCAGGTGCTGGTGCGCGTGGGGCGGGTGCTGAGCGAGATCACCCGCAACGGCGACCGCATCTTCCGCTGGGGCGGCGACGAGTTCGCGGTGCTCATGCCGCACACGGCGCTGCTGGGCGCCGTGCGGGCGGCGGAACGCTACGCCCGCGCCATCGAGCAGGTCTGCGTCGAGACGACCTGCGTGGGGGTGAACATCGGGGCCGCGGCCTTCCCCGAGGACACCCGCGACCCCTCCGAGCTGATCAAGCTGGCCGACGCCCGCATGTACCAGGCCAAGCGTTCCGGCCTGGTGGTCGAACCCCGTTCCTGAACCCCGCTAGACGGCGGCGGGCTCCTCGATCTTGACGAGCCGGCCGTCGCGCAGGTGCAGCACCCGTTCCGCGCGGGCGGCGATCTCGAGGTCGTGGGTGACGAGGACGAGCCGGCGCTCGCCGACGGCGTGCTCCAGCAGCAGATCGAGCACCCGGTGCCCGGCGGCGGAGTCGAGGTTGCCCGTGGGTTCGTCGGCGAAGAGCACCGCGGGTTCGAGCGCCAGCGCCCGGGCGATGGCCACGCGCTGCTGCTCGCCCCCGGAGAGCTGGTTGGGTCGGTGGTGGGCGCGGTCCGCGAGCCCCACCTGCTCGAGCAGCGCCATGGCCCGTTCGCGCCGCACCCCCGCCGCCACCCCCGCGAGCAGCAGGGGGAAGGCGACGTTCTCGAGGGCCGTCAGGGTGGGCAGCAGGTTCCAGCTCTGGAAGACGAACCCCGCCTGCTCGAGCCGCACCCCGGCGCGCTCGTCCTCGCCCAGGCGGTCGAGGCGGGCGCCCCCCAGCTCGACCTCGCCCTCGGTGGGCAGGTCGAAGCCCGCGAGCAGGTTGAGCAACGTCGTCTTGCCGGATCCGCTCGGCCCCACCACGGCCGTCGGACCGGGGGGAAACTCGTAGCTGAACCCTTCCAGGGCGGTCACGGTGACGCTGCCCTGGCGGTAGCGTTTGGTCAGGTTCTCCGCGCGCAGCATCAGACCCTCCCCAGCGCTTCGGTCACGGGAATGCGGCTGGCCCCGCGCGCCGGCAGCAGGCCCGCCAGCAGCCCCAGCACCAGCGCAACCGCCATCGAAAACAGCGCCAGGCGCGGGGTGACCGCCGAGAGGGCGAGCCCCACCGCCTCCTGGGTGTAGGCGTTGATCGCCGCCGAACCGAGCACGCCTGCGAGCACGCCCGCGAGGCCGCCCGCGAGCGCCAGGAAGAGCGCTTCGGAAAGCACCAGACCGAAGATGAAGCGGCGGCGCGCGCCGATGGCGCGCATCACCCCGAACTCGCGCGTGCGTTCGTAGACGCTCATCATCACGGTGTTGGCGACGAGCAGCCCGCCCACCACCAGCGCGACCAGGCTGATGCCGAAGCGGATCAGGTCGCCGATGCGCAGCGAGCGCTCCGCGAACTTGAGGGCCTCGTTGGTGCTCTGGGCGTCGATGCCGGGGATGGCCGCCTCCAGCTTCCGGGCCACCTCTTCGACCTTGGCGTCGGGGTCGAGGAGGATCATGAAGACGCCGTAGTTCTTGGTGCCCAGCACCTGCTGCAGCGTCTTGAGGGGGACGAAGATCAGGCTGTCGACCAGCCCGCTCGCGGGCTCGAGGATGCCCACGACCGGCACGGTGACCTCGCGGCTCAGCCGCAGCGGCTTGCCCAGCGTCAGCTTGCTCAGCTCGGCCTTCTTCGCCCCCACCACCGCGCCGTCGGGATGGGGGTCGAGCCTGCCCGCGGCCGCCTTGGCCGGCGGGTAGAAGTCGCGCGGGTCCGCGCCTTCGGGCAGGCCGTGGAAGATGAAGCTCGACGTCGGGTCGAACCCGCCGCGGACCAGCATCACCGAGGGGATGATCTTGCGGATGCCCAGTTCGGGGGCCATGGCCCGGATCTGCTCGAGCATCTCCGGAGGCAGCTCGGGCTGGGGCGGGCTGAAGACGTCGGTACCCTCGGCCACCACCCGGATCTGGGGACCGAAGTTGCCCATCTCGCTGACGAGCGCCTGACGCAGCCCCTCGCCGAAGGAGAGGAAGAGCACCATCGAGGCCGTGGCCACGGCGATGCCCAGCCAGGTGAAGAGGCTGCGGGTGAAGCGTGCGGTCAGGTTGCGCCAGACCAAGAGAACGAGTTCCACGCGGCCGAGTCTAGCCCAGGAGCGCGTGAATAAAAGTAGAGCGCGGTATAATCCCGCTGATGACGACCGCCGAGATCCGCGAAAAATACCTGCGTTTCTTCGAGGAGAAGGGGCACCTGCGGCTGCCGCCCTTCAGCCTCATTCCCGAAGACGACCCCACCCTGCTCTTCATCGTCGCCGGCATGGCGCCGCTCAAACCCTACTTCATGGGGGCCAAGCCGGTCTTTCCCGGGCACGAGGGGGAGCATCGCCGGGTGGTCACCTGCCAGAAGTGCCTGCGCGTCGGCGACATCGAAAACGTCGGGCGCACCGCCCGCCACAACACCTTCTTCGAGATGCTCGGCAACTTTTCCTTCGGCGACTACTTCAAGAAGGAGGCCATCGCCTGGGCCTGGGAGTTCGTGACCGACCCCAAGTGGCTGGGCCTCGACCCCGACCGCCTCTACGTCACCGTCTACAAGGACGACGACGAGGCCTACGCCATCTGGCGCGACGTGGTGGGGGTGCCCGAGGAGCGGATCAGCCGCTGGGACGAGGACGAGAACTTCTGGCCCGCGGGCGCGATCAGCGAGGGGCCCAACGGCCCCTGCGGCCCTTGCAGCGAGATCTTCTACGACCGCGGCCCCGGCTTCGGCAGCCCGGACGAGACCGGGCCCAACACCGGATCCGGCGACCGCTTCGTGGAGATCTGGAACCTGGTCTTCACCCAGTTCAACCGCTCCGGCCCCATCCCCGGAGAGGGGGTGCTCGAGCCCCTGCCGCAGAAGAACATCGACACCGGAATGGGCCTCTACCGGGTGGCCGCCATCCTGCAGGACGTGGAGGACTTCTACGCCACCGACACCTTCAAGCCGCTCATCGACCTCGTGGCCGAGCGCTCGGGCGTGCCCTACAAGGGCGCGCTGAGCGTGAGCCACCGCGTCATCGCCGACCACGTGCGCGCCGTGGTCGCCGCGCTCTCCGACGGCGCCACCTTTTCCAACACCGGGCGCGGCTACGTGATCCGGCGCCTCCTGCGCCGGGCGGTGCGCCACGGCTACCTGCTGGGCATCAAGGAGCCCTTCCTGCACGAGCTCGCCCCGGTCGTCGCCGAGCTGTTGGGGGACTACTACCCCGAGATGAAGGAGCAGCTCGCCAGCGTCCAGCCGGCGATCCGCGCCGAGGAGGCGCGTTTCCTCGAGACCCTCGAGCAGGGCATCCGCAGGCTCGAGTCGCTCCTGGCCGGCCTCAAGGAGGGCGACGTCCTCCCCGGCGAAGAGGCCTTCCGGTTGCACGACACCTACGGCTTCCCCCTCGACCTCACCGAGGAGATCGCCGCCGAGCGCGGCGTCAAGGTGGACCGCGAGGGCTTCGAGCGGGCCATGCGCGAACAGGTCGAGCGCGCCCGCGCCGCCAGCGCCTTTTCGGGCGACGTCTTCGCCGCCGCCGCCCCGGCGCTCGAGCGCGTCTTCGAAGACCACGGCGCCACCGAGTTCACCGGATACGAGCGCCTCGAGGACGAGGGCAAGGTGCTCCTCATCCTTCAGGGCGAGGCCGAGCTCGACCGCCTCGAGGCCGGCCAGGGCGGCCAGGTCGTCCTCGACCGCACCCCCTTCTACGCCGAGGGCGGCGGTCAGGTGGGCGACTCGGGTTACCTCGAGTGGCCCGGAGGCCGCGCCCGGGTCGTGACCACCAAGAAGAGCAAGCAGGGCCTGCACCTGCACGAGGTCGAGGTCGAGGAGGGGGCGCTTGCCGTCGGCGCCGCCGTGCGCGCCGTCGTCGACCCCGAGCGCCGCTGCACCGAGAAGAACCACACGGCCACCCACCTGCTGCACGCGGCCTTGCGGGCGGTGCTGGGGCCGCAGGTGCGCCAGGCGGGCAGCCTGGTCGCCCCCGACCGGCTGCGCTTCGACTTCACCCACGCCGCCGCCCTCAGCCCCGAGGAGGTGCGCAAGGTCGAGCTGCTCGTCAACCGCTGGGTCCAGGCCGACTTCCCGGTGAGCTGGACCTTCATGCCCCTGGAGGAGGCCAAGAAGGCCGGCGCCATGGCGCTGTTCGGCGAGAAATACGCCGACACCGTGCGCGTCGTCAAGGTGGAGGGCAGCCCCGACACCGCCGGCATCCTCGAGGCCGAGGTGCGCTCGATGGAGCTCTGCGGCGGCTGCCACGTGCGCCGCACCGGCGAGATCGGCTACTTCGTGATCACCGCCGAGGAGGCGGTCTCCGCGGGCGTGCGCCGCATCGAGGCGCTCACCGGCGAGGCGGCGGTGCGCTACGCCCGCGACCTGCTCGACCGCGACGCGGCGCTGGCGCGGGCGCTGGGCACCAGCCTCGAGGGGCTGCCGCAGCGCATCGAGAAGCTGCAGCAGGAGCTCAAGCAACTGCGCCGCGAGAACGAGAAGCTGGCCGCGGACCTGGCGCGCGCCCAGCTGGGCGGCGGGGGCGCCCCCGCGGTGCGCGAGGCCGGGGGCTGGCGCTACGTGGCCGCGGCCTTCGCCGGCCTCGATGTGCCGTCGCTGCGCCAGGTGGCCGACGAGATCCTCGAGCGCTACGGCGTCGACCTCGTCGTCGTGGGGGCGGGGGGCGCGCTCATCGTCAAGGTGAGCCCCGACGCCGTCCAGCGCGGCCTCGCCGCCGGGCAGGTGATCCGCGCGCTCGCCGAGCGGACCGGCGGGCGCGGCGGCGGCAAGCCCCACCTGGCCCAGGGCGGGGGCTTCGACGTGGAAAAAGCGCTGGCGGCGCTCGACGAGGTCCTGGCCGGGCTCTGACCGGCCTCCAGCGGAAAACGCCCGGCATCGGCCGGGCGTTTTCCGGGAAAGGAGGTGGTGCGCTCGCGCGCAGTACCAGGAGCAATACGTTGGGGGATCAGCGCTCCGTAACCTCAGGCTAGGCCCCAAAGCGCCGCGGCGGTACCCCCGAATGAGGGCCCCAAAACGGGGGTGTCGGCGTTTGCTAGCATGGGGGCGTGAAGGTGCTCGGGCTCGACGTGGGGGATGCGCGCATCGGCGTGGCCGTGGCCGAGGAGGGGCGGCCGCTCGCCTTCGGACGCGGCTGGATCGAGCGCCGGGACCTCGAAGACGACGTGGCCCGGGTGTGCGAGCTGGCCCGCCGTGAGGAGGCCGGGCGCGTCGTCGTGGGGCTGCCCCGGCGCACCGGGGGCGAGGAGGGGGCGCAGGCCGCCAAGGTGCGCGCCTTCGCCGCGGCGCTCGAGGCCGCGGGGCTGGAGGTGCGCTTCGTCGACGAGCGCTTCACCACCCGCGTCGCCGCCCAGGCGCTGGCCCACCTGCCCCGGAAGAAGCGCCAGCAGAAGGGACGGCTCGACGAAGCCGCGGCCGTGGCCATCCTCGAGACCTACCTCGAGAGGAACGCGTGAGCTCCGAGACCCCGCCGCGCCCCCGCAAGCGCCGGATCTGGCCCTGGGCGCTCGCCGCTTCGGGGCTGCTGCTCGCCGTCGGCGCCGCGGCCTGGATCGGCTGGCTGCTGGGGCCCACCGGGGCCAGCGCCATCGTCGAGATCCCCGAGGGGGCGGGCGCCCAGGCCGTGGGCCGCATCCTCGAAAGCAACGGGTTGGTCCGCTCCGGGCGCGCCTTCGCCCTCTACGCCCGCTGGAAGGGGGCGGCCGCCCGCCTGCAGAGCGGTTACTACAAGCTCGAGGGCCGGGGCGTGCCGCGGCTGGTCGAAGACCTCACCGGCGGCCGTGCACCGGTGATGGTGCGGCTCGTCTTTCCCGAGGGTTGGCGCGCCGTCGACTACGCCGAACGCCTTGAAGCGGCGGGTTTCGACGGGGCGGGCTTCCTGTCGATCGTCCGCAACCCCCCCGCCGAGTGGACCCCCGCCTACGTCGAGGGGCCGACGCTCGAGGGCTACCTCTTTCCCGACACCTACGACCTGCCGAAGGGGGCGGATCCCGCGGTGGTCGTCACCGTGATGCTGCGCCGCTTCGACCGCGAGGTCACCCCCGAGCGCGTCCGCGCCGCGGAGGCCCTGAAGCTCAGCATTCACGGCTGGGTGACGCTGGCCTCCATCGTTCAGGCCGAGGCGGGCGGCGCCGAGGAGATGCCCGCCATCGCCGGGGTCTTCCTCAACCGGCTGGACGCCGGGATGCCCCTGCAGTCCGACCCGACGGTGGCCTACGCGCTGGGCAAGAAGCTGCCCGAGCTCGACCGCTACGCGGGGGACTTCGACGTCGATTCGCCCTACAACACTTACAAACACCCCGGGCTCCCCCCGGGGCCGATCGACAACCCCGGCCTGGAGGCGTTGCTCGCCGTCCTGAACCCCCAGCGCACCGACGCCAACGGCCTGCCCTACTTCTACTTCTTCCATGCCGGGGGCCGGCTCTACCTGAGCAGCACCTTCAACGAACACCTGCGCAAGCTCAACCGCTACTACTACTAGCCTCCAGCAGCAGCACCGGCAGCCCTCCGGGCGCGGCGTAGGCGGCCATGCGCCCCCAAGGGACGCTGCGCGTCCAGACGGGGAGGAGGTCGTGCTCCCGCAGGCGCTCCACCTCGGCGGCCGCGTCGCGGACCCCGAGGGCCAGCATCGCCGGGGTGTCGAGGTCGGGGGCGAAGGCCAGGACGACCCGGCCGCCCTCGGGATGCTCCAGTTCCGCCCAGCCGGTGTCGGCCTCGGAGAAGACCTCGGCGAGGCCCAGATGCCGTTCGTACCAGGCGAGGCTGCTGGGCAGGTCCACGACGGGCAGAACCGGGCCCCAGACCCGGGCCTGGCCCCGGGAGACGGCGCCCCGCGGCGGGGGCGCGTACCGCAGGGGGTTGCCCTCGAGGTCCTCCCGCGGCCCCAGGCCGTCGAAGACGGGCACGAGGGCGGCGCCGCCCCCTACGCTTTCGAGCTGCAGCTCCGGACCCGAACCGGGGATCAGCCGCGCGTGCGGCTCCTCCAGTTCGCAAAGCGCGTACCCGAGGACCTGGAAGAAGCCCAGGTCGGCCTCCAGCTCGGGTGTGGCGAGGTGCAGCGTGTGCAGCCCCATGGGCCCATCCTAGCCAGAAAAGATGAGCGCCCCCAAGGGGGCGCTCCCGGCGGCTTCGGGCCTCAGGCCGGCTGGGGTTCGCGGCGGATCCGCGCCCGCTGGCTCAGGAAGACGGCGGCGATCAAGATGGCGGCGATGATGGCGTAGGCCAGGTCGGGGAAACCGTCGAGGACGTGCATGCCCAGGGTGTTGCGCAGGAAGTCGGGCAGGTTGGCCAGCGTGTCGATGCCGATGGCGTGCAGCATCCGCTGGGTGGTGAAGAGCAGGAAGGAGGCGAGCAGCAGCCCGATGCGTTCGGGCCAGGTGGCGCGGGTCAGCCACCAGCCCTGGGTGCCCGCGACGAAGAGCAGCATCGCCACGAGCGCGGTCAGGACGACGTAGACGACGTAACCCCAGTGCCCCTCGGGGTGGATGAGCAGCAGCGCCGGCTTGAAGAAGAAGATGAAGGGCAGGATTGCGGTGCGCATGTCGTAGATGAAGCCCTGGACGCCGGTCTTGATCGGGTCGCTGCGGGCGATGGCCGCGGCCGCGTAGGCGGCGAGGCCCACCGGCGGGGTGTCGTCGGCGAGGATGCCGAAGTAGAAGACGAAGAGGTGGACCGCGACCAGGGGAACGGCGAACTCGGCCTTGTCGGCCAGGTGGGCGATCACCGGGGCGATCAGCGAGGCCATGACGATGTAGTTCGCGGTCGTGGGCAGCCCCATGCCCAGCACCAGGCTGGCCACCGCCGAGATGAGCAGCACCAACATGATGTTGCCGCCGGACATCGCCTCGACGATGTCGGCGAGGCCGAAGCCCAGGCCGGTCATCGTCACGATGCCGACGATGATGCCCGCCGCGGCCGTGGCGATGGCGATCGAGGTCATGTTGCGCGCGCCCGCCTCGAAGCCCTGCACGATGTCGACGAAGCCCTCCCAGAGACCCTTGAGCGTCCCCATCCCGATGTCGGGGTGTTTGGCGCGAAGGGCGAGCACCCATTCCTGGACGACGAAGACGACGAGCGCGATGGGCACCGCGTACTCGAACTCCATCTTGAAGTACTGCTTGAAGGCGAGCATCAACCCCATGGGGATGACGTAGTCGGCGAAGTTGCCCTTGTGGCCCCGGATCACGACGGCGATGCGCTGCATGACGATCATGCCGATCAGCATGAACATGGCGTTGAGCGCGGAACGTTCCGGGGTGTGGCGCAGCCCCACCAGCTCGTACATCAGCCAGGCCACCGGGATCAGGTACTGCGCCCCCGAGAAGAAGGTCGGCCAGAACGGCGGCAGCTCGCTCTTGGGCAGGCCCTTGAGGCCCAGCTTGAGCGCCTCCAGGTGCACCACGTAGAAGAGGCCGATGTAAGAGAGGACCGCGGGCACCGCGGCGTAGATGATCAGCTTGTAGTAGGGGAGGTCGAGGAACTCGGCCATGATGAAGGCCGCCGCCCCCATGACCGGAGGCATCAGCTGGCCGTTGGTGGACGAGCCCACCTCGGTGGCGCCGGCCTTTTCCGGTGGGTAGCCCACCTTCTTCATCAGCGGGATGGTGAAGGTGCCGGTGGTCACCACGTTGGCGATGGAAGAGCCCGAGATGATGCCGGTGAGCATGCTGCCCACCACCGCGGCCTTGGCGGGGCCGCCGCGGTAGGTGCCCAGCCCGGAGTAGGCGAGGTCGACGAAGTACTTGCCGGCCCCCGCCTTGTCGAGCAACGCCCCGAAGAGGACGAAGAGGAAGACGAAGCGGGCGGAGACCTGGATGGGGGTGCCCCAGATGCCCTCGGTCGTCAGGTAGAGCTGCTCGACGATCCGCCGCCAGGGGTAGCCCGAGTGCAGGTAGATGATGTCGGGCAGCTCGAAGGGGATCAGCCCCTTGGGGCCGGTGACGGCGTAGAGGATGAGCACGCCCGAGATGGCGAGGAGCGCCACCCCGACCACGCGGATGGTGGCGAGGAAGAGCGCCGCCAGCGCGATCGTGCCCATGACGATGTCGGTGGTGTTGGCGACGCCGCCGCGCTGGAGGACGATGCCGTTGAAGTCATAGACGATGTACAGGGCCCCCGCCAGCCCCATGGCGAGCACGGCCCAGTCGATCCAGGGGACGCGGTCGCGCGGGGCCCGCTTGGGCGAGGCGTACCAGATGGCCACGCCGGCCAGCAGGGTGACCAGCGCGATCCAGACGAAGAACTTGCCGGCGGTGAGGATGTTGAGCACCACGCCCGCCGTGAGCACGACGACCGCCGCGTCGCGCGGCGGGTTCTTGGAAGGGTAGGCCAGGAACGCCAGCGCGAAGGCGAAGGCCAGGTGGATCGAGCCCAGGATCAGGATGTCGAGGTTGCCCTTCCAGGTCGCCCAGACCTGAAAGGTGCTCCAGGCGACGGCGATCAGGAAGATCAGCCATTTCTGCCAGGCGGCCCGGGGGTCGCGCGCCCCGTACTCGACCTCCTGCATCAGCTCGACGGCCTTGTCCAGGTCGCCGGTGTCGCCTGCGGGCGTAGGGTTGGAACGGATATCGGACTCTTCCGGTTTCATAGATCACCTCGCAAAGGGCGGGGGCAAGCTCGCCTGTACGCTAACACAGTATACAAATACCCCCGGCCGTAAGGCCGGGGGCTAAGGTACCGACGCAGGATTTAGTCGATCGGCTTGGCGGCGTCGGGAATGGCAATGCCTTCTTCCTGGTAGAACTTGGCCGCACCCTTATGCAGCGGGATGGGCATCCCGTCGAGGGCCTTGTCCACGGAGAAGTGCTGAGCGATCACGGGCTTGATGGCCTTGAACTGGTCCACCTTGTCCTTGAAGATCAGCTTGGCGATCTGGTAGACCACGTCCGCGTCCAGGTCCGCCGAGGCGGCCAGGGTGGCCTTCACCGCGACGGTCTGGAAGGGCTTGTCCTGGCCCTTGTAGGAGCCGGCCGGGATGATGATCTCGGCGTAGAAGGGGTACTTCTTCTTGAGGAAGTCGATCTTGGCGAACTCGATGGGCAGGAAGACGATGTCGGTGGTCAGCGCCGCCTGGGCGATGGCGCTCGAGCCCACGCCGGCGGTGTAGAACATCGCGTCGATGCGGCCGTCCTGCAGCAGCTGAGCGGCCTGCTTGGGCTTACCGCGCACGGCGGTGCCGAGGTCGTCGAAGGTCAGGCCGTAGGCCTCAAGCACCTGCTTGGCGTTCTGCTCCACGCCCGAGCCGATGTCGCCCACGTACACCTTCTTGCCCTTGAAGTCGGCGATCGAGGTGATGCCCGAGTCCTTGCGGGCGAAGACGTGCACGGGCTCGGGGTAGATGGTCGCCATGCCGCGCAGCTTGTCGGCGGGCTTGCCGATGAACTTCTCGACGACGATGCCGTTGAACGCGTAGTAGGCGATGTCGTTCTGGATCATCGTCATCTGCAGGTCGCCGGTCTGGATCGCGCCGGCGTTGTAGACCGAGCCACCGGTGGAGATGGCGTTGGCCTTCACGTCGGGCAGGTTCTCGTTGATAATCTTGGCGATACCGACGGCGGTGGGGTAGTACGTCCCCGTGGTGCCGCCGGACCCGATGGTGATAAAGGTCTTGGCCGATACGCCCATGGCGAGGGCCATACCCAGCACGACTGCGAGAATCAACTTGCTCTTTTTCATGCACTTACCTCCTTGGCGATATTCTTGGCATTGCCAGTATCTACTTTAGCGTGTGGAGATGAGAGGGTCAATTCGCTTGGGTCCGGGGCGCCCAACGGGTTTGCGTTCCTCTATATAGGGCCGGCTAAAAAAGCAAGACCGGGTATAACTATGCAAGACGGGGCGCGCACCCCCTTTTCTTTTGCGGTTGGTTGTGCCAGATTATGGGGTAGTCGAACGACCCTCCCGAGGAGGCGGCATGAACCGACAACGAATCATCGACGCAATCGACCTGGCCCATCGGATCGTCCGGCAGCATCTGAGCGTGCAGCCGGGCGAAAATGTTTTGATCGTGGCCGACCCCGAGACCGAGATGGAGATCTACCTGGCGCTCGCGGGGGCGGTGCAGTCGGTGGGCGCCGAGTTCACGGTCTCGTTGATGCCCACGCGCGGCCGCGACCGCGCCACCTACCTGACGCGGCCCATCGAGCACGCCCTCGACGCCTCGGACGTGCTGATCGGGGTGACCAAGGCCTCGGGCGCGCCCACCTACGCGCGCAAGGTGGCCCAGCTGCTCAGCGCCAAGAAGATCCGCGCGCTCTCGATGGTGATGCGCGAGCTCGACAACTACCTCAAGGGCGCCGCCACCGCCGACTACGAGGAGCTCGAGGACCTGGGGCAGCGGGTGGCGGGGCTGTGGGCCGCGGCCGACGAGATCCGCATCGAGACCCAGCGCGGCACCCGCTTCCGCGCCGGCGTGACCAAGGAGCCGGTGATGGGCCAGCCGGTCATCGTCGAGTGCGGTCTGGCCCGCGAGCCCGGGCGCGAGGCGGCCTTCTCCGACGGCGAGGTCTCCCAGCGCCCGCGCGCCGGGACGGCCGAAGGCAAGCTCGTCATCGACGGTCCGGTGGCGGGGATGCGCGGCCTCGACCCCTTCGAGGTGGAGGTCGAGGGCGGCGAGGTGGTGCGCATCGCCGGCGGCGGCAACCGCACCCGCCAGCTGGCCTCGGTCTTCGCGCGCCTGCCGTGCGCCAAGCACATCGCCGAGATCGGCCTGGGGCTCAACCCCGAAGCGCTGCACAACGGCGACTTCGAAGAGGAGAAGAAGGCCCAGGGGAACGTGCACGTGGCCCTGGGGGACGACATCTTCTACGGCGGTTCCCACGGCTGCGACATCCACTGGGACATGGTGCTCTACGACGCCACCGTCTGGCTCGACGACTTCCCCCTCTTCAAGGAGGGCAAGCTGCAGCTCGAGGAAGTCCTCGAGACCACGCGATGAGGGGGACGGGCATGGGGGCGCTCGACGGCCTCGTCGTGCTCGACCTCTCGCGCATCCTCGCCGGCCCCTACGCCACCCAGATGCTCGCCGACCTGGGGGCCGAGGTCTGGAAGGTGGAGTCGCCCTGGGGCGACGACACCCGGCGCTGGGGCCCGCCGTTCCGCGAAGGGGAGAGCGCCTACTTCCTCTCGACCAACCGCGGCAAGAAGAGCCTGGCGATCAACCTCAAGGACCCCCGGGGGCAGCGGCTCGTACGCCGGCTGGCCGAGCAGGCCGACGTGCTGGTGGAGAACTTCAAGGTGGGCGACCTCGCCCGCTACGGCCTCGACTACCCCAGCCTGGCCGAGGTGAACCCGCGCCTCGTCTACGCTTCGATCACCGGCTTCGGGCAGACGGGGCCGCGCGCCGCCGAACCCGGCTACGACGCGGCGCTGCAGGGGATGACCGGGATCATGAGCGTGACCGGGGAGCCCGACGGCCCCCCGACGAAAGTGGGCGTCGCCTGGATCGACGTGCTCACCGGGCTGACCGCCGCGGTGGGCATCCTCGCCGCGCTGCGCGAACGCGACGTGAGCGGCCGCGGGCAGCACCTGGACCTGGCGCTCTTCGACGTCGGTGTCGCCGCGATGGTCAACCAGGCCCAGGCCTACCTGATGACCGGGGTCGCGCCGACGCGCATGGGCAACGCCCATCCTCAGATCGTGCCCTACCAGGCCTTCGCGGCCCGCGACAAGTGGTTCATCCTCGCCGTCGGCAACGACGCCCAGTACCGGCGGCTGACCGAGGCGCTGGAAAGGCCCGACCTGTGGGAGGACGCGCGCTACCAGACCAACGCCGGACGCGTGGAGCACCGCAGCGAGCTCGTGGCCGAGCTGGCGCGCATCTTCCGCAGCCGCGACCGCGCCGTCTGGCTCGAGTTGCTGCGCGCCGCCGGAGTGCCGGTCACGCCGGTGAACGACGTGGGCGAGGCGCTCGCCGACCCCCAGGCGGAGGCCCGGGGGCTGCTTTGGGAGCTCGCGCACCCGCGCCTGGGCCCCACGCCGCTTCTGGCCAGCCCGCTGCAGCACATGAGCCGCACCCCCGCCGCCCCCACCGCGGCCCCCCCGCTGCTGGGCCAGCACACCCGCGAGGTGCTCGCCGGGGCGCTGGGGCTGGACGCGGCGGAGCTCGGGCGGCTGGAGGCCGAGGGCGTGATCCGGAGCGCCCCCGTGGATGAGAACCCCGGCTGACCCACCCGACCCACCCGACGAAAAGGCCGCCGCGGGCGGCCTTAATGCGTTCTTAATCAACGCTCAAAATTAAGAACCCTTTAGCCGTTTTTCAAGTGCTTCCCCCATGGTCGGGCGCAAGCTGAGGCTGCACACAGGGAGGTGCACGATGAAAAGGTACTTCGGGATGATGGCTTTGTTGGTGCTGGTTTTGGCGGCCTGTTCGACGACGGGAACCCTGGGTGACGGCGAGAGCCTGGACGCCGAGCAGCTGGCGATCGAGACCGACCTGAACCTCGACGCCGCGATCTTCGAGGACCTGGGCGGGGCCGCGGCGGCCTCGGTGCAGTCGGTCGAGGACCAGGACGTGGCCGACTTGGCGGGGGCCTGGGGGCTTCCCACCGTGGCGGTGCGCTTCCTGAAGGCCTGGGGCGTGCGGCTGCCGCGCCCGGGCGACGCCGACGGGCAGTGCAACATCGACGTGAACACGAACGGCTACGCCGACGCCGACGGTGACGGCGTCTTCGACCTGGTGGACGCGAGCTTCGACTGCAGCGGCACCCTGGGCGGCGGGCAGGCCTTCGCGGTGAGCGGCGGCTTCCACTTCGAGGACAAGGACGGCGCGTTCACCGGCTTCGCCATGACCCTCAGCGACTTCACCGTCAGCCTCACCACCACCCGCGGCGAGCACACGGTCCAGCGCACCCGCACCCTGAACGGCAGCGTCGACGTCAGCGGCAGCCCGGCCGAGGGCTACGTCCTCACCAAGGACCTGAGCATCCACTTCGTGGTCGAGGTCGACGGCGAGGTGCTGCACGAGGCCACCTGGACCGCCCAGAAGACCAAGACCTACACCCCCGACGACCCCGACGCCCCCGCCGTGGGCGGCGTGGTTTCGATCAGCGGCAACGCCACGCTGACCCGCGACGGCAACACCATGGAGTTCCAGGTCTCCACCTCGACCGACGTGGAAGGGGAGACCCCGCTCCACTGGAGCCGCGACTGCTGGCGCGCTGCGCGCGACGCCGGGCGGCTGGGCCACAAGATGGGCGGCTTCGACGCCGGCTGGATTTTGCACGAGAACCTGACGACCGGCGACTACACCAAGGTCACCTACAACGGCTGCGGCAACGTCAGCGTCGAGAAGAACTTCTGAGCCCGCTTCGCCTCCGCGGCCGGGCCCCGAGGGGCCCGGCCGCCCGTTTCACTCCTCGGTGGGCAGGGCGGCCTCCACGGCGCGGCCCAGGGCCTCGCCCGGGGTCTTGCCCTCGCCGCGTTCGGCGGCGGTTTCGTGCTCGAGCCAGACGACGCTTTCCTCGAAGGGACCCCTTCCGAAGAGCACCCCGCGCCAGCCGTGGCCCAGCAACGCTTCCAGGGCCTCGCCCAGGCTGCCGGCGTCGTGGCCGCGCACGAAGAGCGCCTCGGCTGCCTCGGGCGGCCAGTCGGCCACGAAGCCCTGGCGGGCGGCCAGGAACCCGTAAGCGGGGTCGCGCTGTTCCATGGTGCCGCCGCGGGCGAAGTAGCGTTCGAGCACGAACAGCCAGTCGCCCCGCCGGCTCGCCGGCGCCATGGCGGCGTAGGCGGCGTCGAGGTCTGCGGGCGTGTAGGTGCGGTAGCGGTTCTCGTGCACGACCAACGCCTCGGGCAGGCGCGGACGGGGCGCGGGGTCCTCGTCGGGCACGCCCACGACCAGGCCGCTCACCGGGACGACCCCGCGGGGCAGCTCGAGCAGGCGCGCCACCTCGGCGGGGCGGTTGAGCAGCCCGCCGATCCAGCAGATGCCGTAGCCGAGCGCCTCGGCGGCCACGGCCAGGTGCGCGCCCGCCAGGGTGGCGTCGACGAGGGCGAAGTGCAGGCCGGTGCGCGGCCAGTGGGCCATCGCCTGCCCGCGGTGCGCGAGCAGCCGCTCCAGGCGGTGCACGTCGGCCAGGGGGACGAAGAACTCGGCCGCTTCGGCGACGTGCGCCTGGTCGCCGGCCAGGTGGGCGAGTTCGCGCCGCAGCTGGGGATCGGTCACGCGCAGGATCGAGTAGAGCTGGGCGCTCGCGTCGGTGGGGGCGCGCCGCGCCGCCGCCAGGATGCGCTCCAAATCGCCCTCGCGGAGGGGTTCGGGCTTGAAGCGGCGGATCGAGCGGCGCTCGAGCAGGTGCGTGAGCTGGTCCATGCCCCTAGCCTAACCGACCGGGTACACACGCCCCATTCCGCGGTTTTTGGTCGATCGGTATAATCCACTAGGTTAACGCCGCTTGGAGGGGAAAGACATGGCCATCAAGATTGCAGTACCCAAGGAGGAAGCCCCGGGCGAGCGCCGGGTCGCCCTCGTGCCCGAGGTCGCCGGCAAGCTCGTCCGACAGGGGCACGCCGTCGCCGTCGAGAGCGGCGCGGGCGTGGGGGCGCACTACCTCGACGACGCCTACGAAAAGGTAGGCGCCCAGCTGGTGGAACGGAGAACCGAGCTCCTCGGCGGAGCGCAGATCGTGCTCAAAGTGCAGCCGCCGACCGAGGACGAGATCGACGCCCTGCCCGAGGGCGCCGTGCTGATCGGCTTCATGTACCCGCACCGTTACCCCGAGCGGGTGGCGAAGATGCGCGACAAGAAGCTGACCGTCTTCGCCATGGAGCTGGTGCCGCGCATCACCCGCGCGCAGGCGATGGACGCGCTCAGCAGCCAGGCCACCGTGGCCGGCTACAAGGCGGCCCTGATCGCCGCCGACACCATCGACCGCTTCCTGCCCATGCTGACCACCGCCGCCGGGACGATCCGGCCCGCGCAGGTGCTGGTGCTGGGGGCGGGCGTGGCGGGCCTGCAGGCCATCGCCACCGCCAAGCGTCTGGGCGCGGTCGTCAGCGCCTACGACGTTCGCCGCGCCGCCGGCGAACAGGTGAGGAGCCTCGGGGCCAAGTTCCTGGAGCTCGAGATCGACGCCGAGGCCGAGGGCGGCTACGCGCGCGAGCTCACCGAAGAGGAGAAGGCGAAGGAGCGCGCGATGGTCGAGGAGGCCATCGTCGCCGCCGACATCGTGATCACCACCGCCAACATCCCCGGGCGCCGCGCGCCCATCCTGGTGACCAAGGACATGGTCGAACGCATGAAGCCGGGTTCGGTCATCGTCGACCTGGCCGCCGAGTCGGGCGGCAACTGCGAGGTCACCCAGCCGGGCGAGACCGTGCAGGTGGGCGACGTGCGTGTGGTGGGCCCCTTGAACCTGCCGAGCGCGCTGGCGGTGCACGCCTCGGAGATGTACGCCAAGAACCTGCACAACTTCCTGGAGCTCATCCTCACCGAAGAGGGCGGGCTCGAACTCGACTGGGACGACGAGATCCTGGCGGGCAGCGTGCTCGTCCACGACGGTGAGATCAAGCACGCGCCCACGCGCGAACTCGTGGAAGGAGGCGCGGCATGATCAGCGGAACCTGGGCGGCGCTCTACATCTTCATGCTCGCGGCGTTCACCGGCTACGAGGTGATCAGCCGCGTCCCCGTGGTGCTCCACACCCCCCTGATGTCGGGATCGAACTTCATCCACGGCATCGTGCTCGTGGGGGCGATGGTGGTCCTCGGCCACGCCGAGACCACCCCGGAGCTGGTCATCGGCTTCATCGGCGTGCTGCTGGCCGCGGCCAACGCCGCCGGCGGCTACGCGGTCACCGAACGGATGCTCGAGATGTTCGAGCGGAAACCGAAGGAGGGCTAGGCCATGGAGACCTTCATTCAGCTCGTTTACTTCGTCACGGCCTTCCTCTTCATCCTCGGCCTCAAGCAGATGAGCCACCCCGCCACCGCCAAGCGCGGCATCGTCTGGGCGGGGTACGCCATGCTGGCGGCCACGATCGTCACCTTCGCCTGGCCCGGCCTCGGCAACTTCTTCCTGATCATCGTCGGCATTCTCGTCGGCGGCGGCGCGGCCTGGGTCATCGCCAAGAAGGTGGCCATGACCGACATGCCGCAGATGGTGGCCATCTACAACGGCATGGGCGGCGGCGCCGCGGGCGCGATCGCCGCGGTTGAGCTGCTGCGCCACAGCGCCGGCCAGGGCGAGATGACGACCGGCCTGCTGGTGCTCGCCCTGCTGGGCGGGCTCATCGGCGCGGTCTCGTTCAGCGGCTCGATGGTGGCCTTCGCCAAGCTGCAGGGCCTCGTCAATTCGCGCGCGGTCACCTTCCCCTTCCAGCAGCCGATCAACATGGCGGTGCTGGCCGTCTCGGTCCTCTTCGCCCTCGCCTACCTCTTCGGCGCCCAGGGCACCGGGGTGGTGCTGTGGTTCTTCGTGCTGGCGCTCCTCTTCGGCGTGCTCATGACCATTCCCATCGGCGGCGGCGACATGCCGGTGGTGATCTCGCTCTACAACGCCTTCACCGGCCTGGCCGTCGGCTTCGAGGGCTTCGCCATCGGCAACCCGGCGATGATCATCGCCGGTACGGTGGTGGGCGCGGCCGGCACCCTGCTCACCATCCTGATGGCCAAGGCGATGAACCGCTCGCTCTACAGCGTGCTCTTCGGCGCCTTCGGCGCGGTGGAGCAGGAGGGCGGAGAGATCAAGGGCAGTCTCAAGCCGATGGAGCCCGAGGACGCCGCGAGCCTGATGGCCTTCGCCAACAAGGTGATCATCGTGCCCGGGTACGGCATGGCCGTGGCCCAGGCGCAGCAGAAGGTCAAGGAGCTCATGGAGGAGCTCGAGAAGCGCGGGGTCGAGGTCAAGTTCGCCATCCACCCGGTGGCGGGCCGCATGCCCGGTCACATGAACGTGCTGCTCGCCGAGGCCGGCATCCCCTACGAGAAGCTCTTCGACCTCGACGAGATCAACCCCGAGTTCGAAACCGCCGACGTGGCCCTGGTGATCGGCGCCAATGACGTGGTCAACCCCGCCGCGCGCCGCGAGGGCAGCCCCCTCTACGGCATGCCCATCCTCGACGTGGACAAGGCCAAGCAGGTCTTCGTGCTCAAGCGCGGGCGCGGCAAGGGCTTCGCCGGCATCGAGAACGAACTCTTCTACGCCGACAACACCAACATGGTCTACGGCGACGCCTCGGAGACCCTCAACAAGATGGTCCAGGCGCTCAAGAACCTCTAGGCGCCGCGCAAGACCGACCGGCCCGCCCTTCGGGGCGGGCCTTTTGGTGGCAGAATGGGGGCATGAGCCTGAGTCTGCGCGAACGCATCCG
Organism: Oceanithermus profundus DSM 14977; assembly: GCF_000183745.1. Lineage (NCBI taxonomy): Bacteria > Thermotogati > Deinococcota > Deinococci > Thermales > Thermaceae > Oceanithermus > Oceanithermus profundus. The sequence goes on along the minus strand of NC_014761.1, from coordinate 1,826,785 downwards.
ATCGGTGCTCGACCAGCTGAAGCAGGAGGGGCTGTACATCACCCCGCCCGTGCTCGAGGCCCCGCAGGAGCCCGTGACCCGGGTGAACGGCCGCGAGGTCGTCAACCTGGCCTCGAACAACTACCTGGGCTTTGCCAACCACCCGCACCTGAAGGCGCGGGCGCGGGAGTTCCTGGAAATCTGGGGTGCGGGCAGCGGCGCGGTGCGCACGATCGCCGGCACCTTCAGCTACCACGAGGCCTTCGAGCAGCAGCTGGCGGCCTTCAAGGGCACCGAGAGCGCCCTCGTGCTGCAGTCGGGCTTCACCGCCAACCAGGGGGTGCTGGGGGCGCTCTTGCAGCCGGGCGACCTCGTCTTCTCCGACGAGCTCAACCACGCTTCGATCATCGACGGGCTGCGCCTCACCAAGGCCACCCGCCACGTCTTCCGCCACGCCGACGTGGCGCACCTGGAGGAGCTGTTGCAGGCCCACGACACCGACGGGCTTAAGCTGATCGTGACCGACGGGGTCTTCTCGATGGACGGCGACGTGGCCCCGCTCGACCGCATCGTGCCCTTGGCGGAAAAGTACGGCGCGCTCGTCTACGTGGACGACGCCCACGGCTCGGGGGTGCTGGGCGAGCTGGGGCGGGGCACCGTGCACCACTTCGGCTTCCACGAGAACCCCAACGTCGTCCAGGTGGCCACGCTCTCGAAGGCCTGGGCGGTGGTGGGCGGTTACGCCGCCGGGGCGCGCGAGCTGCGCGAGCTGCTCATCAACCGGGCGCGGCCCTACCTCTTTTCGACCTCGCACCCGCCCGCGGTGGTGGGGGCGCTGGTGGGGGCGCTCGAGCTCATCCAGCGCGAGCCCGAGCGCATCGAGCGGTTGTGGGGCAACACCCGCTACTTCAAGGAGGAGCTGGCCCGCCTCGGCTACGACACCATGGGCAGCCAGACCCCCATCACCCCGGTCCTCTTCGGCGAGGCGCCGGCGGCCTTCGAGGCGAGCCGGTTGCTCCTGGAGCGGGGCGTCTTCGCCGTGGGCATCGGTTTCCCCACCGTGCCGCGGGGCAAGGCGCGCATCCGCAACATCGTCACCGCCGCCCACACCCGCGCGCAGCTCGACCGGGCGCTCGAGGCCTACGCCGCGGTGGGGCGCGAACTTGGCGTAATCGGCTAGCGGCTCCGCCGCGGACCGACCCGGGCGGACGCCTGGGGTAGAATGGTCTGTACTTTCTACGCGACGTGCGGGTGCGGGCCGGGGCGAGGTACGGGGGGCATGAAGGAACACACGACGGGGTCCGGACACATCACCTTGCTGGAGCGGGTCAGCTCCGCGCCCTTCGGGCGCGTGCGCCGGGTGCTCGTCATCGGGGTGTTGCTGCTGGGCGCGGTCGCCAGCCTGGCGGCGCTCTACCTCCAGGTCGCCATCGAGGCGACGAACCCCGTCGACCTCACCTTCCTGCCCCTGATGTTCGTCCTCTTCCTGGGCATGGGGGTGGCCCTCGTCTACCGCCCCGACAAGCTGCACCTCGTCGAGAACGCCGCCTATTTGATGCTCGTGCTCTACGGGCTTTCGATGCTGGTCTACCAGGTGCGCTACACGCTTCCCGAGCTGCACACCTTCACCGAGACGATGTTCTGGTTCCCCATGCTCTACCTGGTGGCCTACCTGCTGCACCGCCGCGCCATGGCCTTCCGCATCGCCACCGGCATCTGGGTGGTGGCGCTGGTGCTGGGGCTCCTCTACACCCCTTTCGGAGAGCTTTGGCGCAACAAGGACGCCGGGGCCTTCAACGCGCTGCTGCAGTTCTACATCTCCGGCATCGTCTACGCGATGCTCCTCTACGCCTTCTCGCGGATCGAGGAGAGCTACGCCGAGAACCGCATGCTCGCCTACCTCGACCACCTGACCCAGCTGCCCAACCGCCGCTACGGCGAGGCCGTGCTCGTGCACCTCTTCCGCCAGATGCGCGAACACGGCGGCACCTTCAGCGTGATCATGCTCGACCTCGACGGCTTCAAGAAGGTGAACGACCGCCACGGGCACGACGTGGGCGACCGCGTGCTCAAGCGCTGCGCCCTGCTGATCCAGCGCTACCTGCCGCGCGGCGCGCGGGTGATCCGCTGGGGCGGGGAGGAGTTCCTGATCGTCCTTCCCGACCTCGAGGAGCGCGCGGCCCTGGCCGTGGCCGAAGAGGTGCGGCGGGGGCTCGAGCGCTCACCCCACGAACGGGTGGGGCCGGTGCTGGCCAGCCTCGGGGTCGCCGGCTGCCGCCCGGGCGACACGCTCGACACCCTGATCCAGCGCGCCGACCAGGCCATGTACCTCGCCAAGCAAAACGGCGGCAACCGCGTCGTGGCGTTCTCCCAGCTGCTGCAGACCGCCCAGGCCTAGCCCCCGGCCGCCTGCAGCAGATCGGCGACCCGGCGCGTCTCCTCCCAGGGGAAGCCTTCGCGCCCGAAGTGGCCGTAGGCCGAGGTCTCGGTGTAGATGGGGCGCAGCAGCTCGAGCTCCTCGATGATCGCGAGGGGGCGCGGGTCGAAGACCTTGCGCGCCACCTCGGTGATCTGGCTGTCGGTCAGGGTCCCGGTGCCGAAGGTCTCCACGCGCAGGCCCACGGGCCGCGCCTTGCCGATGGCGTAGGCCACCTCCACCAGGGCGCGCTCGGCCAGGCCGGCGGCCACGAGGTTCTTGGCCATGTAGCGGGCGTAGTAGGCCCCCGAGCGGTCCACCTTGGTGGGGTCCTTGCCGCTGAAGGCGCCGCCGCCGTGGGGGACGGCCCCGCCGTAGGTGTCGACGATGATCTTGCGTCCGGTCAGGCCGGCGTCGCCGTGGGGGCCGCCGAGGACGAAGCGGCCCGAAGGGTTGATGAGGAAGTGGGTGTCGTCGCGCAGCAGCCCCGCGGGGATCGCCTGGCGCACCACCTTTTCGATCAGGTCGTCGCGCAGCTCGTCGGGGTCGATGTCGGGGGCGTGCTGGGCCGAGAGGACCACGGTCTCTACGTAGAGGGGCCGGTCCCCGTCGTAGGCCACGGTGACCTGGGCCTTGCCGTCGGGGCGCAGGTAGGGGAGCTCGCCCGACTTGCGCACCTCGGCGAGGCGGCGGGTGAGCCGGTGCGCCAGGGTGATGGGCAGCGGCATCAGCTCCTCGGTCTCGCGGGTGGCGTAGCCGAACATCAGCCCCTGGTCGCCCGCGCCCACCTGGTCGTAGGGGTCGGTGGAGCCGAGCACGCGCACCTCGTAGGCGGTGTTGACCCCCCCGGCGATGTCGGGGGACTGCTCGTCGATCGCCGAGAGCACCGCGCAGGTGTCGCCGTCGAAGCCGAACTTGGCGCGGGTGTAGCCCACCTCCTTGACGGTGCGCCGCACCAGGTCGGGCAGGTGCACGTAGGCCTTGGTCGTGATCTCGCCCGCGACCAGGACCATGCCGGTCTTGACCAGCGTCTCGGCGGCGACGCGCGCCGCGGTGTCCTTCGCCAGGATGGCGTCGAGGATCGCGTCGGAGATGCGGTCGGCCAGCTTGTCGGGGTGCCCCTCGGTTACCGATTCGGATGTCACCAGTCGTAGCAACGTCGCCTCCCGGGTGCTCGTGCGGCCTCGGCCGCTCAGCTATGAATATACCGCGTGCGCGGCGGGATCACGAAGCCGGCGCGCCCAGCGCGGCGTGCAGCTTGCGGAAGTCTTCGATGCCCAGGCGTTCGGCGCGCACCATCGGCTCGAGCCCCGCCTCCGCGAGCGCGGCGAGGACGCGGTCGCGCGGCCAGCCCGCCTGTTCCAGGTTCTTGCGCAGGGTCTTGCGGCGGGCGGCGAAGGCCGCCTCGATGAGGCGGAAGAGCTCCGGGTCGTCGGGGGCACCGGTGTGCTCGAGCTCGACGAGGGTCGAGGTCACCTTGGGGCGCGGGTAGAAGGCCTCGGGCGGGAAGTCGCGCACCTTGCGCACCCGCGCGTGGTGGGCGGCGCGCAGGCTGAGCAGGCCGTAGGCGGGGGTGCCGGGGGCGGCGGCGAGGCGCTCGGCCACCTCGCGCTGCAGCAGCACCACCAGACGCCCGAAGCGGCCCTGGCGCAGCAGCTCGCTGAGCAGCGGGGTGGCCACGTTGTAGGGCAGGTTGCTGACGAAGAGGCTGCCCGGCGGCACCTCCGACCAGTCGCAGTCGAGGGCGTCGGCGAAGCTGAGCTCGACCGGGAGGCCGGCCAGGGTCTCGCGCAGCACCGGCTCGAGCCGGGTGTCCTTCTCGATCGCGTGCACCCGGGCGCCCGCCAGCGCAAGGGCGCGGGTGAGCGTGCCCAGCCCGGGGCCCACCTCCCACACCTCCTGGCCCGGCCGCACGTCCGCGGTGCGCACGATAACGTCGAGCAGCCCGGCGTCCACGAGGAAGTTCTGCCCCAGCCTCCGGTCGGCGGCGAGGCCGTAGCGCTCGAGGAGGGCGCGGACGGTGCTAGGCTTCGTCAGCGAGGGCATTCAACCGTTCGGTCAGGTAGGCCTCAGCGGCCTGGAGGTCGCCGTTTTCGGCGAGCGCCAGCTCTTCACTGAGGATGCCCACCAGCTCGCGGTACTGCTGGTGCTCGGTGCCCGAGAGCGGGCGCAGCTGGTGGCGGCGGTGCAGCGAGGCGAGCATGCGGGCGAGTTCGAGGGGGTCGCTCTCGCTGAGGGCGCGGCCGATCTCCCGCTGGCGCGCGGGCCAGCCGCTGGCGAGGTCCCGGGCCTCGCCCAGCGCCCGCACCAGCGCGTCGCGGTCGGCGCCGGCGAGCGGGGGGCGGAGGCCGAGGCGCTCGGCCTTCTCCACCGGGACCATGATCGTCCCCGGCTTGCGCAGCAGCTCGATGACGTAGTAGGTGTTGCGCTCGCCCATGACCTCGCGCTCGGCGATTTCGCGAATATACCCGCCGCCCTGGGCGGGGTAGACGACCGGGTCCCCGACGTTAAACCCCATGGCCGCCATCTTAACCCGGGTCCGGAGATTGGGCAAACCGCACCACCTGCCACTCGACGCCGTCGGGGAGCGGGATCAGCTCGAGGTACTGGCCCAGGTCGAGGGCGTCGATGAGGGCGAAGCCGTGCCGTTCGAAGACGCGGATCCCCTTCTTCATCACGGTGTGGCCGTAGACCCCGAAGCGGTAGCCGGCGCGGGCGAGGTAGTCGGGGTGGGTGAACCACCACTGCTTGGGCTCCTTCGACTGGTAGAACATGTCGTCGTACTCCTGGAGCCAGGGGGCGGGGCCGACGTGGGCGAAGTGGATGCCGTCGATCACGAATTCCTTGGGCAGCCCGCCCAGCCACTCGGCGAGGGTTTCGGGCAGCGGGGTGCCGCCGCGCTCGGGGTCGAACTCGGCGTGTTCGATCCCCGAGGCGTTGCCGAGCAGGAACTTGTGGTCGAGCGCCGCCTGGTCGTGGTTGCCGCGCAGCACCACCACGAAGCCCCCCGCCTGGTCGACGAAGTGCTTGACGCGGCGCAGCGCGCGCACCTGTTCGCGGGCGGCGCGCGCCAGGTGGTCGGGGTTGCGGGGGTCGTAGGGCTCGAGCCCGGTGAGGCGGGTGTAGGCCTCGCGGGTCTTGGGGTGCACCAGGTCGCCGAGCAGCACCACCCGCAGGTGGCCGGCGCGCAACGCCGGGGTGGGGAGGTAGTGGGCGTCGGCGGCGCCGGCGTGCCGCAACGCCTGCCAGAGCTTGCCGTACTCGGCGTGCACGTCGCCGATGGCGACGATCCGCGGCATCAGGAGGGCTCCTTTTCCAGCAGCAGCGCCCGCAGCTCGCCGTAGAGGCGTTTGGTGGTCTCGGGGTCGCTGCCGTAGCCGCCGTACTTGACGACGAGCGCCGCCGCCTCGCGGCCCTTGCCCGCCTCCCGCAGCCGCGCGATCAGGCGGTCGATCAGCTCCTGGGCGCTGGGTTTGGCGGCCTCGGCCCGGGGCGGCGCCTCGCGGCGGGCCTCGGGGTGCGCGGCCGGCGGCCGCCCCACGCCCGCCTGCGCCGCCGCCCGCCAGAGCGCGGCCTCCGCCGCGGCCTCCAGCGTCGCGCCGGTGCCGACGCCGCTCTTGACGGCGCCCCCCAGCTCGAGGCTGCAGCTCACCGCCGGCGGCTGCACGGAGGCCACCTCGAAGCGGCAGCTCCAACCGCCGGGCCCCCAGACGGCGTCGAGCTGTTCGTAGAGCCAGGCGGCGGCCGAAGGTTCGGTCCCCAGGGGTCCGGCCTCCAGAAGCGCGTGCATCGCGTCCCAGCCCGCGTCGTCCATTGGCGCCATTGTACCCTGTTCGTCGCCTTTTCGCGCCGCTGCACGCTCAAAACCCTAGACAGCCCGGCCTCCGGCGGCTAAGATGGTTCCTGCGTGGGGCCGTGGCGCAGTTGGGAGCGCGCCTGAATCGCACTCAGGAGGTCAGGGGTTCGAATCCCCTCGGCTCCACCAGCAAGGCCGGGCAAACTGCCCGGCCCTTTCCTTTGGCCCGGTCTTCAGAGCGCTTCGAGCAGGCGGGTCCGCGCCTCGTCCACGTGCGCCTGTTGCTCTTCCACGCTCCAGCCCAGCTCGGCCGCCATCAGGTCGGCGGTGCGCTTGAGCGCCGCGAGGGCCGCCTTCTGGTCCAGGAAGGCCAGCCGGGTGCGGCGCGCGAGCGCGTCGATGGGGGTGACGGCCATCTCCCGCCGCACCGCCCAGACGACCTCGGCCTCGACGAAGGGGTGCTCCTGCGCCAGCCGTTCGCCGAAGCCCTCGGCGGCGAGGCGGGCCACCTCGGGCGCGCGGTCGCCGTAGCTTTGGTTCAGGTGCCGGGCCACGTCCTCGTCGAGGCCGAAGCGCTCGACCAGGCCGCGCCAGCCGTCCGCGTCGAAACCGGCGGCCCCCTCGACGAAGACCCGGTCGGTGATGCAGCCGCGCGCCGGGTGCAGGTCGCGGGTGCGCACCACGTAGTCCACCAGGTCCTCGGCCATCTTGCGGTAGGTCGTCCACTTGCCGCCGGCGATCGTGACCAGGCCGCTGTCCGACTCGCTGATGATGTGGTCGCGGGCGAGTTCGGCGGTGTCGTGCGCCTTGGGGTCCCGCACCAGCGGCCGCAGCCCGCTCCAGGCGGCGAGGATGTCGTCCCGTCCGGGCTCGAGCGCGAAGTAGCGCTTCAGGTGCCGCAGGATGTAGTCGATCTCCTCCTCCTGCGGGCGCGGGTGGAAGCTGAGCTCGGCGGGTTCGTCGGTGGTCCCGGCCAGGGTGTGCCCCATCCAGGGGAGCACGAAGAGGACGCGCCCGTCCTCGGTCTTGGGGATGAGCAGGCCCGTGCCCGGGGGGCTGAACCGGCCGGGCAGGACGATGTGCACCCCGGAGCTGGTGACCACCATCGGGGGGGCGTCGGGGTCGTCCATGCGGCGGATCAGGTCGGTGAAGGGGCCGGTGGCGTTGACCACGGTGCGGGCGCGCACCGTGAAGTCCTCGTCCGCCAGGCGGTCGCGCACCTCGGCGCCGGCGACCCGGTCCCCCTGCTTGACGAGGCCCGTCACCTCGACGTAGTTGGCGACCGTCGCCCCTTCGCGCAGCGCGGTCAGGATCACCGCCACGTTCATCCGCGCGTCGTCGAACTGGCCGTCGTAGTACTCCACCCCGCCGACGAGCCCCTCCTCCTTGAGCTGGGGGAACTCCTCGAGCGCCCGGCTGCGGGGGACGAAGCGGCTGGGCTTGAGGCGTTCGTGCCCTGCGAGCAGGTCGTAGGCTTTGAGGCCCGAGAAGTAGTAGGGCACCTCCCAGGCCCGGTAGAGCGGCGTCAACAGGGGAATGGGGTGGGCCAGGTGGGGCGCGAGGCGCAGGATGATGCCGCGTTCGCGCAGGGCGTCGCGCACCAGGTTGTACTGGACCCGGTCGAGGTGCTTGACCGCGGCCTCGAGGTAGCGCACCCCTCCGTGGACGAGTTTGGTGCTTCGGCTCGAGGTGCCCTCGGAGAAGTCGCCGCGCTCCACCAGCGCCACGCTCAGCCCCCGGGTGGCGGCGTCCAGCGCGATGCCCGCCCCGGTGGCGCCGCCGCCGATGACGAGCAGGTCGAAGGTCCGGTTCTTCAGTGCGTCGAGCTGCTTTTCCCGGTTCATGCTCCAGCTCCTTCCGCCCAGCCTCGGGCGCGTGCTACGGCTTCGTGCCAGCCCGCGATCAAGCGGGCGCGTGCCTCCGGATCGCCCGCGGGTTCAAAGCGCCGGTCCGGCTGCCAGGCGCGCGCCAGCGTGGGCAGGTCCGCCAGGTCGGCCCCCACGGCGGCGGCCATGGCGGCGCCCAGCGCCGTGGTCTCGGTGACGCGCGGGCGCTCGACCGTCCGGCCCAGCAGGTCGGCCTGGATCTGCAGGAGCAGGTCGTTGGCCGCGGCCCCGCCGTCGGCGCGCAGGGCGGCCAGGTGCACCCCGGCGGTCTCCATCGCGTGCACCGCGTCGTAGACCTGCAGGGCGATGGCCTCGAGGGTGGCCCGGGCGATGTGGGCGCGGCCGCTGCCCCGGGTCAGCCCCACGAGCAGGCCGCGGGCGTGGGGGTCCCAATAGGGGCTGCCCAGCCCCGTGAGCGCGGGCACGAAGTAGACGCCCTCGCTGCTGGCCACGCTGGCCGCCAGCGCCTCGATCTCGTGGCTCTCCTTGATCAGGCCCAGCCCGTCGCGCAGCCACTGCACCGCCGCGCCGGCGACGAAGATCGAGCCCTCGAGCGCGTAGCGCAGGGGCTCGTCGCGAACCCGCCAGGCCACGGTGGTGAGGACGCCGTCCCCCTGGAGCGGCTCGGTCCCGGTGTTCATCACCAGGAAGGCGCCGGTGCCGTAGGTGTTCTTGGCCATCCCAGCCTCGAAGCAGGCCTGGCCGAAGAGCGCGGCCTGCTGGTCGCCGAGCACCCCGTGGATCGGCACGGGCCCGCCCAGCCACTGGGGGTCGGCGACCCCGAAGTCGCCCACCGAGGGGCGCACCTCGGGCAGGACGGCGCGCGGCACCCGGAAGAGCTCGAGCAGCTCGTCGTCCCAGCGGCCGGCGTGGATGTCGAAGAGCAGGGTGCGCGACGCGTTGGAAACATCGGTGGCGTGCACCGCGCCTCCAGTCAGGTTCCAGACGAGCCAGCTGTCGATGGTGCCGAAGGCCAGCTCGCCGGCTTCGGCGCGGCGGCGCAGCCCCGGGTCCTCGAGCAGCCAGGCCAGCTTGCTCGCCGAGAAGTAGGGGTCGAGGACGAGGCCGGTCTTGGCCCGCACCCGCGCCTCCAGCCCCTCGCGTTTCATGCGGTCCGTCAGCTCGGCGGTGCGGCGGTCCTGCCAGACGATGGCGCGGCTGACGGGGCGCCCGCTGCTGCGCTCCCAGAGCACCACGGTCTCGCGCTGGTTGGTGATGCCGACGGCGGCCAGGTCCCCGGCGGTCAGGCCCGCCTGCTCCAGCGCCGCCCGGGCCGTGGCCAGCTGGGTGTGCCAGATCTCCGTCGGGTCGTGCTCCACCCAGCCGGGGTGGGGAAAGTGCTGCTCGAACGGCTCCTGGGCCAGGGCGACGATGCGACCGCTGAGGTCGAAGACGATCGCCCGCGAACTGGTGGTCCCCTGATCGAGGGCTAACAGATACGCCACGGGTGGCCTCCTACCCCTACCGTACAACGCGGCCCGGGGCGCGCGCCCCGGCTAGGTCGCGGTCACGATGCGGTCGCGCCCCTCCTGCTTGGCGCGAATCAGCGCGTCGTCGGCCTCCAGGATCCAGCGGAAGACCTCGGCGCTGTCGTGGGGGATGCGCCCCCCCGCGAGGCCGACGGAGGCGGTGACCCGTTCGTGGATGTCGGTCAGCCGCAGTTCGGCGATGCGCGCACGGACGCGCTCGAAGATCTGCACCGCCTGCTGCAGGTCGCTGTCGGTGAGCAGCACCAGGAACTCTTCGCCCCCCCAGCGTACGGCCAGGTCGTCCTCGCGCAGGTTGCGCTCGAGCAGCTCCGCGACGGCCTGCAGGAGCACGTCGCCGGCGGCGTGCCCGTAGCGGTCGTTGACCCGCTTGAAGCGGTCGAGGTCGAGCATGGCCAGGGTGATCGCCCGCTGCCCGCGCCGCGCGCGCTCGAGGGCATAGGGCAGCTTCACCTCGAAGCCGCGGCGGTTGAACAGGCCGGTGAGCGGATCCGTGTGCGCCTGGATCTGCCAGTCGAGGGAACGGATCACCTCGCCCAGGCGCTGGCCCACCATGCGCACCAGCAGCTTGAAGAAGGGTCCGCAGCGGCGCGAGCCCCCCAGGTAGACGCGTCCGAGCTGGATGCCGCGGTCCTCCAGGGTGCGGCCGTAGCGGGTGCGCTCGCCCACGATCAGGTCGTCGAAGACGCTCAGCCGCAGGCCCACGACGTTCTCGCAGGCGCGCCGGAAGAGCTCGAAGAGTTCGCGGGCCAGGCTTTCGGGGGTGGGCGGCTGCCGGGTGACGGGGAAGAGGGCGAGGTCGCCGAGGATGCTGCTCCACTGGGTCAGTTTGGACTCGGAACGGGTCTTGGCCAGGTGCAGCGGCAGGATCACCGAGAGGATGCCGCCCCAGGCGGCCAGGCTGCTCAAGGCGACGATGTAGCGGGCCGTGAGCTGGGGAGCCTCCGCGCCCATCCAGTTCAAGACCACCAGCGCCCACATCGCCATGAAGACCGTCACCGCGACGATCAGGTGGACGGGCTCGATGCGGCGCGCGCCGGCTTCCAGCCGCAGCCCTTCGACGATCAGCCACAGGCTCGCGGTCCAGATCAGGAACCCCCACTGCATCCCCTCGGAGCTCGCGAGCGGCGGCAGGGTGGCCCAGCTGGTGATCCCGATCTGCACGAAGACGAGGGTGGGCAGCCAGAGCAGCCGCGCCTCGGGCGCCCTTCCGCGCGGCACCGCGTACCAGGCGGGCAGGCCGTAGTAGAGAAGCAGGAGTTGCAGGAGCAGCAGCACGTAGAGGTGGGTGGCGGGGTGGACGTGCTGGATCGCCGCGAAGGTGAAGCCGATGGGGAAGAGGGCGAACGCGTAGAGCCCCGGCGGAAGGCGGGCCCCCTGCGCCAGCCGCCGCAGCAGCAGCACGAAGGGGAGGTAGCCGGCGAAGAGGAGCAGCCAGAGCAGGACGTTCAGGTTGGGGGAGCGGCTCAGCAGCCCCAGCAGCGAGGCGAAGTAGAGCGCCCAGGCGGTGCCCCACAGGGCGAGGGCGGTACCCGCCAGCGGCCCGAGCTTGGGCATGCGAAAGGCCCGAACCACGAGCCAAAGTACGGCGACGGCGCCGATCAGCACCAGCGCGGGTAGGGCTGCCACATCCTCAATATAGGGGGAGCGGCGGGTCCGTTCCTACTAAGGTGAACTTTTTTCGGAACGCCAGGGGCGGACGCGCAGGCTGCGCAGCCGGTTGATCGTGCCGGCGAGCTCGTAGCGCCGCGGCCGCGCGAGTTCGGGGGCCGGATCCAGATGGTGCAGGCCGTGCTCGTCCAGCTCGCGCTCGAGCTGGGCCAGCAGCTGCGCCAGGGTGCGGTCGCCGGCGAGCTCCCGGAGCCGCGCCATCAGGTGGCCGATGGCGCGGGTCTGGCTGGGATCGACGAGCTGCTCGAGCCCCCGCAGGTCCAGGGTCTCCCGGCCGAAGAGCAGCGTTTCCGTGCCCTGGGCCTTGATCTTCACCCGTCCGCCCCGGCGCGGGTCGAACGACGCCGCCTCGGGCACCCGCGGCCGCACCCGCAGCGGGTGGGCGGGGTCGCCCACCGCGCGCCCGGTTGGAAGTTCCCGCACCAGCGCGCGCGCCTCCTCGGTGGCGTCGCGCACCCGGTAGTTTTCCAGCAGCAGCACCCGGTCGGCGACGTCCAGGTAGTCGCCGCCGCCGCCGGTGACGAGCAACGTCGAGACCCCCAGGCGCTCGTGGAGCTCACGCACCCGGTCGATCAACGGGGTGATCGTTTCGCGGCGGACGAGGCGCTGCATGCGGGCGTCGCGCACCAGCAGGTTCGTGGCCGAGGTGTCCTCGTCGAGCAGCAGCACCCGCGCCCCCACCTCGAGCGCCTCCTGGATCGCCGCCGCCAGACTGGTGGACCCCGAGGCGTCGGCGGTGCTGAAGAAGTCGGTGGAAGCGCCGAAGGGCAGGTCGTGGACGAAGGGGGTGAGGTGCACCCCCGTCACCGCCCGGCCGTCCTCGCTGCGCAGCTTGACCGTCGTGGAGCGGGTGACGACCCACTCGCGCCCGTCGCCGGGGACGTGGGGGTAGACCCCGCGCTCGATCGCTTCCAGCAGCGTCGTCTTGCCGTGGAAGCCGCCGCCGGTGACGACGGTGACCCCCTCCGGCAGGCCCATGCCGGTCACGGGGCCGTGGTGCAGGGTCGCGAGCGTCACCCGCAGCTCGGGCGGACTCTCGAAGGGGACCGCCCCTGAAAGCGGGCGGCTGGAGACGCCGCTTTCCCGGGGCAGCACGCTGCCGTCGCGCACGAAAGCCACGAGCCCGAGGCTTTCCAGCTGGGCCTGCAGGTGGGCGTGGTCCTCGGTCAGGTCGGCCCAGGCGCGCGCCTGGGCGAGGTCCAGGCGCGCCGCGTGGAGCGCTTGCAGCGCCTGCGGCAGCACCTCGGTGAGCAGCCGGGCGGCGGCCTGGCCCAGGACGGTGCGCCCGCGCGCGGGCAGCCCCACGCGGAAACGCAGCTCCAGGTAGTCGGGGCCCATACAGGCGGCGGCGCGCTCCAGCACCTCCGCGCCCCCCGCGTCAACGAAGAACTGGCAGGAGCGCCCGCTGCCGACGCCCGGGCAGCTCTGGACCGCGCGTTTGAAGACCCGCAGCAGGTAGTCGAGCAGGCCCGTCCGGCGCGCCCGGTTCGACCAGAGCTCCGGAGGCAGGCGGTGGACGCTGTGGGGCAGGCGGACGCGGAGCCGGGTGGGGGTGGCGAAGGGGTCGGGCTGGACGTGGTCCACCAGCAGCGTAAACCCGGGGCCGACCCAGGCCCCCTCGATGCGACGGTAGGCGCGGTAGCCGTGCCCGTCGAGGCTTTCCAGGAGTTGCGCGAGGGCGCCGAGGTCGTTCACCCCAACAGTTTATCGGGCCCGGGGCGGCGGCCGCGTGGGAGAATAGACCCGTGCCGCGCATCGTGCTCTACGAACCCGAGATTCCGCAGAACGTGGGCAACGTCGCCCGCACCGCGGCGGCCACCCGCACCGAGCTGCACCTGGTGCGGCCCTTCGGGTTCCGCTGGGGGGATCCGCGCCTGAAGCGCGCCGGCCTCGACTACTGGCCGCACGTACGCTACGTCCTCCACGACTCCTGGACGGCCTTCCTGGAGGCGTTGCCCGCGGGGGCGCGCGTCTGGGCGTTCTCCACCAAGGCCGAGCGCTCGCTCTACGAGGTCCGCTTCCACCCCGACGACTACCTGCTCTTCGGTCCCGAGACCCGGGGGTTGCCCCAGGCGGTGCTCGCGCGCTTCCCCGCGCTGCGCATCCCCATGCCCGGGCCGGTCCGCTCGCTCAACCTGGCGGTGAGCGTAGGCGTGGCCGTCTACGAGGTCTTGCGTCAGAACCCGGAGCCGTAGAAAACCGCGCGGCGATGGGATAAAATAAAACCAACCCAACTTCGTGCGGCGGGCGGCTTCGCGCACTCCGTCGGTTTTGCCTGCTTCGACCCTGGGTTTCGCGAGTGGAACGGAGGTGGCGGATGAAGGCAAGGATGCTGGGCGTAGGCTTGGTGCTGCTGATGGCCGCGTTCGCGCAGGTGACGGTGCAGCCGGTGGCGGATCCGGGTCTGATCGACGACGACACCATCGCGGGGTTCCCCCTGCTCACGCGGATGCCCTGGGACCGCGAGGCCTACCGGTTGCAGCTCGACCGGCCCCGTACGGTAACGGTCGAGTACTGGCTCAACGGCCGCAAGCTTGGCGCGAAGAGCAAGGCGTTCGAAGCCGGCCCGCTGGTGGTGGCCACCGGTTACCGGCTCGAACAGAATTCGGGTTGCTCGCTCTTTTGGAGCGTGACGATGAAGGGCGCCGACGCCGCGGCGCAGAAGATCGCCTGCCTGGAGATCGCCCCCATCTTTCCCCCGAGCTTGATCCTTCGGGGCGCGCTGCCCGATGCGGTCGAGCCCGGCCAGACCTACCTGCTGGCCTGGCTGCGCTACACCGACGCGCTCTCGCGCACGGGCGACCTGGTGGTGACGCTGGTCTTGGAGTAGGGGCGGCCCCGGCCGTCCGCTGGGGCCGAACGGAGGAGCGGCATGCTGCGGAAAACGCTTTTGGGGTTGGGGTTGCTGGTGCTGGCCTCGCTGGCGCTGGCTCAGGTTTCGGTCAAGGACCGCTGGCGGTACACGCCCTTCGCGCAGAAGGATGCGGTCACCGCCGAGCGTCTGCTGCGCTACACCTTCGCCGCCGCCGGCGAGCGGCTGCGTTTCGAGGTGCGGGTCGACGGCCGGGTGGTGGCGCGCTTCGCCAAGCGGGCGCGTGGAGAGCTGGTCTTCGTGGTCAGGCTCGAGCCCAAGCCTCTTCGCGACAGCGGTTTGGTCGTGGCCCGTAGCGTGGTTCAACTCGAAAAGGAGCGCCAGTACACCGTTCTGGCCAAAACAACGAAACGGGAGGCGACGAGAACGATCACGCAAACCTACGTTTCCGAGCCGGAAGACCCCCCGGACGTCATCACCAGAACCCAGGCGCGGCGTGGTGACCGGATAATCAGCAAGACACAGGTTTCCGGCCAGGAACCGGGCACGCTGGTTGACGTTGCGATCGAGCTGCCCTTCGCGGGCGTGCGCGCGCCGGCGACGCTCACCCCGCGGCTGGCCATGTCCGCTGAGCTGGAGGTCGGGCAGCGCTACGAGCTGCTTACCGGCCGCTGGGGCGAGGGGCACGCGCTCGCCGTCTACGTGACGCCGCTGGCGGACTAGGCTGCGCCGCCCGGGGCGCGGGCCAGGTGCTCCAGCGCCGCCCGCAGCGCAGCCACGCCCTTTTCGAACTCCTCGAGGAGCACGTGCTCGACCGGGGTGTGGTCCAGGGTGCTGTCGCCGGGGCCGTAGGCCACCATCGGCACCGGCCAGTGCGGCGCCAGGACGTTCATGTCGCAGGTGCCGGTCTTCAGCTTGAAGACCGGTCGGCCCCCTACTTTGCGGATGCCCACGCGCATCGCCCGGGTGAGCGGCGTGTCCTTGGGGCCCTGGTAGGGCACTTCGCGGCCGGAGAAGTCGAGCTCGAGCGTCGGGGGGGCGTAGGCCAGCAGGTGGCGGATCGCCTCTTCGGGCGGCAGCCGCGGCGGCAGCCGCAGGTCGAAGAAGAGCTCGGCGCGCTGGCGGGTGTCCACCGGGTGCACCTTGAAGTCGCGCAGCGAGTACTGCACCTGATCGAAGGCGCGCATGCCGGTGTTGAAGCCCTGCGTCCAGGCGCGGATCGAGTTGAAGTAGTCGATCAGCTCCTCGGCGGCGTTGGGCTCGTGGTGGGCGGAGTGGAAGTTGTCCTTCTCGCGCCGCACCCGCACCAAGAGCCGCCCCTTGTAGCCCAGGGTGATCCCCTCCCAGCCCGAGGGCTCGCCGATGATGGCGAAGCTGGGCTTGATCTTGTCCGCTACGAAGCGCGCCCCCTTCGAACTGGGGGCCTCCTCCTCGGTCGCGCCCACCAGGTGGAGGGTGAAGACGTCCTTTAGCTCCTCCGGCAGCCCGGCCGCGGCCAGCACGAAGGTCACGAACGGCCCCTTGGCGTCCACCGCGCCGCGGCCGAAGAGCTTGCCGTCCTCCACCCGCACCGGCACCTCGCCGGGCACGGTGTCGATGTGGCCCACCAGGGCCACCTGCAGCGGGCCGCGGCCCCAGACGCCCCGGGCGTTGTCGGCCTCGTCCACCCAGGCCTCCATCCCCAGCGCCTTCATCCCGCGCACCAGGTACTGGGCCACCAGCCGCTCCTGGCCCGAGGGGCTGTGGATCTCCAGCGCCCCGGCCAGGAAGCGCACCGGGTCGGCCAGGGGCGAGTACTCGAGGGGCGGCAGGGTCACGCGAGCACCTCGCGCACCGCCTCCACCACCCGCTCCAGGTCGGCTTTTTCGATGACGAGCGGCGGCAAAAAGCGGATCACCGTTGGTCCGGCGGCCAGCGTCAGCACCGCGTGCTCCTTTTCCAGCCGGGTGATGTAGGGGGCCGACTTCTCCTTGAGCTCCATCCCCACCATCAGCCCCTTGCCGCGCACCTCGCGCACCTTGGGCGAGTCGATCCGACGCAGTTCCTCCATGAACCACCCGCCCAGCTCGGCGGCGCGCTCCCAGAGCCGGTTCTCCTCGATGTACCGCATCGCCGCCACCCCGGCGGCCATCGCCAGCGGGTTGCCGCCGAAGGTGGTGCCGTGGCCGCCCTTGGGCATGCCGTCGGCCACCGCGTCGGTCATGACGATCGCCCCCATCGGCATGCCGCCACCGATGCCCTTGGCCAGCGTTAGGATGTCGGGCACCACGCCGTAGTGCTCGAGCGCGAACAGCTTGCCCGTGCGCCCGAAGCCGGTCTGGATCTCGTCGAGAATCAAAAGCGCGCCCTTCTCGCGCGTCACCTCGCGGGCCGCCTGTAAGAACTCAGGCGTAGCCGGGCGCACCCCGCCTTCGCCCTGCACCGGCTCGATGACGACCGCCGCGGTCTCCTCGTCCACCGCCGCCCTGAGCGCCTCCACGTCGTTGTAGGGCACGAACTCCACCGGCCCCACCACCGGCTCGAAGGGCTGGCGGTACTTCTTTTCCCAGGTCAGGCTCACCGAGCCGAAGGTGCGGCCGTGGAAGGCGCGCATGGTGCTGATGAACTTCTTGCGGCCGGTGGCGGCGCGGGCGAACTTGAGCGCCCCCTCCACGCTCTCGGTGCCGGAGTTGGTGGGGAAGACGCGCACCAGCCCTTCCGGGGTCAGCCGCGTAAGCGTCTGGTAGAACTCGGCCCGCTTGGCCGAGGGCAGCGTCTGCGGCAGGATCATCAGCGTCTCGGCCTGTTCCTGGATGGCCTTTACCACCTCCGGGTTCGAGTGTCCCACGTTGGCCACCCCGTAGCCGCCCACGCAGTCGATGTACTCGCGGCCCTCGATGTCCCAAACGCGCGCGCCCTTGCCGCGAACGATGACCAGCTCGTGCTTGTTGTAGACCCCCGAGTCGTGCCGCTTCTCGATCTCCAGCCAGTTCTGCATGTTTATTCCCCCTTAACGCAACTCGGCCCGCATACGCGAGCCGAGGGAACCGGTGAGCCAACGGGCGGCTACGGCTTCCCCCGGACCTCCGGTTTGCGCGGTTTCAAGGCCTTCATCTCCCCGAGCCTACGTTCCCGACCAGCGTTTTGTCAACGCACCACCGTGCCGGCGCCGGCGAGGGCTTTGGATATGGGCGCTTCCACGCGGGCGTCGCCGAAGACGACCCGGCCCACGCCGCCCTTCACCGCGTCGGCCGCGCCCAGCACCTTCTTCTTCATCCGCCCCTGGGCGAAGTTCATGAAGTCCTCCACCCGGTCCGCGGGAATCTCGGCGATCAGGCTCGACTCGTCGGGAAAGTTGCGCAAGAGGCCGGGCACGTTCGAGAGCAGCAGCAGCGCCTCGGCCTGCATCTGCACCGCCACCTGGGCGGCGGCGGTGTCGCCGTCGGTGTTCATCGCCTCGCCCTCGTAGCTGATCGCGGGCGGGGTGAGCACCGGCAGGTAGCCGGCGCCGAGGAGCAGGTTCAGGAGCTCGGTGTTGACCTTCTCCACGCTGCCGGTGAGGTTGTCGCGCCGCACCTTGAGCTTGCCGTTTTCGATGTACTTTACGGCCTTCTTGCGCCGCCCCTCGAAGACGCGGCCGTCGATGCCCGACAGCCCCACCGCGTTGACCCCTTCGCGTTGCAGGAGCTCGACGATGAGCTTGTTCATCTTGCCGGCGTAGACCATCTCGAAGATCTCGAGCGTCTTGCGGTCGGTCAGCCGGCTGGTGAGGCCGCCGGGGTGTTCCAGGAAGACCGGTGGGTGCCCCAGCGCTTCGGCGATGCGGTTGGTCTCGGCGCTGCCGCCGTGCACCAGCACGAGCCGCCGGCCCTGCTTCCACAGCGCCGCGGCGTCGCGCGCCACCGCCGCGTAGTCGATGCCCTCGGAACCCCCCACCTTGACGACGATCAGCCCGTCTTCCATACGTTCCGTATCTTCTCAGGTCTTGCATAAAGGTGCAAGCCGCCGTTGTCGGAGTGGGAATGGGTGAGGCGATGCGCGACAAAAAGCAGCATAACAATTAGGTCGCGCCGAAAATTAAGCTAGCGAGGAAAAAAGGTCTTCCCACTCGGGGTTCGATTGCTCGATGAGCTCCACCTTCCACGATCTGCGCCAGCGTTTTAGCTGTTGCTCGCGCTGCAAAGCGGCGTTTGCGTCTTCGTGAACTTCGTAGTAGACCAGGCGATGGACGCCGTACCTGCGCGTAAAACTACTTAAGCCTTCTTTGTGTTCCCACACACGCCGGCGCAGGTCGCGCGTCAGGCCCACGTACAACGTCCCGCGTTTGCGGTTGGACAAAATGTATACAATGTAGGCCATCGTTCGTCATGTTACGTAATAAAAAGGGTTTCGTGCGGCCACAGGGCACGACCGCCGTGGATCCCGGCTCGCGGGGCTTCGCCCCTTGGCCGGGAATTCGATTAATAAGCAGTAGCAAAGCGTTTGGGGTTTTGAGGGGTCCGGAGTGCGCGAGTACCGTTTTGATCTTCCAGATTTGCGCGTACTCGGGTACGAAGAATAGCGGTAAGGCTCTAAGCGAAGATCGTAAAATTCTCGAATCCCCGGCCAAGCAGGCCGCAGGCCTGCGCGAGCCGGGGTCCACGCTGGCGCGTACTTTAAGTCCGCTGCTCCGCCGCGATCAGCGCGGCCACCCCTTCGGCCAGCCGCCGCACGGCCTCCACCTCGGTGATCCCCAGCCGCTGCTTGTTGGAAACGTCGTAGACCGCGCCCTCGCTTTGCGAGTGCTCCCCGTGGGTGCCGCGCACCTGCAGGCCGTGCTTTGCGGCGAGGGCCTTCAGCCGCGCTTCGTCCGCCGCCAGCCCGGGCAGGCGGACGTGGACGCTGGCGCGCATGGCGGTGCCCAGGTTGGTGGGGCAGCTGGTCAGGTAGCCGAGGCGCTCGGAGAATGCAAAGGTCAGGCGGCGCTCCAGCTCGGCCAGCGCCCGCGTCAGCCGGGCGAAGACGCGCTGCAGGTTGGCCCCGGGCTCCATCGAGATGATGCGCAGCTGGTCCTCCTCGTTCACCCAGACGAGGAAGGTCTTGTCCGGGTTGTGGAAGATGCCGCGGGCGTCGGGCCAGTCGCGGTTCAGCCCCGCGGCCTTAAGGAAGCGGTCGCCCTCCTTGAAGAGGAAGTGACTCTGGATCAGCCGCTCCCTGGTGGCCCGGTCCATCGCGTAAAGCGGATGGTAGCTGCCCGCCAGCTCGCCGGAAAGATCCTCGAGGGCGCGCACCACGGTCGCCTCGACGATGCGCCGCTCGCGCCGGGTGAGCGCGGAGCCGAAGGGGAAGCAGCAGAGGTTGCGGGCCACGCGGATGCGGGTGGAGACGACGTAGCGGCCCTCGGGGTCGGGGTTGGGGGCGTTCAGGTGGGCGGGCTCGAGGTCGCTTTCGTGCCGGGCTTCCGGTCCGAAGCCGTGGTAGTCGGCGATGATCGGGTCGAAGAGGGGGGCGAAGAGGGTGTAACTTTCCTCGTCGCCGGCGTAGACGCCCACGGCGCTGTCGGGGTTCTTGAGCCCCGAGGCAACGACGTGCTCGAGCCGCACGCCGTAGCGGGTCTCGCGGTCTTTGAGTTGTTCCCAGACCTCGGGGGTCAGGTAGCGGGCGAGCAGCGAGCCGCCCTGAGGGTTGGGGAGGGTCATCTCTACCTAAGTATAGTCATGCCGGACGAGGGGGATGATTTCCCAACGTTCAAATTCCCTTGCAAGAATAGAGACAGGCAATGTTTAATATGGTAAATGGGAAAGGCCTGCACAAATAAGTTCCAAGGACGGTTTCGTGATAAGTATAAACGCAACATGCAGTTGGATTCACTACCGGGTTTAATTCCTAAGAAGTGGAGTTTACTAAAATTTATCCGTTACGGTGCATTGCCTGCAGGCCTCCCCCCGTCATTTTCTATGCACTCCTTATCTCAAAAGATAAGTACTATAACAAATTTAGCTATCGGCACCAACGATAAATTTGCCCCGGTGGTATTTACATTTCCCCGACCGGGAATCGAAGGTAGGAGGCGCATTGGCCACGTATTGAATCCCGTTTCAATAATCCGTATTGGAACCGAATTGAAAAATAGATGGCCACTCTTCCGCTCGGTGCTAGTAGAAGATATCGAATGCTGTATTGAATCCTCCTTACCGCTCGAGGATCCTGAAAAAATACGGTATATAAATCCCGCGATGACACATACGAATATTTCCACGCTATTGGATAGCATACATATTGCGTATAAATATATGGTTAAAGTTGATATACAATCATATTACTCATCAATATATACACATTCATTTGAATGGGCGCTGGCTGGAAAAGATAATGCAAAAAATAAATGCAATAATTGCTCTAGTGATGAGAAGGAGCGCTATGAGGCTGGAAGGAGCTTGGATACCGTCATAAGGTCTGCTCAATCAGCTGAAACATATGGTATTCCAATTGGTCCAGATTCATCATTTGTTGCTGCCGAGTTAATAGGGAAAGCAATCATAAAAAGTCTTATAGCAGAACTTAAGCAAAGAAAGCACGGCGATTTCTTTATAATTAGGCATGTTGATGATATACACATATATACTAATAGCAATCCTCAGGAGATTCTAGCAGCTGCAAGAAAAGCATTTCGCATTTGGAATTTAACACCTAATGAGGCGAAGTTCAACGTGACGACAACATCGTCTATACGACATGATACTTGGACAGAAAGAATATCTAGTTTTATGCCAGATGGGCAAGAAAAGATGTACGAGTTTAGTGAACAAGATAGAAAATATGCAAAAAGAGATAAATTTAAATACATTGAAATAGATTATTGGAATTTGAAAAATTATTTAGCGATTATTAGGCAACTGCAAGATGAAAATCCACATAAATCTGTCATTACTTACGGTCTTAGAAGATTACATTTTAATAATCGAATATACCCATCAAAGGGTTACGGTAAACCATATTTAATGAATGATCAAAAAGAATATTATTTGTATTTAGATATGCAACTTAGTTCTCTACTCACGGCATATCCTCAATATATAGATGTAATCACTGACGTATATTTGTGGTATGAAAAATGGCAAAGATACAGCCCTAAGTATTTAAAAGTAGCGTTAGAGAATATAATAGATAATGCGACGGTGTTGAGCGATCACCATTTTGAACTTGCATGGAGTCTGTGGTTAGCTATGCATTTCAAAATATTGATCTCGGATGAAATTATGGATAAGTTATTTGCTACAGTACGTGACACGGTAACAATATTGCAGTTGCTCAGCTATTCATATTGGTGGTCGAAGCAGATAGGATCAGAAAAAGTGAAGAGCTATATAGTTAATCTAAAATACCGTATCGACAATTCGGAAACCTCAATTGCCCGCTTTTCTACTATGGAAGATGCATTTAAAAGTGAAGACTGGCTTTTCTACTATAGCTTGCATTTCGCTCCATGGCCTGACGTAGATCAGTTGAAAATACCGATTAAAAACTCAGGAGAAGGCATTGGCGAACTTATTCAAGAAATGTGGGATAGAAAAATAGAAATATTCAAATGGAAAAGGCATATAAGAGCGGCAGATCGCCTGCTCGGCGTTTCGCGTAAAGGTCGGGGTGGAGTATCAGCGCGTTTATACCCGACGTAGCAAATACTTAATAATATCAACATAATAAACAGAAAAATTAATAGTAGGATCACTGTACACCGTAGAGTCAAGTCCGGCTTTCCGGGCCAGTGAGGCCAGGAAGCGTTTCGGATCGGGAATCTGCTCCCAGACCTGGGGCAGGTAGGTGGCGCGGCCGGGCGGGTGTTTTGGGCACCGGCCCATCTCGGGTGTGAGCTTCTGGATCAAGGCATCATGCTGGTTTATTCGAGCCGCACGCCGTAGCGGGTCTCGCGGTCCTCGAGTTCGGCCCAGACCTCGGGGGTCAGGTAGCGGGCGAGCAGCGAGCCGCCGCCGGGGTTGGGGTAGGCCATCTCGCCCCGAGTATAGGCCTACGCCAGGTCGCGGCGGGTGAACTTCTCGACCGTGTAGAAGGCGAGCCGGGTGGCGGGGTCGGCGTAGACGCTCGGGGAAAGCCCGGCTTTCTGGGCCAGCGAGGCCAGGAAGCGCTCGGGGTCGGGCAGCTGCTGCCAGACCTGGGGCAGGTAGGTGGCGCGGCCGCGCGGATGCTCGAGCACCAGCCCCATCTCCGGGCTGAGCTTCCGGATCAGGTCGTCCAGGCTCTCGTACGGAAGCGGCTCGGGCGGCGAGAGCACGCTCACCTCCACGTCGGTGCGCGGCCACTCGTGCGCCGCGAGCGGAGGGAAGCGCGGGTCGCGGAAGGCGGCGGCCAGGGCGTTGCGGTGGGTGTCCTCGGCCAGCGGCCGAACCGGCTCGAGGCTGCCGATGCAGCCGCGCAACCGCCCGCCCTGGGTGAGGGTGACGAAGCTGGCCCCCGGCTGCGCCAGCCGCGGGGGCAGGCCCGCAAGCGCCGGCGGGTGCAGCGGACCGCCGTTAAGGGCGTTTTCGATGGCCGACTCGGCCACGTCGAGCAGCCTTCGTTTTTCCTCGTGGTTGAGCAGGTTTTCCTTCATGGCTTCATAGGTTCAGTCGTAACGCAGCGCGGCGTAGCCCACGACCCGCGAACGGTCGCCGGAGGTGTCGCCGCTGGTGGCGTAGGCCAGGAGCTCGGGCCGCCAGGAGCGCCGGTCGGCCAGCGCGGTGAGGGCGGCCCAGGGGTGACGGCCGCAGGCCTCGCGGTGCGAGAGGCCCCGGGCGTCCAGCGCCAGGGCGGTCTCCAGCGTGGCGGCGTCGAGCTTCCGCGCTTCGGCGTCGGGGTGGTAGTGGGAGAGGTCGGTGCTCACCACCAGCACGTCCCCGGGGCGCAGCACCGCCTCCAGGTGGCCGGCGACGGCCAGCGGGTCGACCAGCCCGAAGAGCAGCGGCACCAGCTTGAACCCGCCCAGGACGGCCTGCAGGAAGGGCAGCTCCACCTCCAGGCTGTGTTCCGGCTGGTGGGGTTCGTCGGCGGTGGTGAAGAGCGCCGAGCGCTCGAGCAGCGCCCCCACGCGCTCGGTGTCCACCGGTACCTGCCCCAGGGGCGTTTCCCAGTAGGTGTAGGTTCCGGTGGAAACCCCTTCGAAGGCGAGGTAGTGCGCGGGGCCCATCAGGAAGACCGTAGGGGTCTTTCCGGCCAGCGGCTCGAGCGCCCGGAAACTGTACGCCGCCACCGGTCCCGAGTAGACGTAGCCGGCGTGGGGGGCCACCACCGCCTTGGGGGCGTGGGCGGGCGGCCTGGTGGCCATGGCCAGGAGTTCGTCGACCATCCGGGCCAGCTGCATGGGTTCGGCCGGGTAGAAACTTCCGGCCACTGCGGGTTTGCGTACCATCGCCTTCTCCTTTCTAGGCCCACACCCCGGGGATCCTGGCCCCGCACTTGTGGCAGACCCCGCGCTCTTCCCAGAGCTCGTGCACCCGGTAGCCGTCGCGCGCGATGAGCGGTGCGCCGCAGCTGGGGCAGTAGGTGGTGGAGCGCTCGAGGTCGCGCACGTTGCCCAGGTAGACGAAGTTGAGCCCTTCTTCCTTGCCGATCTCGTAGGCTTCGATCAGCTTCTCGTGCGGGGTGTAGGGGATGTCGCGCATTTGGTAGTCGGGGTGGGCGGCCGAGAGGTGCCAGGGAATGTTCTTGTTGATCCCGGCCAGGAACCGTGCGATGCCCCGGATCTCCTCGGGGCTGTCGTTGTGGCCGGGGATGAGCAGGGTGGTGACCTCCATCCAGACCTTTCCCCACCTCTCGGTGCCCAGGAACTCGATGTTCTCGAGCACCGGCTTTAGCCGCGCCCCGGTGATCTCGCGGTAGAACTCCTCGGTGAAGCCCTTCAGGTCCAGGTTGACCGCGTGCAGGTAGGGCTCCACGTACTCCCAGGCGTGTTTCGTCTCGAAGCCGCTGGAGACGAAGACGTTGCGCATGCCCCGCTGGGTCGCCAGCTTGGCGATGTCGTGGGCGTACTCCACCCAGACCACCGGTTCGTTGTAGGTGTAGGCGATCAGGCGTGCGCCCACGCGCTCGGCGGCCTCGACCACCCGTTCGGGCGGCCAGTCCTCGCCCACGTAGCGGTCGGTCTCGCCGGTGGTGGGGTCTACCTTGAACTCGCGGAACTGGCTGATCTGCCAGTTCTGGCAGAACTTGCAGAAGAGGTTGCAACCCACGGTGCCCAGGCTGAGGATCGCCTCGCCGGGCAGGAAGTGGTACAGCGGCTTCTTCTCCACCGGGTCCACGTGGACCGCGGCGGCCTTGCCGTAGGTGACCAGGTAGAGCTTGCCGCCAAAGTTGCGCCGCACCCCGCACTTGCCCGCCTCGCCCGGGGCGACGCCGCACCAGTGGTGGCAGGCGGTGCACTGCACCCAGCCCTTCGGCAGCGGGCGGTAGAGCGCGCACTCGTGCAGTTTGGGGGATACGGTGGCGGGTTGTTCCATTTGATAGGCGCAGCGGCTTAATATGCCTACACTCATATTTTATCACAATAACGGGCCGAGTAAAGCCAGCGTGCAGGTCGCGCGGGGGCGGATCCAAAACTGGTACGCGGTAAGTGGTTCGCCGTACGTGGTAGGGGTAAACCGTGTGTCCCCCGCAAGGGCGGAACAGCGATTGCGTGGCGTCACGGCTTGGCGGTCGCAAACACCGCATCCTCCCCTGGGGGAGGGTCGGGGTGGGGGTTGTCGGCGTTGTATGGCCCGAACGCCCGGCCGTGAATAACAGTTTGCGCGGGTCGGTTTGTTGCAACCTGATCTTGGCTTTTTGCGAGGCTGGATCCCGGATCAAGTCCGGGGCAGGGCGGCGACCCGACCAAGGCAACCGTACGAAGCGTTCGGAACCTATGGGAGGGTTTTAACCCTCCTATAGGTTCTTCCCACAACGGACCGGCTGCTTATCGCTTTGCCCGGCCCGGTCTTAAGGGTGCAGCCCCGGAAACTCGAGCCCCGTCCGCTCGTCCCAGCCCATGCGCAGGTTCAGGGCCTGGATCGCGTGCCCGGCCGTGCCCTTGACCAGGTTGTCGATGGCGCTGATGACGACCAGGCGGCCGGTGTCGGGCTCGAGCTCGAAGCCCACGTCGGCGTAGTTGGACCCCGTCACCACCTTGGGGTCGGGGTAGCGGTGGATGCCCCGGCGCTGCTTGACCAGGCGCACGAAGGGCTTGTCCGCGTAGAACTCGCGGTAGGCCTGCCAGACGTCCTGCTCGGAGAAGCCGTCGGGGATGAAGACCTGGGCGGTCATGAGGATGCCGCGGATGCGTTCGGTGGCCACCGCGGTCATGTGCACCTCGGGGGTGCCCGGCAGGTAGTCGATCACCTCGGCGGTATGGCGGTGGCCGGTGGGCTTGTAGACCCGCAGGGCCCCGCTGCGCTCGGGGTGGTGGCCGGCGGGGCTGGGTTCGGCTCCGGCGGCCGAGGAGCCGACCATCACGGTCACGAAGACGGCGTGCCGGGCCACCAGGCCCTGGGCGTAGAGCGGGTAGAGGCCCAGCAGCGTGGCCGTGGCGGTGCAGCCGGCGCCGGCGAGCCAGTTCGCGTTCTTGATGGCTTCGGCGTTGATCTCGGGGTTGGCGTAGGCGAACTGCGCCAGCAGATCGGGGCGCGGGTGGGCGCCGTAGAAGCGTTCGTAGAGCTCGAGCGTCTTCAGCCGGAAGTCGGCCGAGAGGTCGATGATGTAGGGCGCTTTCTCCTTGTAGTAGTCGAAGTTCTGCGCCGCCACCCCGTGGGGCAGCCCAAGCACGATCAGGTCGGCCTCCTCCAGATGCTCGGGATCGCTGAACTTGAGGTTCGTCTGCCCCCGCAGGTTGGGGTGCACGAAGCTGACGGGCTGGCGCAGGTAACGGCGGCTCGTCACCTGCACGACGTCCAGGTAGGGGTGGCCCAGCGCCAGGCGCAGGAACTCGCCCCCGGCGTATCCGGAGCCTCCGACGATGACGGTTCTCAGGGGTTCCATGCTGCCTACATGGTAACAGGGCGGTGCGAACGCCGGGCCGCGCCGGGGTGCAGAAGAATCTGCGATGATTGCAGGAAGCGGCTATACTGATTTCAAGGAGGGATCGTGTTGCCGCCCAAGATATTCCGCGCATCGTGGCTGCCGTTGCTGTTGTTCCTCGCCTTCGCTCCGGTGGTGCGCGCTCTCGATCCGGCGGCGCAGCTGCACGCCGCGTATCCGGACCTACTCGAAGCCCTTGCGGCCGACGGGGTGCACCTCGACTTGACGCGCGCGCGGCTGGACCGGCTTCCTTCGGATCCCGAGCTCGCGTGGGTGCGGGTGCCCGAAACCCACGTTCCCGCTATGCGCCCGTGGACCGTGACGCTGGAGCTCGAGCTCGAAAACGACCGGCTGGCAAACCCCCGGGTGGTGCTCGAGGCAGGCGGCGAGGAAGCGTTTCCCTACGGCATCCGGGCCGTGTCGTGGAGCCTGGACGGCGTTTTGCAGGGAGCGAACGCCATCGTCATGAACGTGCCCCCGGGCGCCGACGCGGCCTACGACCGCGCGGGCGAGCGCATCTTCCGCGACCGGCTGCCGGCCACCTACGCCTACCTCCAGTCCCTCGAAAACCGGCGGGCACGGCGCACCGATTTGGCGCTCGGCGTTACCTTGCTCTTCGGCCTGGGCCTGGTCTTCTTCGCGGTCACCCAGCCGCGAGCGTTCTGCCGCTGGGCGGCGTGCGACGGGCGCTGGACCGTCCAGACGGCCGTTTTTATGGGGATTGTGCTCGCCATCATC